>JAPKBZ010000044.1 GCA_028823175.1 Myxococcota bacterium
CGCAGCTTAAAATCGCCCCGCCACGGGCTCCCCTAGGAATTTTACATAACGCCCATATTCGGAGTTTGTGCCGGAACCCAGCTTCTATGTCCTATCCCGCCAGCATCCCAAAAGGCCGGCTCCAGACAGCAATAGCCGTCCACGTCCTTGTTCGACAAGGTAGAGACGGTGGACGGCGAGGTCGGCTAGCAGCGGTCTCTGAGGCCTCGCGTGCGGGGTGCCTGGGCCTATTCGATGTAGCCCAGGGCGCGAAGGTTCTGCTCCACCTCTTCGTCGATGGGTTCCGTGAGGGGCGAGGGGTCGACGATTCCCTCGTCCCGGCGGATTTTGTTCTCGAGCAATTGCCTGAGGGTGTGGCCCACTACGGTCTGCCGGAACCAGATATCGTTTTGCTCTCCGGCATCCTTTTCGAGGTCGAAGAGCTGATACGTGTGATGGGGGGTCGTCCGCTTGCGGGTGGTTCTCGCCAGCTTCCAGCGTCCCAATCGCACCGAGACGAGTTTCTCCGAGCCAAAATAGACCCTGCCTTGTTTCGGGATACTGACGTTGGACCACGAGTAGATGGGGACTTCCGGGCCGGGGCTGCCGGCTGGGCCGAGAATGACGGGGAGAAGGCTCTGGCCCGACATGATCTCTGGTTTCGGGATGCCCAGGAGGTCGAGAAGCGTTGGAAGGATATCGACGCCCTGGACCAGGGCCACGCTCCGCCCGCCCTCGGGAATGACTCCGGGGAGGGAAAAGATCAAGGGGATTCTGAGCTCTTCCTGGTAGACGGATCTTCCGTGACCCCACAACCCATGATCGAATAATTGCTCGCCGTGATCCGAGAGGAGGACCACGACGGTGCTGTCGCGCCGCCCCGATTCTTCGAGTCGATCAAGCAGGGCCCCGAAATACTCGTCGACGAAACTGACCTCGGCCTTGTAGAGCGAACGCAGCTGCTCCTTATCCTCGGGAGCGAGCCAGTCACCGTGGTCGTTGATCGCTCTGAGGACAAGGAGGTGCTCGCTGAAGCTCGGGCGCCAGCCATCGATATTCCCCGAGTACTCGATCGCGTAGGGGGCCAGATAGGAAGCCGGGGCCTCGTAGGGGGAATGGGGATCGATCTCATGAAGCAGCGCGAGCACGGGCCTGTCTTCCTCGTTCTCGAAGGCGGGAGCGAAAAACTGCTGCCAAACCCTGTCGGCCTGGTCTTCGGCGGAAGGGATTTCTTCTAGGACCCTCGCCCTGGACTCGTAGTACTCGACTAATTTCGAGAAGCCGCGGCCGAAGCCGTAGGCCTGCGAAAAGAAGGCATTATTGGAGACTGCGACGGTCAGGTAGCCGGCCTGTGCCAGGATTTCAGGCAGGTAGGGCAGGTATTCAGACAGGACCTTGGCTTTGCCCCCGAGTTGATGGGCCGAGGGATGCAGCCCAGTCCAGAGTGAAGCGATGGAAGGACGCGTCCATGAAGCGTTCGAGTGCGCCTGCTCGAAGGTGAAGCCCGTCGAGGCAAATTGCTTCAGGGCGGGAGTCCGGACAGTGGTGCCCCCGTAGGGTTCGAGGTGGTCCGACCGGAGCGTGTCGAAAAGGACGAGCAGCACGTTGTAGGGGTGCTGGGGAGAATGGACCGGCGGCACACCGGGCTCGGTCCCCTCGATATAGGGCGCATCGAGAATGATCGACACGCTGGTTTTGTCCGCCGAGGAGGATCGGAGGACGCTCTGGAGTCCGAGCATCTGCCCCGCGTAGCGCGAGAGGTCGATGGCCATGGCCTTTTCCCCGGCGCCGATGGGAGAGAATTCGGCGAGAATGCTCTCCTCTCCCTGGGCGTCGCGCGCCACCCATTGCCAGAGGGGGGTCCCGGATTCAGCAGGCAGATCCCATTTCAGGCCCACGTGAAGCTTGGCGTCGTCCGGAAGCTTGTAGTGCCAAGCGATCATCGAGTCGGCGGGTTGCCTGATTTGATTGCCTTCCACTTCAACTTCGGCCAGGGCGGTGCCCGCGGAAGCGGTCGAGTTGGCCCCGGAGAAGCGAACGCCGTGCAGCTTGAAGGCGATGGGCCTGGAGTCCAGCGCGGTCTGGCTCGTCGAGGGGCTGATCCAGTAGTAGAGGGGACTGAAAGTCAGGCGGTTGAGTCCAGTGGCCTGGACCTCGGCAGGGAGATCGACAGTCAGGGTCTGGCGCTTCCAATCCAGGGCGAAGCGACCGAGGTCGTGGCTGTTCCAGAAAATTCGGACGCTCTGGTGGGGCAACTCCTCTTCGGCCATCGAGGGCTCGATGTCGATTTCGAGCACCCGGTTCTCGGGCTCGAGGACGGTGATCTCGATCACGGAGCGCTTTCCCCGGGACCAGATGAAGGCCTGCTCGGGAGTTTCGTTCTGGACCGCGTGCCACCCCTGGGTGAAACGCGCCTCCCGGTCTCGGTCGAGCACCCCTTCGGCGCTGCCCTGGCCAAACCAGGCCCCCGGCAGATCGGCAACGAGGTCCAGGCGAATGGCTCGGGGTGGCGCAGGGGTCGTCTCCCCGACCTCGCCGGAAGGGGCCGGCTCGGGCGCCTCGCGCTCGGCGCAGCCGACGAGCGCGAGAAGGGCGAGCAGGAGCAGGCAGGACCCGAGGATAGGGGCGATGCCCTTGCGGGCTTTCTCGTGGCGTTCCATCGTTTTCCGTGCTCCGGTAGTCGGCTCAGCGGGGCCTGGAGCCTGGCCCATGCTATCGGGTTCGGGCCCGATCGGCCCAGGGGCGCGATGGGCGCTCTTCGCAGGGATTACCAACGGGGCGACGAATTCGAGGCGCCCGGGGCCATCGGGGGTGAAGGCCGGTCCCCCCAACCCCGTGGATTCGGTCGTCATGCCGATTTGGCGAAAATTTGAGACCGCTGGACCGCCGCGTGAGTTCGATGGGGTTCTTCCCTTTCCTATGCTCTACCGGGCGACGAGGACTCCATGCATCGACTCCCCTTGCTTGCCCGTCTTCCGCGCCAGTCGAGACCCGAAGGCCTGCGATCCACGCTCACCCGAGATGTTCTGCACGCGTCAGCACATAGCGACTCAGGCGCGACTCAGGCCTTCCGCTCCGCTCACGACCCAGAAGCCGAGGCGCTCCGCCACGAGAGTGCGACGAGAGAGGCCTCCGCTGCGAGGCCTGCCCCCCAATACCGCGGGTCGAAGTGATACGCATACTCGACACATGCGCCGAGCGAGTTGAAGCCAACCGCACCGATGAAGGTGGATCCCTCTTCGAGCATCGCGGCCCACCGAAACCCGGTCCCCATCTGAGCGCGGTCCAGGCAAAATTCGAGCAACCGATCACTCGTTGCGGGCGATGCCGCAGGCAACTCAAGGAGCCGACCCTTGGCATCGATCGCCTGTCCCGAGTACTCGCAGACCGCGGGCTCTCGCCAAAGCGCGAACATGCCCCCCCGCCACGGGATCCCCTAGGGATTTAACATAACGCCCAGGCTCGAACGTTGTGCCCGAACCCAGCTTCTATGTCCTATCCCCGTGCTCGGACGTTGTGCGGGAAGGCCGCTTGAATTTCCTATCCCCTAAATCCCTAGGGGGTCCCGTGACGGGCTCAAGGCGATTCCGAGTCGTGAGGAATAAGCGCCGGCTTTGTCGGTCGCTGCTGGGCAGGCGATGGTAGAATGAGGAGGGGGTTGGAGATTCAATTCTATGTGCCTTCCAGTGCATGAGAACCGCCGGCTGGGCTTCCGTGCTCTGGTAGCCCTCCTGGCTGGCTTGATACTTTCGTTCTCGGCCTCGGCTCAGACTCCCCCGCCGCCTCTCTTCTTCGTCCATGGCGGAAATCCGGGCAATGCCACGGGCTTCTTTGCGGGTGACGACGATCGGCCCGGGATTCAGGCCGCCATCGATGCCGCCATGATGTGGCTCGAGGATTCCGCCAACGTGGGGGCGGGGCCGGCATCGGTGGTTTTCGAGCCTGGAGGCACCTACCACCTGGATTCGGTCAAGCCCAATGACACTTCGTTTGCGCTGATCGTGCGCCAGCTGGACCGGAACTCGGACTGGCTTCACTTCGTGGGAAACGGGGCGACGATCGTTCATCGGCAACTGCTACGGCAGACCCTGGGTATTCACGCTTCCCAGAACGTTCTCGTGGAGGGCCTGGACTTCGACCGTGATCCTCTTCCCTACATGGACGGCTTCGTCGAGGCGGTGAATGGAAGCGTCGTGACCGTGCAATTGGTCAGGGGCCTCAGCCCGTTGCTCTTCCCACCCGAGAACCCCTCTCCAGGCAGTATTCGGCATTGGGGCTGGCTGCTCGACCCCCAGATTCCGGGGCGTCCCAAGGAAGGTTCAGCGAGTTTCTACGAAGCCTCCGCGGTGAGCCTGACAGGCTCGGATCCCGATGTCTACGATTTCGTCATCACGGCGGCAGGGAGCACCATCGCCGCCGACTTCGCCGTGGGCGATCGCTTTACCTACCACTACAGGGAGGGCGGGAATAGCCTGCATATCCGTAACTCCCTGAATATCGAGATTCGAGACGTCACCGCCTACGCGGCATCGGCCATGTTCGTCAACTCCAGCACGACTACCGGGCTCTCGGTGATCGACAGCCGGGTGGCGATCCGGCCGGGCCATTGGCGTTCGACCAACGGCGATGGGCTGCATATCAAGCGAAGTACCGACCTGTGGGTCGAGGGCTGCTCCTTTCAAGGTGTCAGCGACGACGGCATCAATGTCACCGAGGTCGATACTTTCGTGCTGCAGAACAACGTATTCGCGAACAAACGGCGGCACGCGATTTTGCTCGACGCCGACGACCAGGGCGGAAATCCGCCGAATTCGTCCAACGGCCAAATTTTCGGCAACTATGCGGCTTTCAACGGAGGTTCCTTCATTTCACATGCGGGAGGCGAGTACGGGATTTCCATCCATTCGAATAATGTCAGTTCTAACAACGTCACTCGAACGTTCGGAGAAAACCGTCTTGTCCGTCTGGGAACGCGACTCGGTGGGTTCGCGGCGGCGGGTGTCGACGGACTGGACGGTGCGTGGAGCGAAGGCGATGCGGTGCAGGTGGTCGCCAATCTCTCCATGACGGACACCGCCTGGCATTTGCAGGAGGTGTCCGGCGGCCGAGTAATCATCATCAACCGGGCGGCTCGAGATGATGGCCTCTGGCTCTACCTCGTCCCCGCGCAAGCATCTCCAGCCCAGGGCGACCCGGCGGTCTTGCGGACCGGCCAGGGTCCCAACAACCCGGCGGCCGCCGAGTGGGTGGTGGAAGAAGTCGAGGGCAGCGAGTTCGCCCGAATTCGTCACGCCGATTCCGGCTTCTACCTAGCCCTGCAGCCCTCGGCGGGTGGACCCGCGGCGGGAGACCCCATTGGCGTGGAGGCGTCTTCGAGCAGCGATGTGAACCAGGTCTGGAGGATCGACCGACTGGAGGACGGGGATCAGGGAGTTCCGATCCCGCTGCTCGGGGGGCTGGGACGATTGCTCCTGATGGCAATTCTGGTTGCCGGGGCGGCTCTCCCGTCACGGGGCTCCCCTAGGGACTTAACATAATGCCCATACTCGGACGTTGTGCGGGAAGGCAGCTTGTATGTCCTATCCCCCGCCGGCTGGTCGACCTTCATGCTTTCGCATTGGCATCGCGAGAAGGGCACCTTTAGTTTGGCCGAAACGGTTCGGTTGCTGACGAGCGCACAGGCCCGCATTCTAGGCTTTAGCGATCGAGGCACGCTGGCGGTCGGCATGCGAGCCGATGTCAACGTGATCGACACAGACGCCGTCGCGGAGGGGCAGCCCGCGTTGGTGAACGACTTCCCAGGTGGCGTGCCGCGCTTGATTCAGAAGTCGCGGGGCTACCGGGCGACGATCTGCAATGGGAGGGTCATCGTGTTCGAGGGCGAGTTGACCGGCGAGCGAGCCGGCCAGGTGCTGCGGAACAACGCCTGAAGCGGGATGGGCAATGAAACTGCCTAGCTGACGCATCTTTGAGTTGTCGGTCCTTTTTACGAATGCACAGCTTGGCGCTTCTCCACTCGTCTGACGCCGAGAGTCGTACGCCGCTGTGGCCGAAACCGCGTGGCGGAATACCCTAAGCGCCTGCGCTCCGCCGAATGACTGGGCTGGGCTGAAGGCGAGAATACGCCCCTTCCGTGGAGACCGCCGGGCCCCGGACGGCGTGCCTGTCCTTGGAAAACCGCCTCGATTTTGTAGAAAATTGGCTGGTATTTCCGACCCGCAACCCGCATCCTGAAGCGATGGCCAGAGGGCGTAAAAAGGGGTGGGAGGACTGGCTCAGGATGGCTTCAATCGGCGTCCTGCTGGCCAGTCTCTGTTTTTATGCTGTGGACCTTGTCTCCGGGCTCCTGTGGCTCAAAATTCCCTTCCAGGCGCTCACGCTGGCTGAAACTTTCTCGACCAGTAACTCTATCCCGGCCCGCCCTGGCGATTTGCGTGGTCACAACCTCCTGCTTGTCACCTTCGACACGACACGGCCGGACCGGGTCGGGTTCTATGGCAACGACGAAGTCCAGACCAGGAATCTAGATCGGCTCGCCACGGATGGGATCGTATTCAGCAATGCGATCGCTACCACCTCGACGACGCTGCCGGCTCATGCTTCGATCCTGACCGGCCTCTATCCCCATCGCCACGGGGCTCGCGTCAATTCGCGACAAGCCCTGCCTCAATCGATCCCGACCCTGGCCGAAATTCTCAAATCCGAGGGCTATGGCACAGCCGCCTTCGTCTCGGCTTTCGTACTCGATGCAAAGTTCGGTCTCGACCAGGGCTTCGACCGCTATAATGCCGTGACCGACAGGAAGGGAAATTCCACAGGCTATTCAGAGAGATCCGCGGCTAAGACGACCAACGCCGCGATTTCCTGGCTGAAACGGAATCGTAAGCGCCCCTATTTTCTCTGGGTCCACTATTACGACCCGCACGCGCCCTACAAGGCGCTCGCGCAGTTCGTCGACGCAACTAGCAACGCCTACGACGCTGAAATTGCCTCGACGGATTTTCAACTCGGAAGACTTCTCGAGGCCGTCGAGATCGCCGACAGCAGACGCAGGGACGAGACCCTGGTCGTGGTCACGGCGGACCACGGCGAGGCATTGGGCGAGCATGGGGAACTGGTACACGGATTGCTCGCCCAGGAGGCAACTGTCCGGATCCCGCTCCTTTTCTACGCGACCGAGGGGTTGGCACGGGGTGTTCATGTACCTACCCGGGTGTCCCAGGTCGATCTCGTGCCGACGATCACTTCTCTCCTCGGGGTACCAGCACCAGAAGAAGTCGACGGAGTGGATCTGGTCGGGGAAGTCAGCCCTAGCCGTGCGGTTTTGAGCGAGTCGGTTTATGGATATGCCCATTGGAACTGGGCACCAATATCGGCGATCTATCAGGGCCGCTGGAAATACATCGAATCACCTCGGCCCGAACTCTACGATCTCGAAGCGGATGCTCTCGAGCAGACAAATTTGTACGAAGAAAACTTAGAGCAGGCAGCCCTGCTCGCCGCCGAACTGCGCGAGCAGCGAGGGCCCAACGCCTACAAATTGCCGGATGGCGAATTCGATTTCGAACCGGAAGAGATCGAGTACCTGCGAACACTGGGCTACGTGGCAGGAACCATCAGCCCCGGCCAGGCTCCGCTGGACGGCCCGAATCCGAAAGACATGCTTCCGCTCTTCAACGAAGTCAACCAGATTATGATAGGAACCGATAACTACAAAAACCAGGTACCTGCCTGGCGTTTCCTGATGTCGGCGATAGGTATCCCTCTATACGAGGACCAGAGTGAATTGATTGAGGCACTCGAAGCATTCGAGCTCGAGCACCCTACCTTCGCACCTCTACACTACAATCTTGCCGCTATCTACGAAGCGGCCGGGCGATTCGACGACGCCGCGCGGTCTAACGAAAAGCTGGCCCAACTCCTGACAGGCGACCCGCCCCCGGCACGGAAATAGCGCATTCACCCGCGCAGAAGAGCACGGATAATGACCGGCCTCGGCTGTGATGCTTCACGCGATGAAGGCCGCGGGCCTAGCCCGCCACGGGATCCCCTAGGGATTTAACATAATGCTCATACTCGGACGTTGTGCGGGAAGACAGCTTGAATGTCCTATCCCCCGAGCTTCGCGAGTACGGGAATCGTTGCGACTGCCAGCGTGTCGCCGAGTTGTTTCCCCGGCCCTACGCGGTTGATGAAGGTACTGCCGATCATGGCGTGCATGTAATCGATCCCAGGATAGTAGACAGCCACGAACTGCTTGTAGTTGTGCTCGCCCTCGACCGAGACCGCGCGCCCCATGTGCATCGGCCCGTATCCGCCCTCGGCCATGCCGCGCAGCATGGCTCCGCTGTAGGCCCGGTCGGCCGCTTGTTGATCCGCCGTGCCCGGCAGGATGAGGTTGACGACCAGGATCGCGTCGTCGCGAATGTCGCGGTAGTCCTCGAGGGCCAGGATCTCCTTGCGCTTGGCCTGAATGGGGGGCACCGCGTCCTCGAGAGCGAGGGGCTCGAAGGGCAGGATGGACTTGCGGCGAAGCAGGATGTCTCGCACGCGCAGCCCGCCCAGCGCGAGGGGGATGAGTAGGTTGGTAATTGCGGGCCGCCGGAACCCGTGCACGTAGCTGCGTTCGCAGCCGTCCAGCACCTGCCCCAGTTCGGTGCCTTCGCGCTGTCGTTCAAAGCCATCTTGGGATGGATACTGGGCCAAAACGAGTGCGCTCCAATCGTTGGGGAGGCGCGTCGAAGCCGCCATGTTGACCGCGACCAGGCCGGCGTAGACCACGCGCCCACCACCGGGCGCCTCGATGGCGCGGCGAAGCTGGCGAAGGGCTTCGAACTCTCCCTCGCGTCCCAGGGAGTCGGCGACCTTGAGGAACGTCACCGTGTGAAACGACTCTCTAGGATAAAAAGAAGGTTGGCGGTCCTCTAGGCGCTCACGCCGGACCCGCAGATACCGGAGGTACTGCCAGGTGCCTGCCGCAATCAAGATCGTCGCCCCCAGTACAAAGAAGAGACTCAAGATGTAACCCTCCTGATTCGGATGGACCGCCCCGTCAGGGGGTTCCCCTAGGGACTTAACATAACGCCCATACTCGGACGTTGTGCCAGAAGACAGCTTGGATGTCCTAGCCCCAACGTGTATTCCCCCCATCGAGTCGAAAAAGAACCGAGATCCCCTGGATTTTTGGCCATTTGCCGCGCACCCTCGTACAGCAATGACTGGCTGGATCGTCTACGCGGTTTTCTTCCTATCGGGTCTCTCGGGACTGATCTATCAAGTCATCTGGGTTCGCCAATTCGGTTTGGTCTTCGGCAACACCCTGCAATCCGCTTCCCTCGTGAGCGCGATCTTCCTCTTCGGACTGGGTGTCGGCGGTTGGGGAGCGGGCATCCTTGCTGATCGTCTGAACCCCAAGGATCAGCAAGCAGGCCTACGCCTCTACAGCCTCTGCGAGGCTGCGATCGGAGCCCTGGCACTGCTAGTCGGGCTCGTATTGATTCGGCTCCAGGGCTGGAGTTCTGTCATCTCATCTTACACAGCGACGGATCAGGGCTGGCTCGAGCTTTCGGCCACTTCGCTCTTGCTCCGCTACCTGACCGCGATCGCCCTGATCGCCCCGATCACGCTTCTCATGGGAGCAACCCTCACTCTCCTGATCCGGTTCCTGGTTCAGATCGAGATGGGCGAGGCGGGCCGCCGCATTGGCTTCCTCTATGCAATCAATACGGCGGGCGCCGCAATGGGCGCCCTGCTGGTGGATTTCATCGCGATCCCAGCCCTCGGATTACTGCGAACACAGTTCGTGGCCGTCGCCTTGAACCTGCTCGCAGCCGGCGGCGCCTTCGCACTCTTCAGGCGACTTCGTTCGGCATCCGTTGCAGCGGTAGATCCGCCGCCCACATCCACATCATCGAATGCACAGGCAAGATCCTTGCCCGCATATCAAGTCGCGATTGCACTCGCTCTATCCGGATTCGCCGCCATGGGAATGGAGATCCTCTGGTTTCGATATCTGACCAGCTTCATGGGGCAGTACCGGGTGATCTTCTCGGTCCTGCTCACGGTCATCCTGGTGGGCATCGGGCTGGGGTCGGCCTGCGGAGGTGCCCTCGCAAGTCGCTGGAGGCATCCGGTTCGCATCTTCGTGCTCGCGCAGTTCGCCTTCGTTCTTTCGGCCGTGGCTTCGATCTTGCTCTACAAGGCCGGTGGCGGCATCAGCGAACTTCACATACTCAGGACCGAGGGCCTCTCGGGCGTCGGGCGCTTTCTCGGCGCCATGGCTCAGATCGTCGATCCCATCTTTCGGCTGGTCGGTATCCCCGCCTTCTTCATGGGATTCTCCTATCCCGTCGCCAATGCGATCGTACAGACCCAGAGCGAGGACGTGGGGCGGCGGGCCGGCGCACTCTATCTCGGGAACACGATCGGCGCGGTCGCCGGATCACTCACGACCGGTTTCCTCCTGCTGCCCTTGCTCGGAATCAAGACCGGCGGCTTCCTGCTTCTCCTCTGCGCCTGTCTGGCGCCCATTCCGATCCTCTATTCCTCCCTCGGCCCAACCTCCGAATCGCAGATCGAAGGCTCGGGGCAACGCGGATTCAGTCTGGCGATGGGGGCACTCGGGCTAGTCGTCATCTTTGGTCTCAGCGCCTGGAATGGTCTCCCTCAGCACTACTTCGTGCTGGATAGCTTTCGTTACCACCCCAGGCTGAGCGCGTATCTGCACGATCCCTACCTCCTCTCGGCAAGCGAGGGCGAACTCGAATCGATTGTCGTTCTCGAAATCCCAGAAGAACACGGCCGCACGCTCTATACCAACGGCCACAGCATGTCTGCCACGTCGCCCCAGGCACAGCGCTATATGCGCGCCTTCACCCACATCCCCCTACTTCAGATGGAAGAGCCTCGCGATGTGCTCGTGATCTGCTTCGGCGTCGGAAACACGCTGCATTCGGCATCGCTACACGGAAGCATCGAGAACCTCGAAATCGTCGACCTCTCACGCCATGTCCTCAAACACGCTTCCTTCTTCGCCGCCACCAATGGCGACGTTCTCGAAGACGATCGTGTCAGTGTCTTCATCAACGATGGTCGCCAGCATCTCCGCATGCAAGACGTCGAGCGCTACGACCTCATCACGATGGAACCGCCACCAGTCGACTTCGCCGGTGTCGCTTCGCTCTATTCTCGCGAGTTTTACGAACTCGTCCGCAGCCGGCTTAAGCCCGGCGGTCGGATCACCCAGTGGCTGCCGATTCGCGAAGTTCCGGGCGAAATTTCGAAGTCGATGGTGCGCGCCATGCTCGACGTCTTCCCCGATACAGTGATGCTCGCTGCCTCTTACGCCGATTTGATCCTGATGGCTACGAGGGATGGCGAAATCCAATTCGATCCCGATCGCTACGATCGCCGCCTCGCCGAGAGTCCCGCCGTAGAGGCTGATCTTGCTCGCTACGAGATGAATTCAGCCATGGAAATCCTCGGAATGTTTTCTGCCAATTCCGAGACCCTGGCGGCTGCGACTCGCGATTCCGCACCCGTGACAGATGACAACCCCATCCTCGAATACGCGAGACACTGGTACCCAAGAGAGAGCATTCCCACGGATCTCTTTGCGGAAGACGAGGTGGCCAGCTGGTGCCCCGCATGCATGAAAGAAGGCCGGCTCAAGCCGCGATTCGCCCTGCTGCCTACCTACTTGGAGATCATGGCAACAATCCACGACGCACCCCAGTACTGGGATCTCACGGCTCGTGATGGTGCGACCGCCACCCTCGATTTCGGGAATCACAACATCTCCCGAATCCGACGAGTCGTTGCCACGAGTTCGCATCTTCAAAGACTCATTCCCGAGCTGGCACCAAGAGCCCGTCACGGGGCCCCCTAGGGATTTAACATAACGCCCATACTCGGACGTTGTGCCAGAAGACAGCTTGTATGCCCTATCCCCAACAGCCATGCATTTTCTATAGCCTGCTAGGTTTCAGTTCTGTTGGAAATCAGATGTGCTACCGCGATAAACACAGCGCCAACAATCACAAAAACCGCAACAAATCCGACCATACTTAGCATTACATTTTCGATTCCTAGGTCAGTTACGTTCAAAAATGAATAAGGGTACGCTGCAGTTAAGGATCCACGGATAATCGTCAGCACCCCATATACGGCAGGATATATGCCCCAATAAGGAAGATGTTTATAGGAAATCGGTCGCTTCTCAGCCAAGAACAACCAATCGATAATGTAGAGGATGGGCATGACTGTATTCAAACCGGTGGTGGTGATCAAAGTGAAACCCTGGGGATCGAACGAACTCACGATCAACACATGATAAACAACTGCCACAATAAGAATATTGGATGCAAGGGCTGCGCGGACGGCTGGGCGCATGAAAAATTCAGATAACTTTCTATCTGGTTTGAGCAATGGCGCCGTAAAGGCAATCGCAATCAGGATGTTGGTCAGAACTGTGAAATACCCAAAAAAGGCAATCAATGTTTCACCGATACTATTGTACTCACCACTGATCGACATATCGACATATCTAAGAAACACCACCACCCATGCGATGAGTGCGCAAATAATTCTATAGTTACTTGTCATTTTGGTTCCCCCACTCAGCGTCTTTGCGCAATACGTCATCCAGAAGTTTCTTCACGATAAAGGTTGCATCGTCGTTGATTTCCCCGAGGAGGAAAATGATATCCTCGTAGCCGGATTCACAACCGGTGACCTATCCCCTTCTCGGTAGTCTTTTATTCGAGGGTCCCTGCCCTTCCCTAGCCTTCGATTAGAGCTGTCGAACGCGGCCTAACGCGCCTAGATCACGCCGCCTTCTTTCAAGCTCTCTATCTCACCCTCGCTGAGTCCCAACCAATCACCGAATACCTCATGGTTGTCTGCGCCAAGGTCCCGACTCGGCGACAGCGGCGCGAGCGGGACACCGCGAAATCGCAGGGGACTATGCGAGACTGTGATCTGCCCCACTCGGGGGTGATCTATATCCTGAATCGCGCCCCGCTCGCGAAGATGCGGATCGGCGACTACTTCTGCGAGATCGCGTACGGCGGCCGAGGGAACCTTCGCATCACGAAGAGCCCGACTCACTTCGCCGCGTGTCCGCGTGGTCGTCCAGGCGCGAATCATCGTATTCAGCTCATCGAGATTCTTCCGACGACGAGCGTGGCTTGCGAAACGCTGATCTATGGCGAGTTCGGGGCACCCCATCGCCTGGCACATCTTTTCCCAATGCTTCTCAGTAATGACGATGACAGCGACGAATCCATCACTCGTCGGGTACACATCGTACGGGGCCAAGGTAACGCCGTCTGCCCCGTTTCCAGCCCGCGAAGCCGAACCATCGCGATAGTAGCCAGCCAACGTCGAAGCCAGCGTGGCATACACGGTATCGATCATGGCAACGTCGACGATACGACCTCGTCCGGTCTTCTCCCGCTCGTACAAAGCGGTCATCACGCCTCCGTAAAGGTAGGACCCACCCATGATGTCGATAAAGGGCACCCCCGCCTTGACTGGGGGAGCGTCCGGAAACCCCGTCAGACTCATCACCCCGGAATAGGCCTGAATCGTGACGTCCATACCCAGCTGATCACGATCGGGTCCATCGATTCCGTAAGCGGTCGCCGCCGCGTAGACGAGGCGCGGGTTTTTCTCGAGCAAAAGCTCGGGAGCAAGACCCAGGCGCTCCATCGTGCCAGCACTAAAATTTTCGATGACCACATCAGCCTTCGCCACGAGATCGAAAAAGAGCTCTCGCCCCCGCTCGCTCTTGAGGTCAAGCGTCACTGCCTGCTTATTCGAGTTCATCATTGCAAAGGGCACTGTCGACCCACCATGCGGACCCCGCGCAGGTTCGCCGGAAGGCTCTTCAATTTTGATAACGGTCGCCCCGCCTAACGCGAGCAAGTTTCCGCACCACGGCCCTTGATAGATTCGGCCGAGGTCCAGGACTTTCAGTCCTTCGAGAAGTGGGGATTGATCGGTCATTTCCGTCCCTTCAAATTGGCCCGCGAATTCGAAGCAGCCGTTCGCTTCTTCCGATTGCTCTCATTTGGACTTCGTCTCTGAGAGAGACCGCAACACGAAGTGAACCTGCGCTCGCGCGTCCTCGACATCAAAGGCGTTACGGTCGAGCAAGAGTTGTGTGGATGCGCCGCGTAGCATTCCAGCCAAAAGCGCAGACATCGCGACCGGCGACACTTCCGGCTTGATCTCACCCCCTTCGATCGCTTCTTCAAACGCTCTTTTCACGAAGGAACGAAGCTGTTGATCCGCTTTCACGAAGTGCTCTCGGAAGTGTGAGTCCGTCCCCGCTGCTTCCCCCATTAGGACGTAAAAACAGTGTTGAGCGCTTGACGGTCGAGCCGCCGTATCGAAAAACGCGTTGACGATTGCAGTGAGTCGAGGGAGGCCTCCGTTCCCCCCTGAGCCACGGTCAACGAGCGCCGTAAATCCCAACTGCACATGTCGAATGACGGCCTCAACCAGACCGGTCTTCGACCCGAATCGCGCAAGGACAAGTCCATGACTAAATCCCGAGGCTCGCCCCACCTCCATCATCGAAGCGCGGGAGCCTTTCTGGACCATGAGCTCGACGGCCGCGTCGAGCATTGCCCGAGACGACGCGGCTGACCTCTCGCTCTGGGTTCGGCCCGCCGGTGCCGCTGCTGGCGAGGACTCTGTGTCGTTGGAGTCTGTATTCGTCATTGACACAAACTATATGTCCGTATATAAACTGTCAAGTATTCACAATGCGAAGGACCGAAAAGATGAATTTTGAACTTGGCGACGATCTTGAGCTCGTTGTTGAAACAGCCCGAAAGCTGGCCGAAAGCGAGCTCACGCCCCGTCTTCGAGAATCCGAGGCTTCGCGGGCGGTCTCGGAAGATCTCCTGGGCTCGTGGGAGGAAATCGGGTTGGCGGGCCTGGAGGTCCCCGAAGCGGCAGGCGGTGCGGGGCTCGGAGCCGTCGCTCGCGTGCTTGTCAATGAAGAGCTCGCGGCTGGCGACGCCGGCGCGGCACTCGCCCTTGACCCCTACGGCCCGGCATTCACTGCCATCCTTGAAGTTGCGGGCGAAGACGCAGCGTCGGAATTCGTCGCCTCACTTTCCAGACGAACCGCGCGTGCGCTGCTCATCATGGGCGAAGACGCCCGAGTCGACCTGGTGTCCGATCAGATCTCAATCGATGCTCCGTGGGTTGCGGCGGACAGAGCCGATGTGATTGTGGTCTTGAACGGTGACGAGGCGATCCTTCTTCGCGAAGGATTCACGCTTGAGCGCGTTAGAGGTGCAGGCCTCCGAGCCGCAGGCGCCTCGCACCTCCGAGCGAGTTCCGCGCCTATCGCAGCGCGGTGGTCCAATTCTGAGGGAGCCGCCCGAGCAAGGAGCCGCGCTCGCCTCTACTACGCCTCCCTTCTCATTGGGGTGATGCGCGCGGCTTGCGAATTTTCAGCGGCCTACTCCCAAGAGCGTGAGGCCTTTGGCAAGCCAATAGGCCACCACCAAGCGCTCGCGTTTCTCATCGCCGAGATGCGAATCGCGGTGGACGCCGCTCGCCTCTTAGTTCACGAAGCGGCGTGGAGAGTTGATGCGGGACTCCCGTCCGCCGTCGAGGCTTCCTCGGCTTGGGCCGAATGCATCGACGTGTCGAGAACAGTCGGTCCGGATGCAGTCCAGATTCTTGGCGGACACGGATTCATGGCCGACTACCCGGTTGAGAAATTTATGCGAGAGGCGCGCGCACTCGGGCTTCTTTGTGGCGGCTTCGACGCGGCCATCGAAGAGGCGGGGCGAGAGCTCGTCAATTCTACCCACCCCCTCTCCCTCACTACCCACGGAGCGAACTAATGGAATTCTCAATCGATGTTGACGTGCAACGCAGGATCGAAGAGGCACGTGAGCTCGGAGCGAAAGAGTTTCGTCCGGCCGGGCTCGAGGCGGACCGCAATGCAGCGCCGCTGCCAGTCGATCACCCATTCTTTGAACGCTGCATCGAGCGCGGCGAGGGGCGAACACGATGGCAGGGGCTCAATCCACCGTCCGCAAGACCCGCCCCGACCAGAACTGTTGTTGGCACCCTACTCGTTATGGAAGAGCTCGCGTATTGGGACCGGGGCATCATCAACGCCATACCTGGCCCAGGACTTCCCGAGCAAAGCGTGCTTAGCATGGGTACCGACGAGCAAAAAGAGAAGTACCTCGGCCCGTTCCTAGAGCCCGATCGTCCTCGTTGGGCATGCTTCGCGATGACAGAACCAGGAGCGGGCTCCGACGCGGCCGCGCTCACGACGAACGCAAAGAGAGACGGCGACGGGTGGATCCTCAACGGCGCCAAGTGCTTCATCGGCAGCGCCTCCCGCTCCGACTGGCTTCTCGTTCAAGCAACCGTGGATCCCTCTAAAGGCAGAGGGGGCCAGCGCGCCTTCTTCGTCGAGCGAGGAACGGAGGGGCTCGGCGGATTCAAGATCGAAAAGAAAATGGGCCTCAAGTCCTATGAATCCACATCGTTCACCCTCGACAACGTCAGGGTCTCGGCCGCTCACCAACTCGGAGCGGGGGGACGCAATGAGAAAAAAGCAGGCTTCAAAACAGCCATGCAGACCTTCAACGCCGGGCGGCCCATTATCGCGGCGCAGGCAGTGGGCATGGCGCGTTCCGTTCTGGACGAAGCCATCAACTTCGCCAAGATTCATGACCTAACAAAGAAGGATCGAGTGCGCGACCGAATCGAGGGCATCGCACGACGCGTCCGAAAGGCTCGGATGATGAGTGTGCGGGCAGCTTGGCTCGCAGACCAACAAAGAGCCAACATCATCGAGGCGTCGATGTCTAAGGCGCTCGGTGCCCAGATTGCGCAAGAGTCGGCATCGTTCGCGCTCGAACTTCTCGGCACTATGGGCGGCGCGGGCAACCACATCATTGAGAAGCTCTATCGCGATGTGAAGGCGATGGACATCGTCGAAGGCACCGGCCAGATTCAGAAAATGCTCATCGCTCGCAGCCTTGTTGGGCTTCCCCGATGAGCGAATTCGGAGTCTTCGGCGACATCCACGTAATGCTGGCGGATGACTATGTTGCAACTGTCGAGATCAGGCGACCGCCCAATAATTTCTTCGACCGGGCACTCCTTGCAAGCATGGTCGAGGCATTCGACGAGCTCAGCAAGGACGAGCACTGCCGGGCGATCGTCCTTTGCTCGGAGGGGCGCCACTTCTGCGCAGGCGTAGATGTGAGTAGCCCGCCGCCTTCAAAGGATAAAGAGGCCGGCCACCTGTACGACGAAGCAGTCAAGCTTTTCGCGAATCCCACGCCGGTGGTGGCTGCAATTCAGGGGGCAGCGGTAGGCGGCGGCCTGGGACTTGCCCTCATGGCTGACTTCCGTGTCGCGAGCCCTGAAGCACGCTTCAGCGCAAACTTTGCCCGCCTCGGCTTTCACCACGGTTTTGGACTCACCGTCACCCTTCCCCGCCTCATCGGACAGCAACGTGCGGCTGAAATGCTGTACACCGGGCAGCGGGTAAAAAGCGACGAAGCGCTGCGCATTGGGCTCTGCGACCGACTCGCGACGACCGACTCCGTCAGAGATCTGTCACGAAGCCTTGCGAGCGAAATCGCGCAGTCGGCGCCCCTCGCTGTGCGATCCATCCGCGACACGTTGCGCGGTGACTTGTCCGCAGAGATCCGTGCCGCCACCGACCACGAGAAGGCCGAGCAAGAACGGCTTCAACAGACGTCGGACTTTCGCGAAGGTGTCCGCGCCACGATCGAACGCCGCCCGCCCGAGTTTCTCGGTCGATAGGTTCAGAGATGAACGTTCGGGCCCCAGGAGTCACAATACCCTTTGGTATGTTAGTCCTTCGCAATCGTGCGTACGACACCGACAAGCCCAGCTCCGACCATAGAAGCGGTCCACGCCAAGACTAACATCAAAGTCACGACACGAAACGAGTCCGTCACACTCAGCGTGACGGTCTTTCTCGTGTGAAGCACGAGACCAGATTCGAACTGGCGCTCGGTCGCGGCCTAACGGCCACTCATGCGGTCTTTCAATGGCTCGAACATTCACTGGATCGTTGACATTCAGTTGGCTGTCATTGGGCCCAAAACTCTCGGCTATCTGTCGGTATCCTCACCTCATGGGCAATTTCGGAAGAGTCAAAAGCCAGACCTCGTTCATGTCGTTACGAGCGTCCGAGATGCTCTATCTGGAAACGCTGCTGGCCCAGTTGCACAAGAGAGCATGAGCCAAGCTTCTCCTCCTCCTCCTCCTCCTCCGAACCGATGCAGTCTCCTTACTTTGATTTCCAATACTGACGGACCAGCCCAAGCGCGCTTGAAGGCGGCCAAAGAGGCCCGCGACGGGGCTCCCCTAGGGATTTGATATAATGCCCATACTCGGACGTTGTGCCAAAAGCCAGCTTGAATGTCCTATCCCCGAAACTTGCCAGCGAGTCCCTTGAATTGGATCTTGGGTAGTCAGCCCGCTTGGGTGATAGTTGCACTCTGGCCGCGGCACCGTCGCCGGATCTTCCGTCGAGTCATGGCCGAGGGCCAGCTGAATAATCAAAGGGAGCGCCGACCCAATGCAAAGAACCAGCCTGGGGCCACTTGCAGAAATCAGCCGCCTGACACTCGGGGGCGGTGGCCTGGGCCAGGTGTGGGGAGAAACGAGCCCCGAAGAAGCGGTGGCAACCGTCGCTGCCGCCGTCGATGCAGGGATCACGCTGCTCGACACCGCCCCCATGTATCTGCACTGCGAACGGGTGATCGCCGCGGCCTTTGGAGGCAGTCTGCCCGCCGACGTGCGGATTACTTCGAAATGCCAACTTGGAGAGCCACCGCCAGGCAAAGCAGCCGCATTACTTGAATCCTCCCTGGATGCGAGCCTTGCGGCCATGCAGCTCGACCACATCGATCTATTCTTCTTGCATAGCAACATCTGCGAGGACGACGCAGTCTATGCCCATAGCAACGATCATCGCGCGCTCTTCGCCACGCCTTGGAGTCGATATGTCGACGAAGTCGCGCCGGCGCTGGAGGCGCTCAAAGAGCGGGGACGAATTGGGGCCTGGGGTATTACGGGTGTCGGAGTTCCTTCGACGATTCAAAGAGCACTGGCTCACGATGTCAGGCCGGATGTCGTACAGGCAGTATCGAACCTGCTCGACTCCGCCGGTGGCATGCGAAGGTACAAGGAGCCGGCGCATCCACGTAGGGTCATCGCCGAGGCCAAGGCTAGCAATGTTGGCGTCATGGGGATCCGGGCGGTTCAGGCCGGCGCACTCACCTCGCTGATCGATCGCTCCCTCAAGGACAGCCATCCGGAATCCGCCGACTACCGAAGGGCAGCCCCTTATCGGGCGCTATGCGCCGAGCTGGGGGCGGACCCTGCCCAGCTCGCCCACCGCTACGCCCTTGGCATGGACGGGGTCGACACAGTCGTCCTCGGGGTCAAGAACCGATCGGAACTGTCACAGTGCATCGAGGCCGAGGCAATGGGCCCGCTGCCTGCCGAGCTGTGCGCGCGGATCGACGATCTGGGATTGGCTGTCTGACTAGTTCAGAGGCCCAGAATCGGGTTGGCGACGGCGTGGCCGGCCATGTCCGGAAGAGGCTAACGAGAGACACGGGGGTTCTCGAGAGAGAGCTGGGATCCGTAGGCGGGAAGAATACGGAAACTCTAGCCCAGGGGATTTGCGGGGAGAGGTGCGAGGGGTGTCGTTTCCGTTCCGACGCTAGTCGTAGGCGAGGTCCTCGGGTCGAACGCCGACGGTATCGGGCACCGGATCGCTCGCAAAACGGACGGCTTCGATCTCCGAACGTCCCTCGAGGAAGGCCTTGGCGGCCCGGTGCATTCCGTCCATGACGCGTCCATCCGCGCCTAGGATGATCGGGTAGGAGAGGTCGGTCTCCTGGATCAGTTGCAGGTGTTCAAGGACTTTGCGGCACGTGGGCTTCTGGTACTCGCCGTCGAACCAGTAGACCTCGTCGAATTCCCGGATCGACAAGAGGGGGACCATCTGACGTGGAAGGTCGCGGGAGAGTTCGATCAAGCGAGCGACGTCCCAAGCCTGGAGACCCTGGTCGGACGGCCAGAGGTGATATTGCTTTCGCACGGTTCGGATTCCTTCGTCGTTTCCAGTCGCTCTGAGCGGATAGGAATTCCAAAGGCCCATTCTACACCCGCCACGCGATCCCCTAGGGATTCAACATAGCGCCCATACTCGGACGTTGTGCCAGAACCCAGCTTGAATGTCCTACACCCTAGTGGCATGGTTGCAGACGAACCGAGACCAACACACGCTAAATTTTCGGCCTCACCTATAAGGAAAACACACGGCATGACCCAGTGGAACGAGCAAGTTGCAATTGTGACCGGCGCAGGCTCCGGCATCGGCCACGGGCTCTCGCACGCCCTCGCATCTCGGGGTGTCACCGTTGTGGCGTGCGACATCAACCCGGAACGCATCGAAGCCACGCAGAAAGAGATTGAAGCCGCAGGCGGCAAGGCCGCCGGGGTCACCCTCGACGTCACAGATGCAGACGCCGTTGCCGCAGTGGTTCGCGACACCCATGAGCGGCATGGTCGCATCGACTACATCTTCAACAATGCAGGGATCGCGGTCGGTGGCGAAGTTCGTGACGTTGAGCTTGAAGACTGGCAAAAGGTTTTGAAGGTCAACCTCGATGGTGTCGTGCACGGCGTCGTCGCCGCCTATCCCATCATGGTCGATCAAGGCTTCGGACACATCATTAACACCGCCTCCATCGAGGGACTCGCACCGTTCCCGTCCACGGTGTCATACGTCGCAAGCAAGCATGCAGTCGTCGGGCTTTCGACATCGCTTCGCGTCGAAGGAGCGGACCTCGGCGTCAAGGTCAGCGCGGTTTGCCCGGGTTACATCAAGACCCGGATCTTTGAGGACTCGAAGTTTGTGGGCATGGACGTCCAGGAGGAAATCGACAACGTGCCGGCGTGGCTTGGGATCACGCCAGACGAGTGCGCGAAACGGATTCTTCGTGGCGTCGAACGCAACAAAGCCATCATCCCGATCACCGGCATGGCGTGGGTTCTCTGGGCGCTGATGCGTGTGAGCCCCAACGCAGTCATTGCGCTTATGCGTCGTCAACTCAGGCGCTCTCGCATCCGGATGCGGAACGTCGAACCCAAAAACTAAACCGGCCCCTCACTCAGCTAGAAACGATCGCTTCGCTTCGTTACGAAAAATGGGGCTTATAATGCCTACTCTCTCTCATTGGGCTCATGCAACTTTATGGTTCGATTGTTTTCGTTTCTCCGTAACTTAGCCCAGGAGTTTTGGAATCGGCTTCCGGGTCGTCCGACGCGTGCATCCAGAAATACGACCCATCATCGAGGAAGAGTTGCAGGCTGGGATGAGCGTAGGGCCCAGATCCCTTTGCGATTCGCGGATCGGTCAAGCCTTCCAGCATCGCGATGACATTGGCCTTGTCCCGTTTCTTCATTCGCCCCTTGAGATTCTTGATCTTTACTTTCTGGTCAACTCGATTGCCACCCCGAATGTAGAAATCGAGCATTTCCGAGAGGTCCGCCGCAGAGCCGTCGTGGAAGTAGGGTGCCGTAAGGGGCAGGTTGAAAAGATGAGCTGTCTTGAAGTTGCCCTCGAAGGGGTCCCTCCCGACAAAGTCATCCACGACACCGGGGTCGATACTGGCGTCGGCAACGCCAGTGGAAATGAACGATTTTCCGTTCTTGCCCGTGAAGACATGGGCCGCGCTCGTTCCATCCGTTAGGTGGCAACTGTCGCAGCGCATGCGCTTGAAAGATTTCTTCTGAGCGCGTGTCGGTTTCTGGACGTGAGCGTAGGATTCGAGGGTCAGTTCATACGCCATGACAGAAAGACCCCAGAAGAGCGAGAAGTTCTGTTCAGTAAGTGAAGGTTCGACGAGGGTTCGGTTCCCATTCGAATCGGTTACGCGTATTTCAGGGACTCCCGCGACGGCCTCATCGCCAATGAACTCGCCAAGGACATCACCGAAAGCATCGTTGATCATCGTGTCGTAGTGTCCAGCGGTTGTGGTGGACAGCTCATCAGCCAGATCGCCGGTTTGCATCGCGAGAGGCTTTACCCGCAACATCTTGTATCCCAGTTCCGGGAACGTGCGACCCCGAGCGGCCATTTCGACATCGCTGTTAGGAGGGCCTACGGCCTGGGACGCCTGGGAAGCATCACAGAGCAAAAAGGTAGTGGGAACGATGCCGCCCCCATCTTTGCTCCACTGGTGGAGACCGCGTTGTCCCTCCTGGCCTCCCGGATCGACACCATTAAAACAGTTGTTCGCGCGACCGTCCCAGAAGTTGTGCGTGAACTCGGACTCAACCGTAGGGGGCGCTTGGCGACCGGTTATCAAGAAATCGAGAGGCTTGCTCGTGTCATCCGTCGCACTCGCCACCCCCTTTTCAAGCAGCGAAATCCCGCGGAACTGGCTTTCCCGAACCCCTAGAGATCCAATAATCCCATCGGAACGCGTAGAGGACACGACCCGTCGGGTTTCTGAATCGGCGCCAGCCTGATAATGACAAGTTGCACACGCGGATTGCGCGCCGTTCCCGCTTCCGACTTGCATGTCCCAAAATAAAGCTTTCCCAAGTTCGACAACGGCCGGGTCTGAGAAAATCGAGTTGGGGACCCGATCTTTGGCCTCCGCTCCTTGTGCTGTAAGCAAGCCGACGAGCAGAACAAGCGCCGACCCACAGACCCATTTCAGCGTCCAGACTTTTACAGTTTTAAGCATCTTCTCTTCTTCAATTCGCGTTAAATGGGGGCTAATACGTACGCATTTTTACGCACCCTTACCCTGCGATGATTTAGAAGGGAACTAACTGCACCCGGATCGAAAATACCTCATTTGCTCAATATTGATGCGATTTTGATCGAAAATCGCAGCCATACGCGCCATAAATTAGTCATGGTGCGCCAAAAGAAACATTCATTAACAAAATCGCTAGCCATATCGTGGGCATTACGCAACGCTGCGACCCTGTGACCCTGTGACCTCAAAAATCACACTCCATTCTGCACGGACTCCCCGTCACGGGGCTCCCCTGCGGATTTACCCTAACGCCCATACTCGGACGTTGTGCCAGAAGACAGCTTGTATGTCCTATCCCCGGCCCAGCTTGATACGACGGGTGTCAGTAGCGGCGACGGAAAGCTGCATAAAGGGATTGTGCTTTCGCTCCGAGATGTAGAGCGCCTCGAATCCGAGATCTTCGAGTCTTTTTGCAGGCTCAGCGACGTCTTGCAGAGAGTCCACGACCAAGTGGGTTACCCATTTCAAATCGAGTCTCCTGGAGCTTCTAGAAAACCCGCAGCTTTTTTGTGGACGTTTTTTCGTGAACGTTGTCGAGATCACAGCCTACTGCGAGCTGATCGGGGCGCCTGGGCCATTCCGGCTTAGGCGCCGCCTCCGGTGTCAAGTGAATCGACGAAGGCGTCGATCATTCGAAGCTCCTTTTCAGCCGACGCCTTGCTTCCGTTTCCGACCAGGCGTGTTCCCGCGCCCACCGTCAATGCGCCGATCGCCGCGAGGAGTTCGCTCGGGTCGAGATCGTCGCGCACCAGGCCGGCTTCTTGAAGACGACTCACCCAACCAATATTCAGGTCCCTCCAGTTCTCGATGCCCTGCTGGGGATCGCCCACAAGCTCACCATCCGCGTCCGATCGCGCGCGAAGCTCGAGCCAGTTGCGCCAGTCGCGGCGGCGTTCGGGGTCGAGGGGCAGGGCCTCTCGAACCGCCGCGCGGAGCTGTGACAGCGTCGGTGGGCCGACGCGTGTCGCTTCGACCCGAGCGACCAGTCGCGCGCGCGCCTGCTCGCAGCGCTTTTCGAGGTCCTGGATCGAAATACGTGTTTGAGTTTGCTCTTCGAGTCCAAGCCGGTCGGGTTCGGCGCGCGCCAATTTGATCAGCTCGGCCTGAGAGTGGACGCCGAGCTTCCCGAATGACGACTTCAGGTGGTTGCTCACCGTTCGCGGACTGATCCCGAAGTGCCCCGCAATCGTCGCGATGCGACCTCCCTTGAGGAGCTCAAGGATGACCTCCTTCTCTCTCTTCGTGAGCGCTGAGTTTGGTTTTACGGCCATGGCTGGACCATTATGGCCCATGCATCTGTTCAGAAAAACTGCCAGAGTCTCGGCCGCCAACGCCAGCAAAGGACCCTCGATATGGACCATGCCAATCGACTGTGTGCTCTCGCGCTCTTCGCGTTCTTCGTCCTGTCCTGCTCCGAAGCCGAGAAGCTCTCGCCCTCCGCAGGCCCCGAGGGGGCACCGACTCGGATCTCGGATCGCGGCGTTCAAGAGCACGGAAAGGTGTGGCCTCGCAGTATCGAGTCTGCCTACATGGGCACGTGGGGTGACAATCGGAACTCTGGCTCGACCCTCGTCACGAGCTTCGAGCAGCGCCGCCTTGCCGGCCAGAGCGAATACCTCAGCTGGACCCAGCCGAATTCGCCCCCCGTATCGGCGCTGATGACCAACGGCAGCACCGAAGCGCCCAACGGTCTGATCATCGCCGTTTCGCCTCGCGGCGGCGGCACCTCCACTGTCGTGGCTCTCGACCTGAACGGCAAGGTCGTTTGGCGCACCGAAGAGTGGACCGGCGACGACAAGGACGGCGATGGAATTCCCGACCAGGCGGGACAGCGCAACGCGGTGGCCTCCAGCGCTGGGATCCAGGCCCCGATGGTCGACGACGAGGGTGCGATCTATGTCGGCGACAATTACGGGGTCTGGAAGCTGGACCAGGATACCGGCGAGCGCATCTGGTTCTCGCGGTTCTCCGACTACAGCGGCAACAAGCTCGCTTCGAACGATTTGCGCCTCTTCAACGAGGGTGAAGACGGTTTGGTGGGGAACGTGTTCGCTTCGGGCTGGCACATCTGGCTGGATCGTCGCGATGGTTCGCCGGTTGTCGTCAAAGAGCCCGACCCCTTCTCGGCAGAGGATTGTCCGTTACGCGCACGGCTCTACGTCAGCGCGAGCGGCGGCGAGATGGATAAGTCGGGCGAACTCGACGAACTGACTTGCCTTGCGTACAGCGCCAACAACACGGTGCCCCAGCCAAACAACCTGGCGGTCCGCCCCGCGATACCCGGCATCTCCGAGCACGCCCGATACTTGTTCACCTACGCGGGTCCGGTGGGAAAACCCGATCAAGCGCGGCTCATCGCATACGACTTCACCTACAGCGACGAGAAGGGATGGGGCATCCGCAAAGCCTGGGAGCGTGTCATCGATGGGCTCACCGGTGCCAGCCCGACGCTCAACCCCGATTATACGATCGTGAATGCCTCGGACGCCGAAGGGAGTGTCAACTTTACCTATGTAGAGACCGGAGAGGCGATTCCGAACCCCGACGTCGACTTCAATAGCTTCGGATCCCCCGCCAACACCATCGACGGGCTCTACTGCGATTGGTGGACCCTGACCTGCATCTCTCCCGACGGGAAGACGGTGATTCAGGCGGACCACTCGGCCACGGAGGAGATCGCTGCACAGGTTCTGCCCGAACTCGATGACTACGCGATTCCATTTCTCTGGGGAACGACGCCGGATGCGGACTACATCGGAGGGGGCATTGTGGATCCCATGCGATGGACGGCCACCGCGAGCGTGGGCTATCCCTATTTTCTGGGAAAGGTGCTCGGCAGTACCACGCGTCTGGGCTCCCTGACACCCACCGCGATGGTGCCCGTTACCTTCGACGCAAAGACCGGAAAGCTCATGCCGGGACAGACTTTCGGGCCCGAGCTCACACGGCCGGGTATCTCACAGGCCAATGGCCTCGTCACTACTCGCGGACGCTACGTCGTGCAGAAGGCCGAGTTGCTGACACTCTTCTACTACTACCTGTTCCAGGGCAACTACAATTTTTTTAACACAAACGACGTCAGCTACGATGACGTGAGTGACGAGAAAATGGTCGAGCTCCAGGAGACGAGCGCGAAGCTGTACTTCTTCGGTCTCTTCGGTTCGATCGGTGAAGAGGGAATTGTTCCCGATCCGTGGAAGGTGCCACAGCCCGAGGCAGGCATTACGATCTACGAGCCCACCTCCTTCCTTCAGGGCGTGCGCAACCAAATCGAGATGGACATTGCCCTCGTCGACTTTGCGCTCGCGAATCTCTGCGTCACTGCGGGCTGCCAGATCGAAGAAGCTGCCGCGCGACTCGGCTATGCGGCCTGGAATCTTGACCGCTCTGTGCCTCATCAACTTACCGAGGCCCAGACCCGAAACGAGATCCAGGGCGCCGCCCGCCAGAACGTCCAGATGGCAACGTCCGGGGCAGCGGCTCTTTGCCGCCGCGCTCGCGCGCAGCTCCTCGCCAACCAGCCGCAGCTTCCCGATGCGCCGGGACTCATACTTGCGAAGCAGGACGCTGCAAACTGCATGTCGGATCTAGAATCCGCCCTTGCACGACTGTGAAAGGCATGATGCAGCGATCGATTCGATTCCGTCTTGCGGTATTCCTAGGCGCACTCGCTCTCTTGGGGTGTCTGTCCCTATTTCTGGCAACCGGTCGACTGTCTCTCAGTCGGGACAACCCCGAGATCGTCGCGCTTTCTTCCCGTTGGGTATCCGCGGTGGCGGATCGGAACCCCGGTTTCGTTGACCTGCTCAGCACGAGTTCGGTCGAGTACTATGAACACCTCCGGGATGTGGCGCTCCACGGCGGCGTGTCCGAACTCAATGCGCTTGGCCCGACCGATCAGCTGCAGGTGCTGTTCCTGCGCCTGACCATCGAAGCAAAGAAGCTCCAGGAGATCTCGGGCCGCGAGATTTTAGTGCGAGCCGTCGACGAGCATTGGATCGGTCAGGATCTTCGCCGAACCGACGAGCTTCGCGAGGTTGTCGTTGATGGAGACGCGGCAACTGGGCGACTCTACAAGTTCGGGCGAGACGAACGGCCAGACCGCGGGCTACAATACTTCGTTCGCGAGAACGGAAAGTGGCGCGTCGACCTTCGCGGAGAGCGCGAGCGGCTCCGGGTGGACTTCGAATCCTTCGTCGCAAGGTCTGGGCTGGTGCCCTCGGAAGCAGCCTTCTTCATCCTCGAGACGAGACTCCTGCGGAAGGTAGTGCCCGCGGACTTCGTGCCGCCGGGGCGCGATTGGGTTGCCGAGATCGGCAGGGCTTCCGTTCCGAAGGAACGGCAATCCGCGGCCCGCCTTCGACTCGTCACGATCCGCGAGTCGCTGGACGATTCCAGCCTTACTGCGGTGACGGTCGAAGACCGGGAAAACTCCTTGCGCTCGGTGCTTTACGTTGGCGACTCAGTCGGAGGCGACGATGGACATCGCCTCGCGCGGGTGGAAGGCGGCCGGGCGTGGCTCGTGCGCGGCGGGGCAAGTCTCGAGTTGCGCCTCGAACCTGAGGGATTCCCCCTTGACCGGCGCCTTCGCTTCGCTGGGAAGCCTGACGCGGAAGTGTCGCTTCTAGAGCAGGCTCGGCTCGGCGAGCACCGCGAGGGCTTGATGGCTCAGTGGCGAAACGTTGGGCTACGCGGTCGGCCACAACTGCTGCAGCAAGCGTGGCTCGTCCCCGAAGTTGCGGTTGGGCGCGAATCGTTGATGGGCCTTCGCGTACGAAAACTTGTCGAGGGAAGCTTTTGGCACCAGCTTGGGTTGGCCGAGGGCGACCTCCTCGAGCGGCTGAATGGCGACCGCATCGATTCGATGGACCAGTGGCAGGCACTAGTACGCGCTGCCGAAATGGACAAGGAAATCTCCGTCGCCATTCGACGAGACGGACGAAGCCTGAGGTTTCATACGAAAACCGTTCCGCCTCGAGAGTTGGATAAACCGGTGTGAAGGCGGTGGGGTGTCCGCCAAGTGCGGGTGGACCCAAACGCCTAGATGGTCGGCAAGGAGCGTGTCGAGGCGGCTCACGATCACGCTCCGGAGACGATCGAAATTCCGGTAACTAGGGCCTAGGTCGTACCCACTGCTCGAAGCGCTGCCGGGATGTCGGGATGCCGCCGCAGCCTACAGCTACTACGTCAACCGGTATCTGAGTCCGTTCCTGGGCGTCAACGCGTATCGAGAAGAGGACTCCGGGGAATCCGTTCAAGGAGTCTTCGGTTTCAGCTGGCTGCTTTCTCTGAATATCTCGTCGAGCGTCTGGGGCGGAACCGATGCCAGCTTTCGCTGGAGAGCAGGCAAGCAGTTCTACTTGACCCACCGCCTGGTTGCGGTCGCCCATGTCGAGTACGACACGGTAACCGGTTGGGCATGGGAGGCCGGGTCGGAATACATCCTGACCAGGTACTTCTCACTCGTAGGCCAGTACACTTCCGAATACGGTGCAAGTGGTGGCTTTCTCGTACGCTTCTTTACACCCGGGTTCTAAAGCATCAACGGTAATACGGGATCGATCTGAAACTTGAGACGGATCCCGGCCCGCTATTGAGATTTCAAATTTCCCCTCTTTTGTCGACACCGTGCTTGTTCCAGGGTGTAGAATAGATCTGTGAAGTTTTTGTCCGCCTGCTCGGCACCCGTGGTGGAGCCGCTCGAGCGATCTTCAACATTTCCACAACTAGGGCGCAAGAGTTCGTCGCTTGCGCGCGATTCTGCGCGGGGTGCAAAACGCAAGGTGGGCCGGAAATCGGTTAAGGTCCGGGCCGTCTAGGGTCCCGTGCGGTCGGAAGAGCATCGTTTTCCAGATGGGTCTTCCGAGTTTTTTTGCTTTTGAAACGGATTCCGTCGCATGCGCAACTCGGATCGTGATCTAGGGATGGACCGCCCCGTTACGCGTCGAGATTTCATCGAGGGCGCCGGGGCGATTGCGGTGGGCTCTCTCATCGCCGGGAAACCCCAGGCAGGAGAAGCTCAAGCATCGGGCAAAGCCGCCGGGGCGGGTACCCCAGCCCACTACCCACCCGCGCTTTTGGGGCAGCGGGGTAGTCAACCCGGATCCTTTGACGTCGCCCACGAGTTGGTGCTTGCCGGTCGGAAAAACTGGGGCACGCCGATCGAATCCGATGAGAATATGTATGACCTTGTGGTTGTCGGCGCGGGCATCAGCGGGCTCGCCGCGGCCTACTTTTTCCGCGAGCGGAATCCCGAGTCGCGGATCTTGATTCTCGACAACCACGACGATTTCGGCGGACATTCGAGGCGGAACGAATTTTCGATCGATGGGCGCACGATCCTGAGCTACGGCGGTGGCCAGACTCTGGAGAACCCTACTGGGTACAGTGAGATCTCGAAACGCCTTCTGCGCGATGTGGGAATCAGGATGGAGCGATTTGAAACCGCCTATGACCAGGAGTTCTATCGCCGGCACGGGCTGCGAGGGGGGATCTATTTTGATCGGCAAACGTATGGCGTAGACCGCGTCATTCCCTACGAAATTCTGGAGTTTACGGGTTACCTCCCGCTTGAGCGCTCAAAGTTGTCCGCGGCAGAGGCGATTGGAAGGATGCCGCTCTCGGAGGCTGCCCGAAAGGATCTTCTGAAGTTGATGACCACGAGTAAGGATGTGATCCCCAACGTTCCGAAGGGTGAGCGAGCAGAGTATCTCGGGCGCATCAGTTACCGGGAATTTCTCGAGCGTCACATGGGAGTGAAGGACCCCGACGCGATCGCATTGCTGCAGGGCATGACAACCGATATCGGTCTCGATTTTCGGCGTGCCACTGCCGCGAGCGTGATCGGCTACGTGGGCATGCCCAACGCGAGAGCAGCCGGTTTTTTCGGCGAAGAAGACTACGCGCCGTATATCCACCACTTCCCTGATGGAAACGCTTCCGTCGCCCGTCTTCTCGTGAGGAGCCTCATACCGGCCGTGGCGCCGGGTAAGACGATGGAGGACATCGTGATGGCCCCGTTCGATTATGGAAGACTCGACGACCCAGGGACGGGCGTACGGGTCCGATTGAACGCGACGGTTGTGAAGGTCGTCCATGAGGAGGCGCCGGCCAAGTCGAAGAGTGTCGCGATTACCTATGTGACCGGCGCTTCTTCTTCCGTCTCTTCGCGCTCTCGCGTCGTACGCGGTCGAGCGTGCATCCTTGCAGGATACAATTCGATGATTCCGCATCTCTGTCCCGAGATGCCCACGGCTCAGCGCGATGCGCTTTCGCTCGCGATTAAATCGCCCGTGGTGTACACGAATGTCTTGCTTCGAAACTGGAAGGCCTGGAAGAAGATGGGGATCGGGGCGGTGGCGACCCCAGGTGGGTACCACGCGAATGCGATGCTCGACTTTCCGGTCAGTCTCGGCGACTACCATTTTTCGGCCGGCCCCGACGAGCCGATCGTCGTGCACATGGAACGGTTCCCAAAGGGTACGGATGGCAGCGCGTCCGCGCGGGACCAATACCGGGCCGGGCGCCGGGATCTTCTCCGGACTCCGTTTGAGTCGATTGAGCGCTCAGTACGCTCGCAACTCGGGGGTATGTTGTCCGAGGGGGGATTCGATCCAGCCACCGATATTGCAGCGATCACAGTCAATCGTTGGGCACACGGTTATGCGTATTCCTATGATCCGATCTCGGATTTGGTGTATGACGAGGGTGAGTATCCGAACGAGGTTGGGCGAAAGCGATTCGGGCGCATCGCTATTGCCAACTCCGATGCTGGGGCTTCGGCGGCCGTTCCGAGTGCGATCGAAGAGGCTCATCGAGCGGTTTCCAACTTGGAAGACCTACAGGGGTGACCGCCCCGTGTCGGGCACAACCAATACTAGGTGCTCTGACAGCTAAGCCCCTGTCTGGGCTACGTGGCCTCTTTACGGGAAGTCAGCTGGTCGTCATTTCCTTTTTAGTTCTCCGCATTACTGCCGGGTTAGGTATAATGCCCGCCCCTATTGGAGGTTCATCATGAACACATTCATCGCTTCTCGTCCGTCCTTTCTGCTCGTCGCTGCGACGGCGACGGTCCTCATGCTCTCTGGCTGCGTCACTCGCAGCTCCTACGAAGAGGTCGCAGAGGAGCGCGACCAGCTTCTTCGACAGAATGCCGCGCTCGAGGGCGACACCGTCGAATTGAGTACCGAGCTCATGCTCCGCGATCTGGAACTTTCCCAGCTCGAGCGTGAACAACAGGAATTGACCGACGAGGTCACACGCTGGGCCGTACGCGGTGCGATCAAGATGCAGATGTTGGCGGACGGCCTCCATCTGACGCTCCCCTACGACGTACTCTTCGCGAGTGGCACGACAACGCTTAGCGACGAGGGCCGTGAGCTCATCGTGGAACTCGTCCAGGAGATTAATCAACAGCCCTACCAGATCGCCGTACTCGGATTTAGCGACAACGTGCCCGTTGGGCCGAAACTCGCCGAACACTATCCCTCGAACTGGGAACTCGCCGGCGCACGCGCGGCGAGTGTCGTGCGCGTGATGGAAGAGGCGGGCATCCCGGCAGATCAGCTGATCGCGGTCTCGCGAGGCGAAACCGAACCGATCGCGTCGAACGACACGGCCGCAGGACGCGCCCAGAATCGCCGCATCGACGTGCGACTCCGTCCCATCGTGAACTAACGCTTCGGGGCGGCGCGGAGAAGCGCTTCCGCCAACAGTGATGCCGGTAGCGATAGCGCCGAAGCCCGAGCGCGAGGAACGTGACGCCGGCTGTGGGGCCGCTCGTGGGCAAAAGGCTCGCCATGATGGTGACGTCCCTCCAAGGGTACCTTGGCGTACGGATACTGCGGACCAGGAGCGCCTTCTTCCCAAGCCCCTTGACTGTTCCTTCCCGCCACGGGATCCCCTAGGGATTTAACAGACTGCCCACACCCGGACGTTGTGCCAGAAGGCAGCATGAATGTCCTATCCCCCACAAAGGAAGACGATGTCCGCGCGAGCGGTCACGGCCCCCGCTCGTGGCGAGCAGTTCGATCGGATCAGCCGTCGCCGCTTTTAAATACGGTGCTGGTCGGATTTCGGCCCTGGCCTCCGCCCCCGCGTCCTCCCCCGCCGCCCTTACCGCCGGACTTGCCGGTGTCGGGGACAATCTCGAGCTCGCCGGTCTCAACGAGAGCGGCGACGGGCGGGTGTTCGTCCGCCCGTGCGCGGATCTTGCCTTCTTTGCCCGGGCCCAGGAAAAGCCGCTTCCCGCCAGGAAGCGGAACGTTCAGTGGTTTCTTCGTCGTGTTCTTGATCGTCGGCAAAGCAGCGTCTCCCCATTGAACTGTGTACACCCGCAACTCGACCGCGGCGCTCGCATAATAGCTACTCGATGGGCGGATAGCCCTAAACACGGACGCGTTTCTTCATTTGAGCTCCCGGTGGCCATTGAGGCGCGCCGGTTACGCACACACCGATTGTCCCAAAGGATCACGCGTAGGGGCTGCCCGGTGTGGCGTCGAAGCCGGGGCTGCTCGCAATCGAAATCCAGCGAATCGATAATCAACGGCACACCCAAAGCCAAGTGGAGCCACTGCGTCGAACCGGGACCCGCAGCAGACTGCCCCAATTGCAGCTCACACCGAAGTCGTTGAGGCGCTCCTGCATGCGTCTCTTGAGCGCAGCACGCCCCATCGTCTTTTGCGGTTTCGCGCCCAATAGAACGTGAAGCCTTGGAAGTCAAAGGCCGCCGGACCTTTCCCGACCTTCTGCCCTGCCCTGCCCTGCCCCGCAGTCGTAGCTTCACCTCTTGCTTGAACCAGAGATCGAGCATGTAATATAGGCAGACGTTCCCCAACAACGGGAACAGAACTAACCCATCGGCGGTGCCGGACTCTGATGTGGATAGTTCCACACCATCCAGCACTCCCACGTGCAAGCACTTGCCGATCAATCGCACAAGCGACCCATCGGCGACCAACACGTGCGCCGGCCGACGCGTCAGCTTTGGAGATGGATAACCGGCTCTCCGTCCCACCGGATCTCCCAAGGAAAGACAAGGACCTCTCCGGTTACGGGGGCATTCTCTTCGTACGCGACGTAGTGCAACACTTCGCCGAATTCGAACCCGCCGAGCCCACTTTTCGATGAAAAGCTCTCAGGTGAGATCGACATCGTCTTCATGGAGATATCGCAATCCCGCCAATCCCAATCGACCCGCAGTGCCTGCTCGCACTGAAGTTCCTATCCTCGACGCCGTTGCTAGGGCTGCTTGCTACCGCGTTTCCTGCGTGGCAGTACAGCAAGGGCTGTGGCGCAGAGCGTGAACACAGTCACGAAAAGGGCGGTGGGTGACGCCGACGGAACGTCGATAGGCGTCGCGTCTAGTCCGAGGCAGACCTGCGCCTCGCAGAGCGCGCCGTCTGTGCAGTCGAGGTCGGTTTCACACTCGACGCAAACCGCCAGGGTGTCGTCGCAAAGAGGCGTTGGTGATTCGCAAGTCGGTGCCGCGCCGATATCGCAGACGCCGGCGTTGCAGATTTCCGTGCCGTCGCAGAAGGCACCGTTGCTGCAGTCGAGGTCGACCAGACACGCCGAGCAATTCCCGATCGCCTCGTCACACAAGGGCGTCGATCCAGTGCACAGGGGTGGAGAGCCTGTTTCACACAGGCCGGCATTGCAGGTTTCGTCGCCATTGCAGTAGACGCCGTCATCGCACAGTGCCGGATCGAATTGATCGCTTGGGCACGCGTCAGTGACGCCATCGCAGGACTCGGCCACGTCGCAAGTGCCGGTGGCGGTGC
>JAPKBZ010000230.1 GCA_028823175.1 Myxococcota bacterium
CGCCGACGCATTCGCTCCAGGACCGCGTCTGACCCGCTTTGAAGCGGCAGGTGAACATGGGGGCAGAGGTGCTTGAGCGAGGCATGGGCCTCGATCAGGGCCGCGTCAAAAAAGAGCGGGTGAGGGCTCGTGTAACGAATCCGTTCGATCCCCGGCACCGCGTCCAATTCCGCGAGTAGGTCGGCAAAAGCCATGGTGCCCATTTCCTCGGATCGATCGCGCCGAACGGCGTGTCGTCCGTAGGCGTTGACCGTTTGCCCGAGAAGAGTGATTTCCCGTACACCTTCCCCGGCAAGGCTCCGGGCCTCCTCCACAATCATCGAGGCCGGGCGGCTGATCTCCCTTCCCCGGGTTTTCGGCACGATGCAGAAGCTGCAGAACATGTCGCAGCCCTCCATAACCGTCACAAACGCCCTGCCCTCCCCCACCGCGCGGCTTTCGGGATGCAGCGTCGGCAGATCGAAGCGATCGAGGGAACGTGTTTCCCCGGTTTCAGCGCGCCGCTCCCCTTTTTGGGCTGCTTCGAGCATGGAGGGGACGAGTCGTAGGTTGTGAGTACCAAAGACGAAATCCAGGTGCGGAAAGCGCTTCAGGAGCGAGTCCCCCACCTGCTGGGCCACACAGCCGCCCACGCCGATGACCCGACCCGCACTCGCGATCTTCCACTCCTTGAGCGCGCCCAGGTCGCTGTAAAGCTGGTTTTCAGCTTTATCGCGGATCGAGCACGTGTTGATCACGAGAATATCCGCCGCATCCGCCGTCTCCACCGCCTCGAGGCCGCTGTGGTAGAGCAGATTCGCCAGTTTGTCCGAATCGTGAACATTCATTTGGCACCCGTAGGTGCGTATGTGGAAACGATCAACTGACAATTTCTCGCCGCCTCTCTAGACCCTGTAAACCCACCAGTCTATACGGACAAACCTCCGCCTGGCGCCGGCCTAAATGTTCCGCCCGCGACGCCCCTGCGGGCTCGCGTCCCCCGCTCAAAAAGGGGCTGAAAAACTTCGATTCGAAAAAGAGAATATCCCTGTAAGTATCTATTTTAATTACACTTTATTGCATTTGACGAATAGCGTTCTAAAATGAGATTGACAACGGTTTGTACCCCGCCATAATAACCTTGATTCAAATCTTGGATGTCTAGAGCAGCCGACGGGCCGAATCAGATCAAATCGGAAGACATTCTCTCTTAGCAGATACACACGAGTCGGAGCGAGCCTTTAAAAAAAGATTTTGCAGTTTCGGAGTGGCGGTGGATTGGTTGTTTCTACTCGGAACAACCAACCTCTCACCCCCCAAAATGAGTCCACCGTCCCTCCCCCTGTCACGTCCCGTCGGCCCAAGCCGGCGGGACGTTTTTTTTGAGGGACGATTCCTGGGGACTTGGGGAGGCGTTGGTCATGCGGAAAGGCTTGTCGTAGGCAAGGGCCTGTCTTAGGCACGGGCTTGCGCCAAGCTACGGAACTTTGCCCGGGCACAGTAAGGCTCAGTCCACGCCGACGACGAAACTCACACTTGTCGTTCCGCTTCCACCGATATTCAGGGTCTGGAAGTTCTTGGCTCCCTCAACCTGATACGCGCCGGCTTCGCCGGTGACCTGAAGACAACTGTCGAGAACCT
>JAPKBZ010000045.1 GCA_028823175.1 Myxococcota bacterium
AGATGTTTTTGAACCCAAATGGGAAGGTCGACCGCGCCGGACTCCAGTGCCGGACTCCAGTGCCGGACGATCGAGTAGTGCGGCTCAGACATCGAGGTTGAGACTTCGGATTGAGCGTACCCGGAATTTCTCGCTCCTAGGCCTCGGCTCGGTCCGATGTTCGCGCCGGGCCCATACGCTGCGCTTTGACCCGCGTCTGGCTATCGGCCCTTGCAAAGATCCTCGAGTACGGGGTAATCGCAGAGATCTCGGCCGGTCTTGATCTCTCCCTTTTCGAAGCGCTCCCAAGGGAGTAGCCAGTATTGGCTCGGCACCTGCTCCCGGAGACGGTCTCCTAGCGGCGTGGAGACATAGAGGAGGCGACGGTTGGGGAAGTCCAGGGTTTCTTTGAGCCAGGGGGTAAAAATACGCTCTTGGAGGAGGCGGGCGTAGCTTCCGTCTTCGAGTGCCCTTTTGAAACCTTCGACGACAGCATCGTAAAGGGGCTGGTTTTCTTGGTTGACGTAATAGATCCAGGCTGCGGGATGAACGATGTGGATATAGGGATCTACCGTGACCGAATCGTATTGGTTGTTGCCCGAATTGCATTCGGACTCAACGCTTGTGATGCTTCTCGGGAAATAATCGACCCGTCCCTCGTTGAGCAGGTTGTAGGTCAAGGTTGTTTCGATCTCGAAAGTTGGAAGGCCCGCTTGCTTGAGTATGCGGGCGTCGGTCCAGCCCTGGCCCTGGATGGCGATGAAATTTTTGAGATCTTCGAGGTTGTAGACGTTTTTGAAACGGTCAGCCGACAAGCTGTTTACACAGGCCACTCGCAGGCCCAACAATCCGCCGGTTACGGGGACGGTTGTCGCCTGGAGTCCCTCGATCCCCTGGCTGCCCAGACCGGTCAACATGATATTGACGCCATCGGGGTTGGATTTCGAAGGCCTCAGCGAGCCGGCAATATCCCGACCTCCTCGGGAACTATCAGAGATGCTCTGGCTATAGCCGAGTTGATGCTTGACCCCGCTTTTGGCCATGATGAGCTTGAGCATCGCGTAGGCGAGAGTGTTTTCTCCGTAGGAAGAATCCACGCGATGAAGCACGACGGGCAGCGTATCTGCCGGCAGCGCCCTGATCTCATCTGAAGTCAGGATCAGGTCGGAGTCCCCCTGCTTACGGACCTGGATCTTGTCCTGGATGATATACGCGCCGAAGAGCACAATCGCGAAGCTCGCCAGGAGAGAAAAGAATTGAGGGCTGCGTTGGATCAGGGTTCTCATAGAATCGTGGGCATCTCTTTGTAGCTCGGGCATCGCCGGGCGCGAGCCATCACATTACGTGGCTCGGAACAATGAAGTAGATCGCCAGGACTGTGGCCAACAGGTATGTGGGCAGAAGGCCCAATTTCAGGAGGGATGCGATGCGCTCACCCCATTCGGGGGGGACGTGATCGATCAATTCGTCTGCGGTTGCGGCATAGAGAATGCCCGTGTAAACGATGATTTGGATCTGCCCACTGAAGCCGCCCAGGGCGGATACGGGCAAGATTTCCGCGAGGTAGACCGAGTTGGCGGCGGCGGAAACAACCGCGCCCAGGATCAGGTCATCTCGACTTCGCGAAATCGCCAGTGCGAGGACACAGAGTCCAATGGCCAGAAAATACCCGAGAAAGCTTGGGACGAACTCGAGATGGCCGCGCCGCCGCATCTCGATAAGCGCGTTGACGACCGGCGCCTGGTAGACCGCGCCACTATCGCGGCCTGGCATTCCGAGATTGCCCACAATGCTCATCGCACCCGAAACCAGATCCAGGGCTCCCATATGCCAGTCATAGAGAATCAACTCGGGATGGACGTAGCTGTTCAGTCGATCGACGCTGAACGCAATCGAACTCTCCATGGGATTCGACATTCCGATACGAATGCGAAGAAGCTGACTGTCAAAGGGGTAATCCGACAAGATCCAGGGATTGATGATCTTGTTTCGGACGGCGTAGAGCCGCCACTCGAGATCGCCGAAGCTCTGTCGGCTGATCAGTTCGAATTGGGAGATATCATTATTGTGGATCGCATTGAGCACCCTTAAGGAGTCGCTCGGGTTTGGCCCGGCGGATTTCCGCCATACCGTGGAGAGGTAAAACTGGGCATTGAAGGAGTTGCCGAGAAGGTCAAGTTCGTCGATAGCCGTTACGTACAGGCCCAATCGCAAGGTTCCCGGCGGAGGCTGGAGGATCGGTTCGGGGGGTCCGGGAACTTCTTGGATCTGGCCCTTTGTCGTCTCCGGAGTTTCGGCAAGGCCTGGGAAGGCGGGCAGGAGGGCGGCCGTTGCCATGATGAGAAGGGCCAGGCCTAGGGTCTGCGGCCACTCGGCGGCGCTCCGAAAGCCGCCCCCGGACGGGCCTGTGTCGACCAATCTGGATCGCATTCCGCCCGTCATCTCCCTACTCGAGTGCCGCTTTCCGCGCCTTCAGCGCCAGCGATGGCATTGAGTCTAGTCCGCGGCGGTCGCCCACGGTAGAGGCGACGCCCCTTCAGGGATTTTCCTGGGACCCTCCACCTATTCTTAGTCGCGCCCATTCCCCAGCGCCTCTCTCGATGGATGGCCCCATTTCGCTGCGGCGCCGCAATCAGTTGAGCCACTTGCAGTCGCTCCGCTCCCTGGAGCGACGGCCCGTGGGAGGATGCTGGCTCCAGTCGGTCTCGCCTGACGCTACGGTCGCTCGCTGATCCCCAGTAGGCGGAAGCAGGCCGTGACTCGGCGCAGGCGGTAAGATGACTTCGGGCAAGATAAAGGGGAGCAGGGCAAGGCACTATGTACCTTTCGAAAAGTGAGGGCTTGAGGTATGCCACTTGCGCCTCGCTCTATTTCGCCCAGGGAATTCCAAAAGGTCTGCTCAATATCGCGATGCCGGCGTGGCTTGCCAGTCAGGGTATGAGCGCCTCCGCCATCGCTTCTTATCTGGCCATCATCGCTTTGCCGTGGGTCTTCAAGCTGACCACTGGCCCGCTCATGGATCGTTTTCAATTTCCGGCGATGGGTCTACGTAGGCCCTGGGCGCTGGGCGCGCAGTTGGGTATGGCGATCTCCTTGTGCGGCCTTGTGGTGATAGAAGATCCGACGCTGCAAATGGCAACCCTGACCGCGCTCGCCGCCCTCGTTCAGGCCTTTGCTGCGACTCAGGACGTCGCGGTAGATGGCATGGCAATCAACCTGGTGCCCGAATCCCAGCATGGTCGCATCAATGCCTTTATGAGCTTTGGTAAAGCCCTTGGATGGGCCGGTGCGGCGGCTGTGAGCGGTGTGATGCTGACCACAGTGGGGCTGGCGACCACCGCGCTTTTGGCGGCTGCCGTTTCGGCGATGGTTTTTATTGTTTTTCTCTTTGTTTTGGAAAGAGAAGGCGAGCGCCGATTCCCATGGAGCAAGGGTCAATATCACGGAGCGACCACGGCGCCCGTATCAATCACTTCGCTAGTCCACTCGCTTAATCAGGTTCTTTGGAACCGACTGAGCCTGATCGTTTTCCTGATCCTGTTCTTTCATGGCCTCGTCAATGGCTACGGTGATGCCTTGATGCCGATCGCCGCGGTTCAGCTCTTTGGCTTGAGCACGGAGCAATGGTCGAATCTAGTGGCCACCATGGGCTTGTTGGGGGCATTCGTCGCGTTGGGGATCGGGCCATTCATCGACAAGTTTGGCATCAAGAAAATGTCGGTTATTACGACTGCAGTCGTATTCGTGCATGCACTGATATTGGCTCAAACCGAAAGCCTATGGGTCGATGAAACCTACGTACTTGTCATGCTTTCGATCTGGGTGCTGCTGGATCCAGTGGCCATGGTCTGTGTGATTGCGATCGGAATGAGCATCTGCGCGAAAGAGGTGTCGGCGACACAGTTCGCTGTCTACATGTCGGCAGCCAATCTGGGGCTCTCCCTGGGCTCTAAGCTCTTTGGCGTTGTCTCGGAAAGCGCGGATTACTCGGACAGCTACTTGCTGTTGGCGCTCCTGGTCGCTTTTATGCTCGGGATCCTGGTGCTCTTCAATAAGCCTCAATTGGAGCGTGAGCTAGAGCATGTCGGTGAAAGTGGCAGAAGGCCCTAGGCAAGGCTCGGGCCTGTAGGAATCCCCGATCGATACCCGAGTGCATTGAGCAGCTGAACTAGAGTTGAGAGAGAATCGGAACCGTGGGGACAGCTAGAGTATCCCCGAGTTGTTTGTCCCCGATGATGTCCTGGAAGAAACGGCTTCCCAATAAGTCCGCGAAGTAGTCGGCGCCAGGATAGTAGACGATGGCAACGTGCTCGAAATCAACGTCGCCCTCCAATCTGACGGCGCTTCCGACATGCATTGGACCGTGGGCAAGGGCGGCCATTCGGGTCAGCATTTTGGTTCCATAGCCGGTATTGGCGGCTTGCTGAGCCGAGTTTCCCGGCTGGATCAGGTTGAAGATCACGACCGCTTCGGAGTTCACCGGGGCGAGGTCACGAAGGGCTGTAATACGTTTCGAAAGTATTTCGTATTCCACCGAGGGCTCTGCCGGTTTAGGCAAGGGCTCGAGAGGCGCGGCGCCCAAATTTCCCCTGGCGATGTCCACGAGGCGCAGGGCGAGGAGCGCCTGGGGCAGGGCGAGACTCAGGAGTGGGTTCCTTCGCATGCCGTGAGAGTAGGACTGGCTGAAAGCGGAGAGCGCATCCCGGTAATCGGGGTCCTGGGACGCGCCTTCGTAGGCGTCTCTCGAGGGGTACTCCGTCAGGATGACCGCGTTCCAGTGGGCAGGCTCAAGGCGACTCGACGCAACAGTAAATCCAGCCTGCCCCGCGTAGATCAACTTGCCTTTTCCGTCGTTCTCGATGGCTTTTGCCAATCGGCTGATATCAGGGATGAGGTCCCTGCCTTCTCCGGCCTCAAGAAAAGTGATGACGTGAAGCGACGAAGTGGAATGCAGAATCGATTGCCTGTCCTGGGCCGCGCCGCGCCGGGCGTCGAGATAGCGCAGATGCTGCCAAGCCATCACGCACGCTACCAGTCCGAGTATCACGAGAACAAATTTCAAGATTGAGATTTTCTCCTGCCGACATCTTCCGGAAAAGCACCCGTTCCGCGAGCGCTCGTCGGGGTTTTTCGGTTTCTGATGGACGGCTACTCGTCCCTTTCCTTCAATACGTCGTGGTATAGCGAAGAAAGTTTCTTGATGAAAAGATGAGTTCCGAATCGCTCCAAGACGCTATTGCGAAGCCTCTGGGGTTCGAAGGGTTGGGCGCCTTTCTTGATTTGGATTATAGCCTTGGCGAGTGATTCTTCGTTACCAATAGGAAGCCATTTGGAATAAAAATTCATAATGGTGGGACTGTGCTCGGTAATTACGAACGAGATTCCGAACCGGAGTAATAATTCGTGGGCGATGATCCTGCCATGAATTTCAGAATGTGCGTGAAGCAGGTCCGGTGTCCACCCCAAAGAGATTAAGCGTTGGATTATTTCTCCGTAGCGAGAGACGGATTTCTGGATGAGTTTTTCTCAGAATGCTTTTGATTGACTTTGTATCTGAAGAAAACGCCATCCGGCGGTGTCGCCATGAATTGCGTCGCATCACTGCAGGGGGAGAGTGTCTCGTCGCTGTTTTGATTCGATTGATGAACGCTTGACTGGCGAGATCATTTCGGGCTCTGAGAAAAGAACTTTCACATCAAATTATTTTTCCATCATCAGAGTCCGCTCTTAGACGAAGGATCCATGCAACGGGGTTTCAGTTGTCGGATACCACGACGGGAGAACGAGCACGCGGCTAGGCCCTTTTGCGCGTCCGAGTGCGCCCGCAGAATTCATGCTTGAGAGAGTGGGACATTCAGAAACTGGGATTCTGGCACGAGGTCTGGGCATCCCTTTGAGGTCAGTGGTACTTTGGTTGATCGGTGATGTATGCGAATCAAAATTCCGATCAATTCGGATCGGTGCATGGCGTACAGATTCCTGTGACTCATGGCTTATAGTTGCTGTTCGGCTTCGATCCTGACCCAGGAGCCTCCCCAAGATGCGACGAACCCAATCCTTTACCCCCGCGCATCTTCAGAACCTGCGCACTGAGCTTCTTGCCGTGAGGAAATGAAATGGAGAATGGAGATGAGCATGGGAGACTTGAAGAAATCCTCCAGGCTGTGCCCGGTTGGGAAACGCCGCCGGACGCGATCCATCCACTGGAAGGGGGAATCACCAATCTCAACTACCTCGTCCACCGTGGCGAAGACCGCTTCGTGCTACGCGTGGGTGGGGTAAATACTCACCTTCTGGGAATCGATCGGAATCGTGAGTACGCGATCAGCCGCATCGCGGCGGATTTGAGTATCGGCGCCACTGTCTATGCTTTCCTGCCCGACCATGGAGCCATGGTCACCCACTTCGTCGATGGCGATGCTGTCTCGGCAGAGCGTGCTTCTGAGCACGGTGTGATGAGCCGAATTATGAGCACGGTCCGTCGCTATCACGATGGGCCAGCCTTCCCTGGCACTTTTTCGGTTTTTCAGATTCTCCGTACCTACGAGCGACTGGCTTCGGAGCGGGGGGTCGCGTTCCCGCCTTCGGCTGCGACGGCGCTCAAGCACGCCCGTGCTATCGAGCAGGCGTTGGGCCCGTTGATCGATTTGGTGCCTTGCCACAACGATTTGCTGGCCGCCAATTTCCTGGAAGACGGGGACACTATCCGTCTTCTGGATTGGGAATATGGAGGTATGGGCGACCGCTTCTTTGATCTGGGCAATTTTGCTGCGAATCAGGGTTTGGACTCGGCGGGCTGCCAGGCTCTCGTGGATGCATATTTTGGCGAAGTGAAAGCCCGCCCCCTGGCTCAACTTCACTTGATGCGAACGATGTCGAATTTACGGGAATCGTTCTGGGGCTTTCTTCAGAGCGGAATTTCCAACCTCGAATTTGACTTCCTCCACTATGCCCATACCCATCTCGAGCGAGTCATGGATGACGTGACGAGCCCACAGATGGTGGAGTGGCAGGCTGAAGTTAAGGTGCCCTGAGGTCGAAGACTTCGGCTGATTTTGCTCTTCGGACGGATTAGCGCGGCGCTGACCCGTAGTGCCCCGAGTAGGTGTGAGCGCATTTCGGATCGATGTCGCTGCGCTCTTGAAAGCCCGGGACGCCAAAATATCGATCGGCCGCGATCGCGCTGAGGTCATAGGTGCAGGGCTCGTTCAAGATGAGCTGAGCCATGATCACGCCCATCGCCGGGCTTTGCACGATGCCATGGCCACAAAATCCCGCAGTATGGTAGAGGTTGTCGACTCCTGGGATGGTGCCCGATAGGGGGCTGCCGTTGGGTGTGAACGTCATAATGCCTTGAGTGATGCTGTATTTGACGTTTTCGAGAAAGGGAAATCGATGTAGAGCGCTGTCCAGCAGGTGGGCAACAGCCGGACTATCGCGCGCGGCGCGCATTTGGCTCATTTCGAAATCGTCGTCCAATTCAGCCATGTCCCGGAGAACGGGGCCGTCTTCGTAGATGCCGACGATGAGCCCCCCGGCCTCCGGGCGCGAGTAGATCCGCCCGTCGTAATCCCGGACCGCCGGGCTGGTTCGGTCGATCGGGTAGTCGCCGTTGGGGTGAGTCGTGAGGTACACGTGTTCGATGCCCACCGTCTGGAGAACCTGGCCCACTCGCTCAGCCATGAGATAGGCCCAGGGCCCACAGGCCAGTACCACCTGGTCGGCGTAAATCGGACCCTGGTCGGTTTGCACTCCCCTGGCTCGACTCTTTTCGACGATGACATCGCGGACGGGGCGATGTTGCAGAATCTTGACCCCATTTTTTCGCGCGATCTGGGCGTAGCTCATGGTGAGTTCGTGGGGCAGGATATGCCCATCGCTGGCGGTATGACTGGCCAGGATGACGTCGTCGGATTTCATGTAGGGCAGGAGCCTGGCGGTTTCTTCGGTGGCGAGCAAGCTGACTTCGAGCCCACTGCCTGCGCCGAGGTCGACATGGTTTCGAGTGTCCTCGACTCGAGCTTCTGTCGTGGCCAGTCGGAGGCTACCGGTTTCAACGAAAATCTCTTGGCCGGTTTGTGCCTCGAGTTCACGGACTACCTTGAGCCCATCCACCAGGATCCGTGTCGCGCTGGCGGTTTTTCGGACTTGCCCCAAGAGCCCGGCAGCCTGGCCTGTTGAGCCTGCGCCGAGTTGCTGCCGCTCGACCAAGGTGACCGAGACGCCTCGTTGGGAGAGTTGGTACGCCGTGGATAATCCCGCGACTCCGCCCCCCACGATGATCACGTCGGTTCCCGTCATTCGAATTCAGTCCCCTCAGCCGCAAGGGCAGGGGGGGGTGCGGGTGCGGGGAGCGTTCGATCGAGGAAGTCGAAAGCTCGATCAAGCGGTTCCGCCCCGAAGCGAGCCACGGAGAGGTGCCCGCCCCCGGTCTCGAAGAGTTCGACGCTCACGCCGGCTGTCCCGAGCGCATCGCGCATGCGACGGGAGTGCTCGATATTTACGATCCAGTCATCCCGCCCATGGTAGAGAAAAGTGGGGGGGGAGTCGGAGTCGGCGGCCAGCAGAGGCGAAGCCTCCTCGTAAATCAGTGGAATCTCCTCGGGGCTTCCCCCTAGAAATGCTTGCACGGGTCGGGTGCCTCCGAGCAGGCGTAGATCGGAAGGGCCCGCTCCGGCAACGCAAGCCTGGACAGTGGCCGGCACGTCGGCGCAGCGAGAGTCGTCGCTTGCTAGTTCCGGGCGTGCCGCAGCAAGCAGGCTTAGATGTCCGCCTGCAGAGTACCCCCAGAGCGCGATTCGGTCGGGGTCGATGTCTAGGGCTTCCGCATTCGCCCGAACCCAGCAAACTGCGTCGAGCACGTCGGTAAGCTGGGCCGGGTAGCGGTGCTCGGGTGCGAGCCGATACTCAATGTTGAACGCGGCATAGCCGCGCTCAACAGCCTTGTCTGCGACTCGCTTCATGCGACTTCGGTTGCCCCGCGCCCAACTCCCCCCATGCACGAGAATGACCGCTGGTAGCGGCCCTTCCGCCTGGGGACGATGGATATCCAGGACTCGCTGGGGATCGTCCTTGTGGTAGGGAAGGTCGCGACGGAGTTCCGACCCTGGATGGCCGGGTTCAGTACCGTGCGGGGTTCGCATTCCAGAACACGCAGCGCTTCCGGCAACGAGGATGCCGAGGGTAAGTTGAGCGGCAACGCCAAGAAAAGAAAAATACGTGGCCCGATGATGCCTGCTTCTCAAAAATCCCCCTATTAGCCCGAGGAAGAACAATGTCGAAATTCCTGGACTAGGCATGGTTGTCATCCCTGAAAATATTGGGTTCACTGTGCTGGGGAAGAAGAGTCCTGCCATCGCTTTTCAGAGTCACCCTTCGTCTTCCCAACGGGTTCCCGGATCGAACGCGCGGGGGGGCCGCAATTCTGTATCGCTGCGGCGCCCGTAATCGCTTTGGTCATCGAGTGGATCGCGCCTACGGTGCCGATGGTCATCGCAACGTCCGATCCGAGCGAGCGCTCTCGCGCCGCGCCTTCCCATATAATCCCTGAACGGTCGAGGACGGTGGCGCTCGCTCCGGGAGCAGCCCCTGCCGCGACACCCTTTTGCCGAATCCGGTCAAAATTCTTCATACTGGTGGTCTCTCCGAGGGGGCTGGCGAAGTCGAGAAGGATCCTCGAATCGGATGTTTTCGGCCTGCAGGGAGACTAACCTAAGTCAGTAAAATCGCGATTTCCCAGGCGTAGGGGAGGAAGCATGAAAGCTCTGAAGTGGATTGGCGTTCTGGTTGCAGTCTATATTGGTTTGGTTGTGGCTTTTGAGACGTTATTTCTCGGGCTGTATCAACCCAAGCTCGGGGGCACGGGGATTCCGATGCTTGTCATCACAACGACGGATGATTCGGGCGGTTCTAGCGATCGGAGGCTGGCGCGATTCGATACCGACGGAAAGATTTACGTTTCCGCGCATCACTGGCCGCGAGGCTGGCACAGCCGAGCGCTCAAGAATCCCAATGTGCACGTCGAGATCGATGGAGCGGTGGCGGACTATGTGGCCGTGCCGGTCGCTGGCGAGGAGTTTGACCGGGTCACCAGAGAGAACCCGATACCGATCCGGTTTTTAGTCATGATGGGGTTTCCGCCAGAGCGCGAGATTCTAAGGCTGGATCCGGCGATCTGAAGCCTTCGATGCACTTCTCGGAGGTCACGCGAGAGCCGGACGCGCGGCTCCCAAGGTAGGGGGAACGGCTCGCTCTCCGATTGAGAGCGTCCTCGTCAGCGATTTTTCTGGCGCTTTGGCCGTCTATGCCGAGGCATCCAATTCGGCCCTTTCGGATAGTGGAGAGTGTCAGAGGGATGAGTCAGAAGCCGGGGGAGGAGAGCCGTATCCGCAGGCCGCCCCCGGCGCCGAATTCGGAACTGTACTGGCCGTAGAGGGAGATATAACGTGTCACGATGAACTCGGCCCCAGAAGCCCACTCCCAACCCGTCACGGTGTCGTACTGGGTGTCGGCAAAACCTACGAGGCGCCGAGTGATCGCGACTTCCTTCTCCGCACTCCAGCGGAAGCTTTTATCCGTGCCGACCCACACGCTCGTACGGATATTCAGCGGCAAGAGCCAGCTCAGGCCGAAGACGCCACGCACATCCTTTCCGCTGTCGGCCTCGCTGTAGGCGTTTACGCCGAGGAAAGGGCTGAGGTAGCGGTTGATGTAATAACTGTACGAGCCAGTGACGTCGTAGTCGCCGTCGTCGTAGCCGACCTCCCAGCCCAGTCCGAAAATGTTGCGAGTATTCGCGACCTCTGCCGATCCTTGGGCCATTTGGCTGAGGATGCTCGCGGAGCCGAATGTATACCACGAGTCGTCATAGAGCTGGGGTCGCACGGCGAGAGTCGCGGCGTCCACTTCGGTGCCCTCGTAGTGGACGATGCGCTCCATACCGCTCTTCATGTGGTAGAGAATATGGCAGTGAAAAAACCAGTCTTTCTCCTCGTTGGCTTCGAATTCGACTACCGTCGTTTGCATCGGGGGGACATCGACGGTGTGCTTTAAGGGCGCGTGGGTTCCCTGTCCGTTAAGAACACGGAAAAAATGGCCGTGGAGATGCATGGGGTGGCTCATCATCGTGCGGTTGGACATCTCGAAGCGAACGCGCTCTCCCTTTTTGATACGGATCGTGTTCGAGGGAAGGAGAATATTTCCGTTCATGCTCCAGACGTAACGGTCCATGTCTCCGGTCAGGTTGAGCTTCACTACACGCGTAGGTCGCGGTCCCTCGATGGTCGTGTCGTTCGGGGATCGCAGCTTCGAGTAGGGCGTTCCCGGTCGACTGGTCTTCGCTCCGTCCTCAGCGCCGCTGTCTTGCCCCATCGCCGCCATCGCGCCCATCCCCGAGCTTTGTTTTTCGGGGGAGGCGGTCTCAGGGGTGGGCTCGCCGGGCGGTAGCAGCGTGACGTCGCCACCGACATCCCAGGCGGTTCGCAACATGGCACGGATATAGCCCGCGTTCATTGCGTTTCGGTAGTAATCGGGATCGGGGACCTCCGGGGCTGTCAGGAGGTCTCCTTTTCCGATGACGGCTTCCACGTGGCCGGAGCCGTCTTGTGCCGTCGCACGGAAGCCGGAGCTGCCCTCGGCAGGGACAGTAATTAGGACGTCGTAGGTCTCCGCAACGGCGATGAGCAGCCTGTCGAGCTCGAAGGGTTCGACCTCCATTCCATCCGCGGCGACGACTGTCATGGGTCCACCGGCGAATTGCACGTAGAAATAGCTGGCCGATGCCGCATTGATAATTCGCAGGCGCACTGTTTCTCCGGGCTCCGCGTCAATTTCGGGGGTCGTTTCTCCGTTGATCAGAAACCGGTCGTAGGCGACGTCGGCAATCTCGTTGTCCGGCATGCTCTCCCATTCGCGGCGCAGGAAATCGCCAAGGCGATGGCGTCGGAGTGCACCCCAGAGGCTCTGGTTGGTGTTGCGCTCGATGGCGTACCACTCGTTTCCGCTTCTGAGGAGCCCCGCCACACGTTCGGGGTTCTCGTCGGTCCAGTCCGAGAGGACCATCACTTGTTCGCGGTCGGCGGGGTGGCGCTCTCCGTCTCGGGGGTGGATGACGATGGAACCGTAGACGCCGCGCTGCTCTTGGAGGCCGCTGTGGGAGTGGTACCAATAGGTTCCTGCCTGCCTGATCGGGAACTCGTAGGTGAAATCACTGTGTGGGGCGATCCCCGGGAAGCTGATGGCGGGGACCCCGTCCTGACCCGGTGGGACCAAGAGGCCGTGCCAATGCACGGAGGAGGGGACGTCCAGATCGTTGCGGACGTGGATGCGGGCCACGTCTCCCTCGGTGAACTCGAGGGTCGGCCCGGGAATTCGACCGTTGACCGTAAGTGCCTTGACAGTCTTACCCGTAAAGTTCACTTCGCCGACGGCGATTCTGAGTTCGACTTCGACGACTGCCGAGCGCGCGTCTCCGGTTGTGGCGAATAACGCGATGGTGATGAGACCCAGGGTGAGCGCTTTCAACATGGTCTTCGTGTCTCCTGAAAGAAACATCGACGAGAATTCTATCGTAAAGGGTAGCGGGTCTGGGTGCGCTGGTTCGGAGGATCCCAGCGAAGGTTTGATCAACAGCACAACTCGGATGTGGCTTGAAATCACGAGCTCCCGCGACCCGATGGGGCGATCGCGTGGGAATCTGGCAGCGTCGATCTATTAGCTCGCGGGTACTAGTTTGCGGGCCGCTTGGCCCAGCGAAGGCTGTTCGTAAGCCCGAGTATGATGAGGAAGAGCGCTAGGAGCAGGCGGAGGTCGCCAGCCTGAAACCAGGGGTCGGCCGGGAAGGCGATGGTCTTGTTCATCGCGGCGATCTTGAACTCATGTGGGCCGCGGAAATCCGGATTTCCGGCGATCTCGAGCATGTCGCGTCGGCTGCGGTAGCGCATCAGGCCTGCCGTTGTCCATTGGCTCGCTCCTTCGATTCCCCATATATCGAGAGCGGGCGCAGTCGCCTGGCCGAAGAGGACGGGATGCGACGCGCGCTTGAGGAGTTCGGGGTACATGTGCTTCATGTAGCGGCCCATCAGGTCCTGGGCTGTGGCGTCCTCGGGGACACCTTCCATTCGTGGCGGTGGGTCGTTGATCTCGATGAGGTTGACCATGACGAAATCATCGCCGGTATCGGATTCGAGGAAATGGCGAATCTTGGCGATGTCTTCGGGGTCGGCGTCGCTGGCCTCGGCGATGCGTAGGACCGTATCAATTTCCTCGGTCGTTAAAGGGCCCTTGAAGGATGTGTACCAGCCGAAAAAAGCCAGCCAGGCAATCAGCAGTGCCAGCCAGGCGGTGCGAGGTCGGATCATGGGTATTCTCCCATCTTCGGCTCCGAGTCCCGGGATTGCGTCGGCATTGGCGGTCGCCGATAGAGAGGCCCTCTTTTGGTATGAGAGCCAGCTTTTTTTCGCTCTTCGTCTCTACAGGGAGGTGAGGCCTAGGAGGGCTTGGCCTGAGTCCGATTCTGGGAGACTCGGGCCGGCCTTCAGGCGATGGGGTTGCTTGGGCTTGGGTGGCGGCGCACCGGAGAGGAGCCCTCCAACGCGGGTTTCTGACCGCCGGCGTTCAGCGGGGTGAAATTTTTCCGAGAGACCAGTGACGCGCGGTCCGTAGATTGGGAACCAGCACCAATACCCTGGAACTGCGAGAATCTCAAACAGTGATTTCTGCGGCTGAGTGCTTGCCGCGTATGCACTCGGGATGCGGTGGCTCTCGTCCGCGGCGCCCGTTCTGCCGCCTTATTCTGGGGTGGGGGAATCTTTCGTAGATTCGGTGGCGGTCGTTGCTTCTGGCGCCGGATCCGCGGGCATGGCATCGCTTGCTGAAGCAGGTTTGGCCGCCGAGTTGTCCGCGGGGGTTTCGATGGGTGTCAGGCCCTTACCCCTGTTTTCCGCAGCTTTCGTGAGGCCAAAGCCTGAACTCCGCCAATGCTCAGCCTCAACAGCCGTAAAGGATTTTTGCTTCCAGGCGAGTGTGGCTTCCAGATCAAAGCCGCGGCCATGCCAATCTTGTGCGCTCTTCGGACCAAATCCATTTTTCGCCCAAGCTTGAGCATCCACGGGGCTGAAGCCATCGGCCTTCCAGGCCGCGATTTCGTCTTGGGTCATATTGCCCCACGGCGGTGTGGAAGCACATCCGACAAAAAATGCAGCAAATGCGATGGCAACGATGCGCAGAAAATTAGCTCTAGACATGTCGAATTCTCCCATTGGCGATTATTGGCGAGGCGAAACTTTGACTCAACTCGCGAAAGCATAGGAGAAAAAGGGCGCCATGCCTCTCTTGCGAGATCTTCTTTTTGCAGAAAATGAGGTACTCAGGATGGCCGTGAAGGCCTTTGTATAGGAGCTTGGCAACATGTCCAGGTGACGACCTTGCGCGCGTGAGTCCCTCGTCGTTGATCTGGTGACTACCGTGATCCCTTTTGATGCCGCTACAGAGTCTTCAAATACTCGAGTAAGTCGGCGAGATTTTTGGACTTGTTGGCTCAGTCAAGGCCGTTGAACTCAGCCGTATCGTGACCGGTATTCGAGTTGCCACTTAGGGTGGTGTCGTACACAGCCGCCTTAGGCCCCGTGGGTCGGTCGGAGGTAAAGCCGATATCCGCCTCGTTGAAGGTGACGTTGCCCCGCCAGAATCTTGCCAGGCGGTCGCCCGAGAGCAGGGCACAAATCGTCGGAACCGAGCCGTTGTGAAGATAGGGAGCTCGGGCCCAGACACCCTCAAGCGACAACTCGGAATAGCCCCCCGTATTCCGCATGATGTCCTTGGGGGGTAGGGGGTAACCATTGGCGCCGGTGCAGGTGGTGGGATCGCTGCATGCAATGTGGACCATGATTCGGAGAGCGTCGATAATCGCTTCTGCGGTTTCCCCTTGATCGGACGTGAAGATGTACCTTTCGTAAGTCTCCCGTGGGTAGGGAGGGGCTTCTCCGTAAAGCCATCCCATGGGTTTCGATTCAAGAGCAGCGATAAACTTCTCGCCCGTAAAGTCATGGGATGTGGTGGTGGCTGATAAGAGGGCGCGATAAAGCGTGTAGTCCCATTCCCTAGCTGGACCCCCAAGAATCAGAGTTTCGCCGAGCCCTCTCGATCTCTCACCAACCGGTCTGGTGGCAGCGCCCGCGACGTCGGCGCTCTCGGTCGGTATGGAATCTTCCTGGTCGATCAGAAGAATCTTTGCGATGGCGCAACCACCGGGCTGTTGAATGCTCACTCCGTTGAGCCCTAGAGCTACCCTCCAACTCCTTCTCTCGGAGTTGCTTCGGCCGGCTCTCCTGCGAGCCCTGGGCGGGGCGCTGGACCGAGTCGTGGCTTCGTAGACTCCCCGCAGAGCCGGGTCCCCCCAGCGCTGTCAGGGCGAAAAGAATAGTCAGAGCCAGGCTTAAAACGCGGCCGAAGCTCATTCTACCACCGGCCTCTATTGCAAAAAAAATGAGACGAACTCTGCGCCCATTGAGGCTACCGAAACCCGGCTGAGATGGGCCGTCTCGGCGGGTTCCGCGGCTTTGCCTCTGGACGGGGCCAAGCCGTTCTGGGGAGACCTTCTGGATCGGGCGGCTGGTTCTTCGTTGCAAGCCTGAAAGGTTTACGTCCGTGCGGTTATTTCAGGGCGAAAACTGGCTAGATATCGTAGACACCAAACTTGTGGGGGTCGGCTCCGAGAACTCGGCAGATTCGTTCGACGACGCTCCGTTCGCTCGCGCTGAAATCCAGGTCGGCATGCCCCACTGCAAGGCAAGCGCGAACCAGCGTGCTGGCTTCCTCCGCGGTGCCCCGGAACTTCGAGAGGCGCGCCATCAGTTTTTCGCGGCCCGCGACCGGGTCTTCCTCCAGCAGTCGCGCATACTGATCGTAGGCTACGACCGCCGAATTTCGATCCACCGGTTGTAAATGCGTCAGGCGCCCAAGGATTCTCTCGCGGGTGACCAGCTCGGATCGCTGCTGCTCTTGATCGGCCGTAGCAACCAATGCCACTCCGGCCATCACTAAATCCACGAACGCCTTCTGTCGTGAGCGTTCGCGGAACCCGGCCAAGCTTCCGCCAATTCTTTTAAATAAACCGTCCAGCACAGTGCGAAATATTAGCAAAGCATCAGCTTGCAGTGTTGACCAAAATGCTTCGGGAGCAGGAAATGAGACAAGCGGATATCGAGGGGATCGTCTGGCCGAAATGAGAGTCGGCAAGAACAGGCGTCAGATGTTTTTAACGTCGGCCGGGTAGCTCAGGGGCACACCGTCTCGTGCTTATTCGATATGTACTAAAAGAATCAAAATCAGATTGAGAGGCGATTTCTCCTCTACTACCGTCTGTGGGCGAACTAAAAAGACGATCACCGCGAGGAGACGCTCGATGGCACTCACCTATCTGGACAGAAAAGCGCCCGTAGGAGAGATTGTTAAGGCGCTTAGGCGAGATGGCGCTGTCGCTGTCACTGCATTGGCCCGGCCCGCCACGGTGGATGCCGTTGTTGCCGAGTTACGGCCGAATCTAGACGCTGCCGCGGCTAAGGAACAGAGTGTGTTCGATGGGACGAAGACGCGACGCTTTGGCGCGATCATGCGTTCCGCTCCGAGCGCCGCCGAGCTTGTCGATCACGAGTTGGTAGTAACGCTGGCGGACGAATTTCTTCTTCCGCATTGCGCGACCTACCAGGTGAGCAGCTTGACCGCGGTCGAGATCCTGCCGGGCGAGGGCGCACAGGCTCTGCACCGGGACGATTCGCTTTATCCGATAGAGCTTGCCGGTATGGAATTGCAACTAAGCGTGATGTGGGCACTGAGTGACTTTACGAAAGAAAACGGTGGCACGCGTGTTGTGCCGGGTTCGCATCGTTTTATCCGGTCGTGGCATTTGCCGGACCTGTCAGGCTGGGAAGCGGCGGTTATGCCGAAGGGCTCAGCCCTTTTCTACCTCGGTTCAACCTGGCACGGCGGAGGTGCAAACGAGAGTACGAGCATGCGTACTGGACTCATCAATACCTATTGTCTGGGTTGGCTGCGTCAAGAAGCTAACCAGTACCTGGAAACTCCGCCGGAAGTCGCGAGTAAATTCAATCCGCGCCTCCGGGCCCTGCTCGGTTACACGCCTCACGGTTGTGGCGATGATGAGATTGGAAGTTTCGAGGGCGAGTGCGCCGGATGGCTGGATACTCCGCCGGAATCGGCCTGGCAGGATGGGCGCGGACAGATTGGCAGCGCCGCAGATGCAAAGGCCCAATCAGAGAGTTAACCCTCATGCCCTGTCCCGTGCTAGAGCCGTAGTAGAGATAGCCCTTAGGGTTGCAGCAAGGTCTTGTTCCAGCCTTCCGGAGACTGGGAATAAGCAACGCGTTCATGCATGCGGTCCCGGCTACCGAACCAGAATTCAATAAAGTCCGGCACAAGGCAATATCCGCTCCAGAAATCAGGGGTTGGAACCTCGTGGGGGTAATCTTGTTCAACGGATGCAACCGCGCTGGCGAGTGCGGCTTTATTCTTGAGGGGTTGCGATTGGGCACAGGCTCGGATCATCACCTGTCCTGCCCGAGGCCGCGCTGAGAAGTCGCGTTCTGCGCGTTCCTGGGCAAGCATGACCACCCGGCCATCTATCCGTGCCTGGGCCTCTATCGGCTCCCAGTAGAAAGAGGCGGAAGCGTAAGGCACTGCGGCGAGATCCTGACCTTTACCGCTACGCCTATCGGTAAAGAAGACCAGTCCCTTAGCGTCCAAACCCTTCAGCAGCACAGTGCGTGTAGAAGGTCGGCCAGCCCGATTGACAGTTGCGAGCGTCATGGCATTCATGTTGCGCCTGCCGCTGCCCTCGGCGCGCGCCAAGGTGGCGTTCAAAGCAGCAATGGCCTCTGCATATACATCCACTGTTTTTACCCGGGAAAATGGAAAATGAACAACCTGTCGAAGCCTACTCTACCGAGTCTACCGAGCGACACGGAGCAGGCCGACCCTTCTAGTCCGAGTCTGTCGGTCCCCGAGAAATTCCTGAGAGTCAAGCCCGCTAGGTCGTCGATATTTTCACGATGGACTCTCGAGGACGCTTCACGTCGCATCCAGTCGGACGTCGAGATGAGGCTTGCGCGGCGCTTTTTGCTGGAGGCCTGCCGCAGCATTAACTCAGATGGGCATAGAGGGGGAGCCTCCGAGCCCATGTGTCAGAGTTGGATCGAGTAGTTTTAGCGCCCCAACCAGGGGAATCTGCCCAATGGGAGAAAGTCGCTAGAGCTTCGCTGTGGCAGCCGGATAAGGCGATTACACCCAACTCGAAATAGCCAATCGCCGCCGCTCTGGCCTTAGCGCTGGCGCCGCCCCTGAGCTGAGAGACCAAGCAGGCCGAGGCCGAGGAGAAGTCCGGTGCTGGGCTCGGGGATAGCGAACGCCGCATTGAAGTCGACGACGTCGTGGTTTTCGCCGCTGCCTCCGGTCTGGGCGGACCAACCGAAGGTGGCCGTATCGAGCGCCGAGAGGTCAACGGCATAATTGAGCGCGCCGGTAGTTGCGAGGGAGTTCGTATTGGTCACGGTGACCGCCAGATTGCCGGTCACGTCGTCGTGGACGAGGCCCACAGCGTAGGCCCAGGGATCGGGAGTCCCTACGCTGCTCAAGTCGATGCAGGATCCGACTTGCGAACCATTATTGAAGACGGCGAGTCCGAAATCGACGCTGCAGGAGTCGAAGTTGTTGTAGGTGTCGAAGATCACGGAAAGGAAATCTGCCCCGAGTCCCTGGCCCTGGATGAAGGTATCCGCACCGACACCGATCTCTTGCATGTGAAACGCCATGCCGTCGGCACCCGCTCCCGGGGGGTAGGTCATCTGTAGGGTGAAATCGAAAGTCCAAGCTCCGCTGGCCACGACGGTGGTCGGGTTGTACCAAGCATTGCCGCGTTGTCCGCCCGCGTTACTCGAGACGCGGAGCCGCTCATTGGCGCCGTAGGGCGGGCCGATGCCCGGATCGGTGACCCAGAACGCGCCACTGCCGCCACCATTGACCAGCGACATATCCGCGGTGCCGTAGTCCGCGCCCGAAAAATTGGCGGAGACGTTGAGCGGCACGGCCGCTGCCGGGCTGGAGGAAACCAAAAGCGCCCAAGTGAGCACCCAGAATAGAACTCGATCCTTTTTGATCATCGCGCTTCCTTCCCAGGGTTAAGCGGTGACAGTACGGCCATTATTTCATGAATCGAAGAAGAAAGGAAAGAGAAAAATGCTCAGGGAGGTCTGCCCTTGCGTTCGAGCGGAGCCAGGGGGCATGGATTGGGTGGAACCGAGCCAGGAGCCCCGCGGGGTCCCGGCCAGATCGAGAGGTTGGCGTCCACAGCGCCCGGCCAAGGGGGCTAGTTCTTGGGCTCGAACGTGAATCCTGCGTAGCCTTTGTCCTTCACGTCATTGATGCGTTGGTAGTAGATACTGCCGCCGAGGTAGACGGAGAAGTACCGGGGCTTGCCGGGAATATTTGCTCCTGTCCACCAAGAGTCGGTGCGCGGGAAGAGGGTGATGTTGGCGAGTGCGCTGACTTCGTTCGCCCAAGCGTCCTCGCTTTCCACCGTGGGTTCAATGCTGCCCAGACTCTGGTCGCTCAAGTGGCGCATGCACTGGCCAATCCAGTCCATCTGCCGCTCGGCTCCGAGTGGCATGTTGTAGAAGACCCCGGGTGAGCCGGGGCCGTGGATCATGAACAAGTTGGGGAAGTCGCTGACCGTGATGCCAAGATAGTTGTGGAATCGGTCAGTCCACCTTTCCTTCAGGCTCTTGCCTCCGCGCCCCTTGGGGTTGAGGCGCAACATCGAGCCGCTGATGGCGTCATATCCGGTCGCGAGTACGAGCATGTCGATGGGATGCTCACCCGAGCGGGTCACGACGCTCGTCGTGTTGAATCGCTCGATGGGATCCTCTCGCAGATCGATCAGGCTGACGTTGTCGCGGTTGTAGGCGTCGAAATAGCCATTTTCGAGGATTGGACGCTTGGTGATCACAAAGTAGTCGGGTAGCAGCTTTCGCGCCGTCTCCGGATCGTGCACGATTTCCCGGATCTTGGCTCGCACGAAGTCGGCGAGTGAAAGGTTGGCTTCCTCGCTGGTCGCGATATCGCTGTAGAGTTCCAAGAAGAAGTTGAAGCCGCCCCGCTGCCACAATCTTTCGTACAACGCTTCACGCTGCTCGGGGGTGTCGTCAAGAGCGGATCGTTCCTGATTATCGCAGGGGAAGCCTGCTACGTTGCCGTTCATCTTCTCTCTAAGGACATCCCAATTCTCTCTGGCATGCGCCATCTCTTCGGCTGTGATGGGGCGGTTGCCGGCCGGAAAGGCGTATTGCGGGGTGCGCTGAAGAACTGTCACGTGCGCAGCCTCGCGGGCGATTTCGGGGATCGACTGGATCCCCGACGAACCCGTGCCCAGTACGGCGACCCGCTTGCCCTCGAAAGAAATTGGCTCGTGGGGCCATTGGCCGGTGTGGTAGCACTCGCCGGCGAAGTCCTGGATCCCCGGAATGTCGGGTTTGTTTGCCGTTGAGAGCGCACCCACCGCGCAGATCAGGAACTGGGCCGAGGCCCGGGCGCCGGTGTGAGTTTCCACCGTCCAGCGTTGCGTAGCTTCGTCGTAGCGGGCGTCTTCCACCCAGGTCTCAAACTGAATGTCGCGGCGGAAGTCGAATCGATCGGCAACGTGTTCGAGATAGGCGAGGACCGCGGACTGATCGGATTGCGTCTCGGCCCACTCCCACTCTTTCATGAGCTCTTCCGAGAAGGTGTAGCAGTAGAAGGGGCTGCCTGGGCCATCGACTCGTGCGCCCGGGTAACGGTTGTACCACCATGTGCCACCGATATCGCTGGCGCCGTCGTACACCCGCACCGAAAGCCCCATCTCGCGAAGGTGGTGCAGGGCGTACATCCCGCTGACGCCGGCTCCGATGACCACCACGTCATAGTGCTCGGTCGACTCATTCTTCATGCTGTTCCCCTGTGGACTTGGATCTTGGGCGTGGTCAATCCGTCCACGAGACTATGCCGCTGGCCGAGCCATCTGTCGCGCCGGCCACGAATTCAGTTCGATTGCCATGCCCGTCCGGGCCGGAGAGTGGACACCCATGGGGGCGCGCTTTGTAGCAGTGAGCGACCCATGGCGAACGACCGGTTGGATCCCTGTCAGGCCGGGAATCGGTCAATCGGACGTATATCCCGGAGGAGGTCGTATCCCAGTGTCCACATCTTGGGCCGCGAGTGCTCGGTCCCTCGCCGGGGGAACGTGGAGAGAGGAAATAACCCCCTCCCCAAGGGCACGGGGTCAACACGGGCCCACGTTTGCTACATATCGCTCTATGAAAATTCGAATTCCGAGAACTCTCCGCTTTGTTCTGTTCAGCTTAGGTCTGAGCATGACCTTTCTTTCTCAGGGTTGCTCTCAGGAAGCGCCCACAGGGCCTTCGGGTTTGGCTTCCTCCGAGAGCGCCGCTCCCGATCCCACGCCGGAGAGTAGTCAGACCCTTCCCTCCGGCCTCATTATCACCAAGATCGTCGAGGGTGATGGTGCCTCGCCGGGTGCCACCGACAAGGTAGAGGTCCACTACCATGGCACCTTTCCCGACGGTCGGGTTTTCGACAGCAGCGTGGAGCGGGGTGAGCCCGCGAGCTTCCCGCTCAACCGAGTAATCAAATGCTGGACCGAGGGGTTGCAGCTTATGAAGGTTGGCGGCAAGGCCCATCTAATCTGTCCGCCAAGTATCGCCTATGGCGAACGCGGCCGGCCTCCGAAGATTCCCGGGAACTCCACTCTGCACTTTGAGGTAGAATTGATCGCTATCCCCTGAGTAAGCAACTCCGGTGCTCGGACATCCGGCCGGAATGCAGATTGAATCACCTAGCTCAAAGAAGAGGGGTTCCTTCCCGTGGCTCAAAAAAGTTATCCATATAAGAGTTCTTTAATCGCGCAGGTATTTCAGCCCGCCGCTCTCTGAGCCTTGGGGACTATTCGCGCAGAACACTCTCTGTGAGGGAGATGACATGGCCGAACCGACTTATCTTCCGCTGTTGAACTCTATAGCGGTGAACGAAGGCAAAGGTGAAGTCCTCCTTAGTGCCTGGGCCGACGCGACAAATGATGTAGCACTCGAGCAAGCTCTTCGATTTGTTGCGATCCGAGAGGGCGAACATCATTGGGCTTTCGCCAAGCGCATATGCGAACTCGGCCACTCGGTTTGCGAGGAGACTGCTTTTTTGGTCTTTAAGGATTTCGACGAACTCCTCGCCTTTGTTTCCTCAGATGCGAGCGATGCCGAAAAGATCGCTCGCGCAGATAATGGGGACGGGGGCGAGGGACCGGACATATTTCCGAGCTTCTTTAACGACACCACCATCGACCCGCAGACAGGTGAACTTCTCGGGCGCTATATCGCTGAAGAACGGGATAGCGGCCGGCGCCTCAAGGCGGAATACGATCGGATCTCCGCTGCAGACGGAGTCCCAGCGCATCCCTGAGGAGCCTAGGTCGAAGCGCTGACATCGGGCGCCGACATCGGGCGCCGAGGACGGGACTTTTGAGCCGGTTTCCGGGCAGAGGAACCTTTGCTGCAAGCCCAGAGTCCCATTTGGACCCGCCGCCACGCTCTGGCACAACGTCCGAGTGTGGCCGGTGTGTTAATTTCCGAGTGCGTGCTTCCCGGCGGACTTACTACCACGAACGGGCGGCGGTGGCATGGTGCGGTCGCAGGCGGACTAAAAACAAGCTCCGAAACAGAGTGGGTGATTGAGATCCAATGAGCAGCGTCGAGCAAATAAATGAGCGAGCTCGGATAGTGCTATTTGCTGCCTGGTTACTCGCCGCGAGTGCGACTCTCGGTAGCTTGTTCTTCAGCGAAGTTATGCAACTGTCCCCGTGTTCTCTGTGCTGGGTGCAGCGAATTTTTATGTTTCCCCTGGCCATCATCTTACTCGTGGGTCTCTTCCCGCTAGATAAGAGTGTCGTGCGTTATGCCCTGCCGTTGGCACTTTTGGGGAGTGCGGTAGCGCTCTACCATACGCTTCTACAAGTCGGGATCATTCCTGAGACCGCAGCGCCTTGTCAGCAAGGGGTCTCTTGCTCAAGCGTTTCGTACGAACTCATCGGACTGCTGTCGATCCCGATGTTGTCTCTGCTGGCTTTTTTGGGCGTTTCGGGCCTGCTTTGGATTTTAAAAAGGAGTGAACTCAATTGAAGACCCACCATATGGTGATTGGGGCTCTGGCGCTGCTCTTGGCCGGATTTGCGGCTGCGACCTACGTCTATAGAGGGCAACGCGCAGACGAAATCAGCGCAAAGGCTCAGGCCCCGGACTCGCCTCTCGAGCGCAGTTACTCGATCAGTACAGGCCCCGCCGACGCAAAAGTGGTGCTCGTTGAATTCTTTGATCCAGCCTGCGAAACATGTCGGATCTTCTCTGGGCACGTGAAATCACTTCTTGCATCCCACCCGGGAAAAGTACGCTTGGTGTTGCGCTACGCACCTTTTCACAAAGGCTCCGATACCATGGTTTTGATTCTTGAGGCCGCGCGAAAGCAGGGGAAATTTTGGGAAACCCTAGACGTGATGTACGAGACTCAGCCGCAATGGGCGAGCCATCACCACCCCCAGCCTGACTTGATCTGGCAATTTCTCCCCTCGGCGGGAGTGGATGTGGATTTGGTTCGGCGCGATCTCAACAGCCCCGAGCTGCAGTATATCTTGAGCCAAGACAGTGCGGACGCGGAAACACTCGGGGTTCAGCGAACGCCGCAATTTTTTGTCAACGGAAAACCGCTGATGAACTTTGGCTATCGACAGCTGAAATCCCTGCTCGATTCCGAGGTCGCAGCTCAGTATTGATCTAGCGGTGGCAAGGACGGATTGTCGTAGGGGTAGGGCAGACAAGCTGTCTTCTGGCAGGGATTAAGGGTATGCGCGTTATGGTAAGTCCTTAAGAGGGGCCGCGTGGCGGGATCATTCTCCGATCGGTGAACTGGATCCACCGGCCAGGATCGCGTTCGCCCACCCCTCTGCGGCGGTATCCCAATTGAGGTACGCGTGGGAGTGGCCGGCGTTGATGTCTCTCCAGAGGCGTTGAATCGGTTCGCTCTCCTGCAGGGCGCCGCCTCCGCTGGCTTCGAAGACTCTTTGGGTCGCGCGGGTTGCAAGCTGCGCGACGAAAGCGGTGTCCCTTGAAACCTGCGCGCACCAGATGGGCTCGGGAGCGCGGTTGGCAGCGATGCGCGCGTCGATGTCGGCAGCGGTTCTCTCCAGCAGGAGCCGGGCCGCGTAGACCTCGGCGGAAGACTCAGCGAGCCGGTTCTTGGCGGAGCCCATCTCGGATTGGCGGCTCAGCGAAGTAATGAGTACGCGTTGCGTTAGGCGCTCCCGGAACCGAGTCAGCGCTGCTTCCGCAGCACCCAAAAGAGGACCTGCGATAACCGCGATTCCCAAGTCAAGGCACGCCCCCAGCGTCTCTTCGAAGGGTCGAGCGCGATGATCAGGCACGAATACGTCTTGAACCACGACGTCTTTGCTCCCCGTGCCCTTCAATCCGGCCACATGCCAGTTGTCGACGATCTCGACTTCGCTTTTAGGAACGCAACAGAGAAGCAGTCCGCTCGCTCCCTCGCCACCGTCGCGGACGGCGCCCAGAAGAAGCCAGTCCGCCGCGTCACAGCCCGAGGCGAAGGACCATTTGCCCGAGAGCCGAACCCCCCCCTCGGCCGCAGTCGCCTTTCCAACGGGTGCTAGGGAGGCAGATGTCAGGGTCTCGGGATCCGCCCAAACTTCCTCCTGTGTAGCCTGCGGGTAATAGGTGAGCATCGCGTTGTGCACGCTCCAGACAAATTGACACCACGCTGTCGAGGCGCATCCTGCGGCGAGACGGGAGGTCAGCTGCACGTGCGTCGCGACACCGAGGGCCGATCCGCCAAAAGCACGGGGCTGAAGCGCCCGAGTCAGTCCGCTCCCGATTAGATCGTCGATCGTTGACTTGGGCATCTGCCGTAGTGCTTCAGCTTCGTTCGCGCGTTCGGCGAGGACAGGAACGAGCGCCTCGGCACGGGAGATGAGAGTGTCTTCATCCATAGCCGTGAGCGTAGAGCCGTCGACCGGCCTCTGCCATCGGGCACTCTTTCGATTCACTCCGAGGAAAATGGCGCTGGGTTGTCCCGCGAAGCCATCTTCCGCGCCCAACATAAACTTCGGCGCGATGCACGCCAATGAAATGTGTGCCGTGCGGAGCATAGAGACGGCGTCGCAGTCTTCACCTTCAATCGACCGGAGATTCGTAACGCGCTCTCGGACACCCTGAGTCCCGCCCTTCGAAGAATCATCGGGGCGCTGAAAGATGATCCCAGGGCGAGAGCCGTCCTCATTACGGGCACGGGCGATTCGTTTTGCGTCGGTGGCGCCGTGAAGGGCATGGGAAGCGGAGCCGCCAGGCCCGACCCGCCGCCCACCGCGGAGGAGATCATCGCCGACCCGACCGAACGCCAACTCGCATACCGGCGTTGAGGGGGAAATTCAGTGGACGGTGTGGTCACCACGCGCTGAAGGTTGGGGCTATTCAGCCATGAAAATTATACGGGATGGATTGCAATCGTAAAAACTGCGGGGGAAAGAATACAAAGCTTAAGAAGAGACCCGATTCACTTTCTTCTTTTGGACTTCGTCCATCCAACGGCTACGTGATTGTGTCCATGTGTTGTCGCCACCTCATCGATCGGAGCAAGTGGCTAAAGAAAATAATTCCGCCGTCCCCAACTCGATCACGAGAACGAAATTGAAAGCATCGTTTCAACATTAAACTTTTGTCGGATCAAAAACGTAATCCCAAAATCAATGCAACCGGCCCAACCGTTGTCTACACGTACTGTCACCTCGAGGCTGCTTCTGATTTTCCTTCTGAAACTTCGGCCCGCTGAAACTCTGGATTCCAATAATGAGCCCAACCGCCCTGATGGCGCGTCTGTCGAGATCAATCCTCTGCCTGTTTTTTGTTGTCGGGATTTTCGGCAACGCAGAAGCCTCCCACTTCCGCTTCAGCCAGATCAACTGGAGACCCACCGGTAATCCCGGAGAAGTCGTCTTCACGGTCAGTAGTGCTTTTCGGCGAGGAGCCCCGGGAACCCATACCGCCTCGTACACGGGCACGGAGACAGACGGCGGGCTCGCAGTCGGTGACCAGTTTCTCGAACATATCGGGCTCACCCGGCTCAGTTTCGGCGACGGACCCCAGACTCCAACCCTTACCTACCGAGTTGATGCAATTAATACGGTCGAGGATTGGGTAGTCGCACACGCGATCGATCCAGCGACAGGAGCCGAGTGGCGCCATACCTACGCAGGCACCGGGCCCTTCATCGCGAAGATCGCTAGCTGCTGCCGAACTGCTGTCGAACTCAACAACCCCAATCGCGACTACGAGATCTCGACCATCGTCGACCTGAGCCTGGCCAACAGTTCACCCGTGGGCTCGGTTCCTCCTATTGCTCCCTGTCCGATTGGCCCTTGTGTATTCCCTGTTTCCGCGGCAGATGCCGAATCGGACGTTCTCAGCTACCGGCTCTCCAAACCCGAAGAAGCAGGAAATCCTGCTTTCGTACAACCCGGCTCGGGAACCGCAGACGCCCTGACGATCGGCTCCACGGGTGTCCTCGCCTGGGACTCGACTGAATTCCAGCAGGGGCTCTACTCAACTTCCATCACCATCGAAGAAAGCAACGGCGGGCTGACTTTTGGAAAGATCATGCTCGACTTCCTGATCAATACCGCCGAATTCCTCGGCACGGCACCGCGATTCGATGTGCCTCCAACGCCCGAAAATGCCGAAATTTTCGACATTGCCGGGGGTTCGACAATCACGGCAACCATCCAATGTTCTGATGCGGATGCCGGCGAGCTTGTGACACTCGGACACCTCGGCCTTCCCCCTGGAGCAACACTCTCTCCCACCAATGCCATCGGGAACCCAGCGACAGCGGTATTTAGTTGGACACCCTTTTCTACACAGGCAACGACCGTCGGGCTGACGTGCGTGGACAGCAAGGGGAATAGCGCTCTGCCCCAAAGCTTCAGCATCGTGGTCGCGGGAGTTGTCATCCCACCCGGCCCCGACAGGGATAACGATCTCTTCTGCATGGACCTTTCTATCAATCAGTTAATCGCAGGCATGGGTGGGCCCTTCAACGTAATCGACAATTCCCTCAAGCCGAGCGCCGTACTGATAGGCACTCCAGACCCCGACCTGATCCTGGCAGGTGGTCTCGGTGATCAAATGTACGGGCTCGGCGGTGACGACTGCATTATCGGCGCGAATGCCAGCGACTACGCTTCCGGAGGCGACGGCAATGATTCTATCTGGGGCTGGAGCGGCGGAGACATTCTTGAGGGAGACGCTGGGGATGACGAAATCGATGGTCGCGATGGCAATGATTTCCTGCTCGGAGGATCGGGCGACGACGAGATGCGCGGGGGTGACAACGAAGACTGGCTAAGAGGGGGCGCCGGCGCGGATATCATGATCGGGGGTGACGACATCGACCTCCTGGATGGAGACGCGGGGGACGACCAGGTCTTCGGCTCCAAGGGCGAGGACATTATCGAAGGAGGCCCCGGCGACGACATCCTCGATGGGGGCGAAGGCAACGATGTCTGCCGAAGCGACCCAATGGACACGACACCCCCTGAGTTGTGCGCGGTTTTCGAGCCGGCCAACCGGGCCCCTAGAATCGTTACTCCGATTGGTGACCAGAGCGTCGACGAAGCGGCAACCCTTTCGATCCTTATAGTGGCGGACGACCCCGACCCTGCGGGAGGCGAGGAGCCTGTCCCAGGCGGAGGGCTGGCTTTCACCGCTATCAATCTCCCTCCCCTGGCCACGCTGACCGACCATGGCGACCGAACCGCGACGCTCCATCTGAGCCCTGGATACGGAGACGCTGGGAGCTATCCCGGCGTTGTCATCAAAGTGCAGGATGACGACGAGCCAGCCCGCTCAGATATCGAGGTGATCGACATCACCATTACGGGTGGAAATAATACGCCCGTGCTCGCACCGGTGGGTAGCCAAACTCTTAGTGTGAATGAGGTACTTTCCATTCCCGTTACGGCAACGGACGTAGACCTTGGGAATCAGCTTACGTTCGCTCCGATCGGCCTTCCCTCCTTTGCGAGCTTTACCGACCAGGGAAACGGCACGGGAGCCCTGAACATCGCGCCGGGGCCCACTGATGCCGGTCAGTACCATGGGATCCTGATCCGCGTCGTGGACGACGGGATTCCCCAGTACGGCGATAGCGAGATCATATCGATCGTGGTCAATGCTGTGGCCAACCAGGCGCCCGTCATCTCCCCGGTCATCGGCGACCAATCCCTGGTGGAGTCGGAGATCCTGCAGATCTCCATCGTGGGTCAGGATTCGGATATTGGCGACGCCCTTTCTTTCGCAGCGAGCAACCTGCCGGCTTTCGCCAGCCTCACCGACAACCTCGACGGAACGGCACTATTGGAGATCGCCCCCGGAGTTGGGGATGCGGGGGTATACACCGGCGTCGTTGTCGAAGTCCTGGATAGCGGGACGCCTGGGGAAACCGGTGCCGAGATCATCACTATAACCGTGCCCGAACCCGGAGGGCTGCTCCAGTTACTGGTCGGCTCCACCTTCCTCTGGGTGTTCAGAGCAAGGACCCGCCGACGATGAATTTCGGGGGGCGCATTTTCCCCGGTCTGGTTCTGCTCGCGGTTCTGGCTTTCTGCTCAATCCCGGAGGCCTACGCCGACGAACTTTCGCCGAGGGAAGTGGTCGACGCCTTCCACGGGGCACTGCGCGCGGGCGACCCCCATGAAGCGCTCGGATTCCTTTCGGCGCGAGCGGTGATCTTCGAGGGGGGCGGTGCCGAACTCACCCTGGACGAATACGCGAGTTATCACCTGGGCATGGATATTCGCCTGGCACAGGCGACTCGCCGCCGGGTGACCCACGAAGCCGGCTCCAATGGGCCCCAATATGCCTGGTTCCTGAGCCAGAGCGAAATTTCGGGAACGTTCCAGGGGATGCCCGTCAACCAGGCCACCACCGAGACGATGATCCTTAGCCACCTTTCGGGACGCTGGCAGATCGTCCACATCCACTGGTCGTCGCAAAGGCTGCGGTCCCCAATAAGCAATTGAGGCTCGAATTTCGCCCTGAGCGGCGCTCGTTCCCGGCCAAGACGCAGAAAATCGCCTCCCATCGGGCAGATTGGGCGATATTCGAACTCGGTCGGGGCCATTTCAACACGAATTGTGGATCTCGACGTTCTGGAGGGGCCTCCAGCAGGGATCGCTCGAGTTCTCGACGAGTCGGCCGCCGGGGATGCGTAGGGGGCGACCCGGGGGGCAGAGCGTTCAAATTGCCTTCGGGGATAAGGCCCGGGCAGGGGGGTGATGTCAAATCCCTGCAGGAGGCCCCGTGGCGGGGGCAGACAGCACCATGATGGAAGACAACGCGGCAGGCCTTCGATGGGAGCAGGAGACCGCAGGAGCAGACCCAAAAACAGGGGGGGGAGAGCGCTCGCTTCGTATGTTAAGATCCGAGCGACGAAACGGGGAGTTTCTCGTTTCGGGCCTCTCGGGTTAGGGCTCCACGGTGGAGTCGAACGATCACGAAGAGCGCCAAACCCCAGCGCACCCTTGACCGTCTTGAATAGCGTCGTCATGGGTGGTGGGGAGGAGAAATTAAGTGGCACAAGGTACAGTTAAGTGGTTCAGCGACGAAAAGGGTTACGGATTCATCACTCCTGAGGATGGTTCGAAAGACCTTTTCGTTCATCACTCAAATATTCTCGGAGAAGGCTTCAAGTCTCTGAGTGACGGCCAGGCTGTCACGTACGAAGCCGGCCAGGGCCAGAAGGGCCCCGAGGCAACGAGCGTTCAGCCCGCATAATTTAGCTGAATGATGATCATGAAACGGCGGTCCGTTTACGGGCCGCCGTTTTTTGTTTGGTCCGGGGCGGCGAAGATTTCAGGCGGTCATTGCCTTCAACTTCCGCGAGCCCGATCGAAGGTAGGGCAATTAAGCTGTCTTCTGGCATAACGCCCGGATATGGGCGTTGTGTTGAATCCCGCTGGTAACGCCCCGTGGCGGGCTTGCTTGAACCCAGCGCCGCAACCCTTGAGTATTATGAACGGGAGGCGGCAAGTGGAGCTGTTCAAGCCGGAACCGGAATCAGCCCATACCCAATTGCGAGCGCTGACGATGGTCGCACGCTCTGGGTCGAATGGTCTCGCCCGGCCTCAACGCGCAATGCTCGATGCGATTCAACAAGTCCTTTTCGAGACGGACCTCGATGTCGAGAATCTCGAGCCAATCGACGAGGGTGCGTTGTTCCCCGCCTGTGGTGACCCCTTCGAGGCGCGGCAGCTGATTCGTTTCATGATCTTGACAGCTATCGCCGAAGGTCCACCCAGCCTCGAGCAAGCGAGGCTCATCGACTCCTTTTCGGAGTTCCTCAAAGTCGATGAGCCGGCGGTCGGGGTGATCTCCAACCTTTCGAAGAATCGAATGCTCCGATTTCGCGTCGGGTTTGCGCGCCGCGCGCATATCCGAACCTATATGCGCAATTCCAAGAAACTATTGGGCGGCGTGTTTCCCGTGGTCAAAGCGGTCCTCCGCTTTCGAGGCTTATTGGGCCCGGACGAGGAGCTGGCGAGCCGTTTTCGTGCACTGGGCGATATGCCACTTGGGACACTCGGGCGTGAGTTCCACGATCATTGCCACGACGCCGAAATCGGGTTCAGCGGAGAGGTGGGAGGCTTTCCACTCGGGGCGGTCTACCATGATTTTTCTCATGTGCTGAGCGGGTGCGACGTCTCGCCCGAAGGCGAAATCAAGAACGCCGGCTTCCAGGCAGGGTTCTGCAAAGGCGAGGAAGATTTTTTTACGACCCTCTTCGCGAATCTCATCCACACGGCCGGAATCAATCTGACGCCCTTCGATATGCCGATCGAGCTCGGGCGGATCGCCCAGGGCACGCTCGCGGTCGATTGGCTCAGAGAGATCAAGCGCGGTTCCGCGATGAGCGTCGACCTTGGGGACGACTGGAATTTCTGGGACTTCGTAGAGCTTCCGGTCGATGTGGCCCGAGAGAAGTTGGGAGTTCCGCCAATCGCCGGATGATGGGGGCGACTTTCTCGGTGGCGTTGGTTTTCTTTCGGGAGCCACCAATTCCAGAAGGGGCGGGCTCCAGAAGAAGCGGGCTCCAGAAGAGGCGGGCCCGGTCAGCGCTGTTGTCGGCCCCAAAGGAAGCGAGAGAATCTACCGAAAGATCCAGTAGGCCAGCGCCCGCGCCCGCGGGCAGCCTGCCAACTCCTGCGGAAGCTGCGAAGGCTAGGATAGTCAAGCTGCTTTCGGGCACAACGCTCGGCTCTGGGCGGCACGTTGAATTCCTATGGGCAGCTCTGTGGCGGGCAAGCCCCTGACGCAACGATTTGGTTGCCGTCAACTAGAGGTGCTTGTGTGGTGCCGGTGCCTCGCATCCTGAAGTTTTTCATAACTCGCAACGAGCCTCAAGTGTTTGTCGATTCCATCGAGCCTCATGTTTGTTGGCGTCAATCCAAAGAACCGAAGTTCTCCTGAGACACTCGAGGTTGCATTCGTGAGATTCTCCTCGCCGTACATTCGAGTGAGATTAGGGATGTAATTTTCAAGCTCAAGGTCTTCGCGGAGCGTGATGTCGAGCACGGTATCCAAGGCTTGGTAAAACTTTCTTCGTGTGGGCACGTTGTCGTTGTATTGCAGGAATAGGCCCACCCATTCCTTTGCCTCTTCGTGCTTTCCCAGAGCCAGACAGATGAGCCCTTTGAGTTCACTAATCGTGCATTTTCCCCACGGAGAGTTTTCGTCGAAGGCAACGCCAACTAGTTCTGGGATCGACGTGTATTCATCAAGCTCACTTTCTTCGAGCTGCTCGAGTAGGCACAAGAGAGCTTTCTCGTCGAGCGAATGAATATTGAGTATGTCTGATCTAAAGAGGAGCGCCTTGTTGGTGTTGTTCCAAATGAGGTCATCTGCTCCATAGATTTCTGAATAATCCGGAACCAGGATTCTGCAGGCTTTTGCCCCGAGTTCTTCGTAGTCCGCAATGTAGACTTCTTTTCCGAGGTCTCTCAGGATGGACATCAAGTACTGATATTCCTGTTCCGTCGAGCCTGCGAAATCCCAGTCGGTGAACTCGTAGTCGGCGGCTTCGCCAAAAAACTTCCAAGAAACCACTCCAGTCGAGTCAATGAAGTGCTCAACCATGTTGTCCGGCTCGCGGATGGCGAATTGGTTGAACGTAGGCGGCGGGATATCGTTCAATCCCTCAAAGCTTCTGCCCTGCATCAATTCGGTCAGGCTTCTCTCCAGAGCCACCTCGAACCTGGGATGTCCGCCGAACGAAGCGAACGCCCCTCCGGTTTTTGGGTTCATGATAGCGACACACATCACAGGAAATTTCCCTCCGAGTGAGGCGTCTTTTACGAAAACTGGGAAACCTTGTGTTTCTAGTTTCTTGATACCGGCAGCGATTGTTGGGAACCGTTCGATGACAGCCTTGGGAACGTCAGGGAGCGTGAGTTCTTCGAGAATGATCTGCTTTTTGACCGCGCGTTCGAAAATTTCGGACAAGCATTGAACCCGTGCTTCGTAGAGTGTGTTGCCCGCGCTCATGCCGTTGCTGACAAAAATATTCCCAATGAGGTTGGCAGGAATATGGACAACCTCCTGGTCGGACTGTCGCGTGAAGGGCAGGGCGCAGATTCCTCGTTCGACTGCTCCAGAGTTGGTATCCACAAGATGTGAAGCCTTGAGTTCATGGTCGCAATCAAAAATCTTCATAAAGCGATCGTCCATCAAGCCAGCGGGAATTGAATCATTGGGCCCGGGCTTGAACCACTTTTCGGTGGCGTAATGAACGAATTCGGCGTCCGCCCTTTCTTCGCCGAGATAATAATCGTTATAAAAGTAGTTGTTGCTCATCCGCTCGAGGTATTCCCCGAGCGCGGAACACAGGGCTGCATCTTTGGTTGCGCCCTTTCCGTTCGTGTAACACATGGGCGATTCGGCATCTCGGATATGAACCGACCACACGTGAGGAACGATGTTTCTCCATGCCGCGATTTCAATCTTGATACCAAGCGACTCGATGA
>JAPKBZ010000231.1 GCA_028823175.1 Myxococcota bacterium
TTCCCTGGGGAGCCTCGAGGAGCTCGAGCCCTGGCTGGCGGGCCGGGACTACCGCCTCGACCGGAGCTTCGAGGACTCGGTCCTCATGCCCGGGCTCATCGACAACCACCTGCACCCCCTGCTCGCCGCCCTGCTCCTGCCCATGGATTTCGTCACCCCGGACGACTGGAACCTGCCGGACGGCCGGGTCGAGGCCGTCCACGGCCAGGACGCCTACCGCGCCCGGCTGCGCGAGCTCGAGGCCTCCACGCCCCCGGGCCGCCCCCTCTACAGCTGGGGCTACCACCAGCTCTTCCACGGGCCCCTCGAGCGCGCCGACCTCGACGCCATCTCCGAAGACCGCCCCATCGTGGTCTGGCACCGGTCGTTTCACGAGATCTACATGAACACCGCCGCCCTGGCCGACGCCGGGCTCACCGCCGAGGCCATCGGCGACCACCCGCACGTGGATTTCGATGCGGGGCACTTTTATGAGACGGGCAGCCGGGTCGCCATGGCGGCTCTGGCCCCCAAGATCTTTGCCCCCGAGCGCATGGGCCAGGGGCTCCTGATGCTCCGTGAGCTCGCCCACAGGGGCGGCATCACCACCATGGCCGACATGGCCGCCGGGCTGATGACCGGGAGCGTCGAGGGCGACCGGGCGATCATGGCGGGCGTCCTCGAATCCGACGACACCCCCTTTCGCACCCTGCTCGTGCCCGAAGCGGGCGGGCTCGCCCAAGTTCTGGGGAGCAACGAGGCCGCCCTGGCCAATATCGAAGCCCTGCCCGAAACCGGCTCCACGCGCCTCGTGCACGCGCGCAAGCAGGTCAAGCTCCTCGCCGACGGCGCCTTTTTCTCGCAGCTCATGCGCATGGGCCCGCCCGGCTACATCGACGGCCACCACGGCGAATGGCTGATGGAGCCCGCCGCCCTCGAGGCCGCGGCCCGGGTCTATTGGAACGCGGGCTACACGATCCATGTCCACGCCAACGGCGACCAGGGCATCGACGCCACCCTCGACGTGCTCCAGACCCTGCTCGACGAAAAGCCCCGCTTCGACCACCGCTTCACCCTGCACCATTACGGCTACTCGACCCCCGAGCAGGCCCGGCGCCTGGCCACCCTGGGCGCCGCGGTGAGCGCCAACCCCAACTACCTCTACGTGCTCGCCGACAAATACGGCGAGCAGGGGCTCGGCCCCGACCGCGCCTCCCAGATGTCGCGCCTGGGCTCGGTGGCCCGGGCCGGGGCGTCGGTCTCGCTCCACTCAGACCTCACCATGGCCCCCTCCCAGCCGCTCTTCCTGGCCTGGGTGGCCGCCAACCGACAATCCGTCAGCGGCAAGGTGCACGCCCCGGGCGAAAAGCTCACGGTCCTGCAGGCCATCGAAGCCGTCACCCGGGAGGCCGCCTTCGCGATCCAGATGGACGACGAGATCGGCACCCTGCGCGCGGGCAAACGCGCCGATTTCACCGTGGTCGACCGCGACCCCACGGCCATCCCGGCCTCAGAGCTTCGCGACGTGGTCATCGAGGCCACGATCTTCGAGGGCCGCCCCTACCCCATCGAGCCCCTCGACTAGACCTCTCCCTTCGCCAGGTCCTCCTCGCCGAATCCTCTCGCC
>JAPKBZ010000232.1 GCA_028823175.1 Myxococcota bacterium
AGCAGATTCTTCGCGTCCCTATATTGAGAGAGGGCCGTGCTGTCCGACAGCGCGTTGGTGCAGTCGCTCTGGCTGTACTCGATCAGATCGGCCGCAATCCCGTTGAATGCACCGCAAACGAAATCACACAGGGGCGTAACCGCCATGTCGATCATCCCGGGCTGGGCCTTGTTCGCATCGCTGTCGCTCGGCTCGGAATTGCCGTCCTGCCCACCCGTCACACTGCCTGCGGTCACGACATAGAAGCGGTCGGCTGTGCTCCAGTCGAGTGCGAGCCCCGGCGGCCCGACGACTCGCTGCGTAGCGTTGTCCGTGCTCCTGTTGAGGCAGACGTCGTTGAAGTCCGATTCACTGTTCTTGCTGGGCGTGTAGATATCGAGCTTGACTCTCCGATGCGGATCGAGCGCGTTGAAGATCTTGCCGATCTCCTTAAAGACCTTGACGGCGACCTTGACCTCTTCCAGTCCGAACTCGGCGGCCGTCGCGGTGGCAGCCTCTTTCGCAGCGTCTTTCGCCGGATCCTGGAACTGGCTCTTGGCCTTCTTCTTGCTCCACGACACGGCGCCACTCTTGGCCTGGTGCAGCAACAGGTCGGCGGCCGCTTTGATATCCCACGTGGTGTTCTCGTTGAACTCCAGCGTGAACACCGGGTTGTTGATGGGGGTCGACTTGTCATCCTGGATCTCGAAATCGAAGATCAGCTGAGCGGTGCCGCTGCTTGCCGAGGAGAAGCTGATGCCAGTCTGTTGGTAAGGCCAGATCGAGGTCCAGAAGGGGGACGGGTTGAAGGCTTCGGACGAGGTCTTTAGCTCATTGCGGCCCAAGTAGTACGGGGTCCAGTTCCAGACAGCCAACGTCAACAGCCCCTCGTTCGCATGGATCTGCAACTCGGCCAGGGCGGGGGCTGTCGCAAGCGGGCCGAGCAACCCGACCGTCGCCAGCAGGACCGCTGTGAGTCGTCTGCCACGAGGGAGTCCTGACCCGTATTTTTTTTTGCGCGGACCCGCGCACACATCTCGCCGGCCGATCGCAAGAGCGGTCTTCTCTTTCCGTTCCATCACAGAGCACCTGCTATCCGGTTGCAGAATCACGTAAACTCGACTGTGCATCTTTGCAGCGGATCTGCTGCGATCTCACGGCCGTATTGGCTTAACCAATCCAAGCCACCCTACTCCGCAATGCCTGGGATAATCAAGTCCCGTTTTCGCAAATATGCAGACCCGGGAGGCGAGATGGTGGCGGCCCAGTCGCCGCGCGTGACGCGTGCAGGAATTCCTCTGCCTATCCGGTTTGCTCAGCCGTGAGATGTCGATAGGGGAAGGGACCCGCGTCGATCGCGGCCCGCAGCAAAGGAGAGAAGAGGTCCGCCTTGTGCCAGCGTTTGTTGAAGCCAAATTGGAATTCGTTCAAATAAGGCTGAACCAGCTGGTCTGCGACGAAACGGATCGATCTCCCTGAATCGAGCGCCAGCGAAGCGAACGTGTGACGGGCCGAGTGGAGGCCAAGCGGGCGCACTCCGTACTTGGGGTCCTGGGCCCGACGGCGAAGGCGGTCCCACACGCGGTGCACGTTTCGTTCATCGAGCATTCCGCCGTTC
>JAPKBZ010000119.1 GCA_028823175.1 Myxococcota bacterium
TTTGAGTTCTCTTCTCCTGAAAGGTCTGGAGGTTCGCGTTAGCGAAAGCGCCGCCGGTGGAGTGCGGTCGCGCCCAATAGCGCTGCGAGGACGGCCAGGGCGCCAGGGCTGAGCGCCGGAACGGAGGGGGGCGGGGTGCCGACAATCAATACGTCGAGGAGCTGGTTGTCCAAATCAGCGGACATCTCCCAGATCATCACGCCCCCGAGCGCATTCGCGAGAACATATTCTTTCTTGAGCGCGAGGGACGGGGGGTCGTCGTAGCTCAGGAAGAATCCACTCGAAGGATCGTGCAGCCACGGGACCCCGGAATCCGTGTCCCGATACGCATCGATGCCGGGCTGGCCCAGGTAATTCGCCGCGATGTCGGCATAGTCAAACATGCCCGTGGCACCGCTGGAGGCATCGTCCCAGGTGCCCATGGGCGTTCCGGTGAAGCTTTGAAAGAGGCCCCCGTTGACGTTGGCCACTCCCTGCACCGCGCGGCCGTAAAATGGCACGCCCAGTACGAGCTTGTCGGCGGGCACGCCCCTCCCGAGGTAGTTCTGCATCGTCTCGTCTACGTTGGTGCCGGGGGTGGTTGTCGGGTCTCCGGGTGAAGAATAGAGCGGCGCGTTGAAGTTCGAGATCGGGCTCCAGGAGCCATTGAAGTCGTAGGTCATGACATTGATAAAGTCGAGGACAGAGTGGATCTGTTCGACCTCAAGGTTCGCGATCTTTGCTGCGCCGGCAGGTGCGGCGATCGTTAGTAGATAATGGCGGCCGTTCTGAACGCCGCGCGCGTCGAGCTCGGTCCGCACCGCCTGCAATAGGAGTGTGAAATTTTCGGCGTCTTCCGGGCGTGTTGTATTCGAGGCGAGGCCGCCCCCTCCCGGGTATTCCCAGTCGATGTCGATCCCGTCAAAGCTATAGGCCTCCATGAAGTCTGCACAGCTCGTCGCGAACAGCGCGCGGGATGCCGGAGTCAGCGCGGCATCCGAGAAGTTCCCCGACCAGGTCCAGCCACCGACAGAGATCAGGGTCTGGAGTTCAGGGTGGAGCGCTTGCAAGAGGTCGAGCTGGTGGAAATTTCCAAAATAGGGGGCGTCCGAGCCCGGGCCCGACCAGGGGTCGGCGGGCAGGTGGCGCTCGACGTCGGCCCAAGGGTCGCCGAGCATGCATTGGCCGCCCACCAGGTTGGCGAAAGCGTAGTTGACGTGAGTCAGCTTTTCGCCCGGTAGATCAGCGATTTCGAAGCCGCGGTCGTAGATGCCCCACGCTGGGTAATAACCGACGACGCGCCCGGTCTCTCCTGTTGCCGGCGGGGAAGCAAGGCATAGAGCGGCAGCGCACCTCAATACGAATCGACCCCAGTACAGAGTCGCCGCCCTGCATCCATGCGCGACACTCGCCACCCGGCTGCTTGTAGTGTGATTTTCCATCACCCTTTCCGATGCTGAGAATCTCCGCGAAGAGAATCACTCTCCCTCATGGGGATAGAACATTCAAGCTGTCTTCTGACACAAGGTCCGGGTATGGGCGTTCTGTTGAATCCCTACGGGGAGCCCGTGACGGGGGCCTTACTCCGTACGGCCGCTCTGACTTGGGACTGAGGACGGAACTCCTGGGAGCCATTCTAGGCCCTTGAACACGCATCCGGTCCGCCCAATTCGCAAACCCTTCACATCGAGAACCGACCCAGGCATTCCCTCTTGGGCGGGCCTCCTCCGAGACTCTGGGCCTACGACTCAGGCGAATGTCTAGTCCCGCACCAACACGTAGAAGCGATGATTCTTGCGCACGACACGCCAGCCGGCTGTAACGGCTCCCCGAAGCGAAGCTGTATTGTCGAGCGGAACCGTGATGTAGTCGGCGAAGCCTTCGCCGGTGGTGAAGGTGCCCGTCGTGGAGACTCCGCGAGTGCCCAGTCCCGAATCGAAGTACTCGCTGAGCATCCACACCCCGGTTGCGGCGCGTTTAGGGAAGAACAGGCGCACCAGCCAGTAGCCCACCAGTCGCTCGCCGTCGAAAACCCCGAAGGGCAGGTAACTCGCGCGCTCGAGCGCCAATCGGGCGCCCACCCGATCGAGGCGGTGAGGGGGAAGATACTTGTGCTGATCGAGTGTTTCGAGGAGAGCCACAAAGTCTTCCAGATCTTCGGAGCCCAACATCCGCATGCGCGCGGTGATGCTCTTTCCCGCGAGCGGCTCGTCGAGCCGCGACGCCCGTTCCCGTACCGAGCGGAATGCTAGACGCGCCCAGATCTCGTTGCACCAGTCGTAGAATCCGAAGAACCAGTGGCCGCTTTCGTTCAGCTCGTAGATCCACACCTCTGCCCGAGACACGATCCCGGTCCAAAACGAGGGCGGGGGGGGGACGAGGTCGGATCGATCCCGGCGATTCGGCACTTCGCTCATGCCTGCGCACCCTCGCGCAGGAATTTTTCAGCGACATCGCGCAGCGGAACCGCCTCACCTTCGATCGCCAGTGCCTGAACAACGTGGTCCACGAAGCGACGGCGCCGCTCAACCGAAACGGCGAGGCCAGGTGCACTTTCGATTTTGCTTTCGAGTTCGGTGCCCTCGAGGTCCGCCAGATCGATCAAATGAAAGAGGAAGTGCAACATGGGACGATCGCGATCGTAGAAGCGAGTGCAGAGGTCGAAGAAGCGCCTTCCAAAGATTCTCAACAAGGTGGAGTAGAAGGGAAAACGCACGAAGGGGATCAGCGAGAAGGGCATTTCGACCAGTCCCAGCCCCGCATCGCCGTCGCTCTGAGAATGCCTGCGGTACACGCGTCGCCGGTCGGGATAGTAAGGGTCGGAAGGGGCGATCACGACTCCGGGCGGCCCGAGCTGATAGTTCTGGTGGCGAATGAAGAGTTTCCCGTAGAGCATGAAGGCCAGCATCAGCGGCGACGGCATCACCGATGAGTCGTAGAGGTAGCCGCGCTCCGCAAGAATCTCGAGAGTCTCGCCGTCGACGTCCGCCGAAGGCGTTCGGAAGCCAACCGGCCGCTCGCCGATGACATCGGCGATGGCCTCTTCGGCCTGGCGGATTTCTTCTTCGCGCTGCGAAATTGAAAGAGCCCTAAAATTGTAGGGATGGGTGTAGGAGTGATTGCCCACCTCGTGGCCTCGGCTTGCAATCTCGCGCAACACCGAGCGGTGCGCTTGGACTCGCACGTCTCGACCAATGGCGAAGAAGGTCGCTCGAGCTCCGGCCCGATCGAGGATATCTAGAAAGCGCGGCACGGCCTCTAGATAGAAAGATTCACCGTCGTGTTGACCCTCCGGATCGAGGAGGCTTCGGTATTCCCGATAGTTGTCCATGTCGATGCTGATGCAGGAGTTCATCGTGGCGTACCTTTGCTATGGAGTCGAACGATGGCGAAGCGCCGGAGGGCAGATGGAGCACATCTGCGACGGATAGGAATTGCAAAGACTCATTCTATACGCCCTGAGCCATGTCCGGTACAGGTCAAAGAGGGGGCCCAGGGTCTCGGAGCAGCGTGGCGGGGGGGGTGTCGAGGGCTCGGCTATTAGGGAGCGCTGGGTGCGCCCGGGATACGCCCCCGTGCGGTGAGTACCCGGGAGCCGGATTGGCTGGTATCGGTCCACGCCACGACCATACGGCCCGCGCCCAGCCCGCTGAGGACCGGATAAGACGCGCTGCCCTCGCCGTGGGGGACCGGCACGGGAGGCGAGTGCTCGCCCGGCCCGATCGCCCGGATAAAGGGGCGCGAGGCGCCCCAACTTCCCTCGGCCAAGGGGTCTCGGCCTTGGAAGACGACGAAGAGTCGTCCGTCCACCTCGGCCAAGCGGGGATGGTTGGGATCGAGGATTTCGCCGGCGATATCCGCGGCGGCGGAAAATTTTCGGCCGCCATCCGAAGAGCGGGACCAGTAAAGCCTGGACTGTCCCGTGGCCTCGGTGTACCAGGTCACGAAGAGATCTCCTTGGAGAACCCGCAAGGAAGGCCCCGAGTGGGGGCAGCCGTCAATCTGCCAACTGGGGCCGGGCATGGTCATGGCCGAGGACCAGTTCACCCCCCGATCGGTCGAGGCCGCGACGGCGAGATCGCGCACATCGTCTTCGTCCATGTTACGCCAAGCCAGAAACCAGCGACCGGTCTCGTCGGCGGCAAGACCGGGCCGGCAGCACGGACAGACGTCCGAGGCGGCGGCGACCGGGGGCGAGAAGCTGCGTGCCTGATCGTGGCTGGAACTCACCAGGACATGGCTCGAGCCCGAGAGGGTCTTGCCCGGAGCCTCGCCAAGCCACGCGACGATGAGCGTTCCGTCCGGGGCCACGGTGGCATCAAAAAAAGCCGGCCCCGGTCCCCGGCCCGAGCTGGCGCCCAGTTCCGCTGCCGGCTCAAAGCTCTTCAAGAAATTGTCCGAGCGCGCGACCCGAATCACGTTTCCCCGCTGGCCTTCACCCCGGCGACCCAGCCAGATCGCATAGAACTTGCCCTCGGTGCCCTCAAGGAGGAGCGGCATTCCCTCGCCGTGAGAGCGAACGCTGCCCTCCCAGTGGTTGACCCGAGGGCCCGGGGTGAACACATCTCCGCCGCTGGGCGAGAGATAGAGACGCAGGTCTTCCCCGTCCGGGCTGGCCTCCTCTACGGCCAGCAGAGCGATGGCGCCCGACGCTCGGACCAGGAGTTGAGGGTCTCGAGAGGACTGCGCATTCAGGGCGCGCGGTGCGTTCTCGAAAGCCACTAAGGGGCGATCCGGCGCCCCGCATCCCGCGACCAGAAGCGCGACCAGAAGTAGGGCGATGGCACCCACGCACGCCAGTCCCCGAGCGCGTTGGCCCCATCGATCCGTTCTCGCGGTGTCCGGGCCGATCGAATTTTCACTTTGCATGGAGTCGCCCGTCCTCAAAACTGCATTCGAACGCCACCCCAGACTTGGCGGGGCGCGCCGATCCGGGTGGTGTCACCCGTCCGGTCGGCATCGTACTCCTCATTGAGGAGATTCTCGACCATCAAGAAAATTTCGAGATATTCCCCCAGTTGCTTGGAGGCCGAGATGTCCAGGATACCGAAGGATTGCATCTCAAAGTCATTGGTGTCGCTGGAGTAGCGTTTTCCAACGTATCGGCCGCGAATCATCAATTCGAACAGGTCCGGGTTGTCATAGGTCAGGGTGACCGCCGCCTGGTGGCGCGGAATGTCCTCGAGCCAATTGCCCACCCGATCTGGTCGAGCGGGGAATTTCTGAATTGTCGAGTCGGTGAAGACATACGAGGGGGCCAGCACCCACTCGTTGCCGATTTGAATTTCAGAATCGAACTCGAAGCCGCGGCTTTGGGTGGCCACAATATTTCCTCGCTTCTGGAACGAGGCTCCGGGGGCGGGAACGGAATTGAATACAAATGCGATGGTGTCGTCCAACTCATTCCAGAACCCGGTCAGAGACGCCTGGATGCGGTCGTTGCGGTAGTCGAAGCCGATCTCGCCACCAATCCGCAGCAGTTCGGGCTTGAGGTCGTTGTTGGGGCGGAACGGCATATTGCCCGCGTAAAAACCCCGATAGAGTTCGTTGAGACTGGGCGCTCGGAACGCCCGGTAGACGGCGCCCCGAGTGGCCCAACCGTTATCGAACTCGTAGCGCAAGGAAAGTCTGGGACTTACCTCGGTCGCGCTGCGGTCCGCGTAGTACTCGGTGGGGTTTCCCTCGCTGGTTTTGGATGCGGCGTAGTTGCTCCAGTAGTCAAATCGCAGGCTCGCCAGGGCTTCGAATTGTGGCCAGGGAAAGAGGCTCATCTCGGCATAGATCCCCAGGGCGTCCTGCTTCCCCTTTGTGACGCTGGAGTCGAAGGGCAGGTCGATAATGGTCTCGCGGTTTTCGCCCTGGACGTGGCGATAGTCCATGCCCACCGCCGCAAAGGATGACCAGAAGCCAAGGTCCTTGGACCACTGGCCGGCGGTCCCGATATCAAAACTGGGTACTTCCTGGGTGAGGGCCAACACCTCGCTGGCGCGGTCCTGAGCGACACGCGTATTTGCATTGTCAAAATCCTGCAGCGAACTGAAGAACGAAATCTTGCCGTCGCCGCCACCCGGGGCCGCAAATTCGGTTCCCATCGCCACGTCCCAAACATCCCGGGAATCGTTGGCCAGGGGGGTACCTACGTTTCGCTTATCCCTGAAAAGGTTTGTCCGGACGTAAGCGGTCGCGCCCGAATCGAAGCTGTGGTTGGCCTCGAGTTGCAAGTTGTTGTGCTCGGAGTAAGCGTTGGTGTCGATGGGGCCACGCTCGCTGGCAGCGACCACCGGGTATCCGCCGGAGTCGTAGAAGTCGTAGTTGATCGCAACCGCCGTATTGCCCACGGTCTCGCTCACATAGGCGTGGGCACGCCCGGTGCCCTGGGTTCCATAGCTTGCTTCGAGGTCCATGGATCGGCCCTCGGCAGGCCGGGTGAGGACATTGATGACGCCGCCCATGGCGTAGGTGCCGTACACACTGGAGCTGCCTCCCCGGACCACCTCGATGCGCTCGATGTTTTGGTACGGAATTTTGGTCCAGTTCACCCAGCCGCCGAAGCCATCGTTGAGCGGCACTCCGTCGAGTAGAACCAGAGCACGCCCGCGTCCAAGCCCTCGCATGGAGACGGATTGGGAAGTCGGGTGGCTGACCAGGCTGCTGGCCGCCGGAAGGTTGACACCAGGGACGATCCGCAGGAGGTCGTCCACCGCCTGAGCCGGGGACTGGAGAACCTCATCGCGGGTCAGGACCGTCACGCTCATGGGAACCTCGCTCAGAGGGCGCTGATTGCGAGTGGCTGTGACGATGATTTCTTCGGGGTCCTGACCGTCCTCGAAAGGGAGGTCGGGCGCGGCGAAGGATGGCCCCGCGAAGAACAAGAGAGCGAGGGCGACAAGGAAGAAAAGCCCGGCGATGGGATGAGCCAGGGCATTCGCTCCAGGCTTGTCGGCGAGGAACGAAATCGGATGTTCGGAGAAAAAATAGAAGGAATTGCGTGCGCAATGTCTACTGGCGGACATGAATGATCTCCTGAGCACTGAGCGCCAAGTCACGAAAGGAGCGAAACGGCCAAAGGCAGTTCTGTCTCGACCGGGTGCGAAGGACGCGCCACTCTCGGGGCAGCTAGCTCAGGATCGGGATTTGCTCGGGCGGCGACAAAGCGAAGCTCGGCATGGGCTGCAAAAGGAACGTTTGCGCCGCGGGTGCTCGGGCGATGGCAAAAACCTGGCTTTCGGGCGGGATAAGTCGTCCCAAGCGCTTCGTCGCAAGGTTCCCGCCGGTCTTCCCCTCGCAACCGCAGGGGCAGGGTTCGCTGAAGAAGGGCACCGAAGACGCCTGCCCGGGCGTTGGCCCCACGGAAGAATCATCGTGGTCGTGAGCGCTGTGGCTGTAGGCAATGGCGCCGACAGGGGCCGCTGATGATTCGGTCGAAATCGGGCAAGGCAGCGCGGTCGCGGCCAAATAGGCCGCTACTGCCAGCACGGGAACGATTCGATTCAGATAAGTGGGCATGGGCTTTGTTGCGTGGGACACGGGACGATCAAGAACGGCTTGACCGACCCCTGCCAGATGGAAAGGATACCCCATGTCCCGCATGCGGGCGATTTGCTTTTGTGGGACCTCAGAGTGGGATTGAGGGTGTCCTTGCACGGAGCGATGAAGACAATTTTAAGTCGCCTCAGGATCCACTTCGATCTTTTCTTTCTGCCGGGTGCTGGCATTGTCTGCGTCTCGCTCGGACTCCCTGGTCCGCATTCCTGCTCGTGAGTCTCCGCTCCGGGCCGGGGGCACGCTCGGC
>JAPKBZ010000120.1 GCA_028823175.1 Myxococcota bacterium
TCATGGACCGCTATCAGTATCCCGCCATGGGGCTCCGGCGACCCTGGGTGCTCGGTGCGCAGTTGGGCATGGCCCTCAGCCTTTGCCTGCTCACTTATGTAGATGACCCCGTTAACCAGATGACATTACTCACCGCCATTGCGGTCTTCGTCAACGTTTTCGCGGCCACCCAGGATGTCGCGGTAGACGGAATGGCCATTGACCTTGTGCCGGAATCGGAGCAGGGCCGAATTAATGCCTTCATGAGCTGCGGAAAAGCCGTGGGCTGGTCCGCTTCCGCCGCGCTCAGCGGCGCCATGCTGGGCACGGTGGGCCTGGGCACCACGGCGCTCCTCGGTGCAGCGGTCTCGTTTCTCGTGTTCCTGATATTCCTCGGAGTGCGGGAAAGGGAGGGCGAACGCTTCCTCCCCTGGACATCCGGAAAGTCGGTCGCACCCCAGCAAAGTGCCCACTCCCTGGTCTCCGTGATGCGCTCTCTCCAAGAGGTGCTCTGGACCCGGAGCAGTGTTGTCATCTTTCTGGTCTTGTTCTTCTACGGCCTGATCAGCGGCTACGGTGATGCGCTCATGCCCATCGCGGCGATCCAGTTGTTCCAGTTCACCCCCGAGCAATGGTCTGGACTCGTGGCTTCCATGGGGCTCATTGGCGCATTTCTAGCCCTGGGGATCGGCCCCATCATCGACCGCTTCGGGGTCAAGAGAATCTCCATACTCTCCCTCGGACTCGTGGGTGTCCACGCCACGATCTTGGCGCTCACCGAGTTCCTCTGGGTCAACGAACTTTACGTGCAGATGATGCTCTCTCTCTGGGTGCTGCTCGATCCGGTGCTCATGGTCTGCATGATCGCCATCGCGATGAGCATTTGCACCCGCGGCATTTCGGCCACCCAGTTCGCCGTCTATATGTCGGTCGCCAACTTGGGCGCATCGTGTGGCTCCAAGCTCTATGGCGTCGTGTCCGAGCAGGTCGATTTCGTACAGAGTTATTTGCTGCTCGCGGGCCTACTCGTGTTCACCCTTTGCATTCTTGTAATGTTCCGCAGGCCCCAAGACCGAAGCGACTGGGTCGAAACCTAGGCAGCCGAGACGGGAATGAACTTTCGGCGAAACACGAGGCGTGTCGCAGAAGATGCCTTCGGACTGAAGCGATAACGATCTCGTGCGAAGTCTTTCAACCCCGCGACGCGATCTACGCGCTCGGTGATCATGAAGCGAGCCATCGAGCCCCGCGCCACCTTCGCCATGAAGCTAATGATCTTGCCTTCGTCTGCGTGCAGTTTCCAGTCCTCGAAGACACACTCGACGATGGGCCTCTCAAAACTCTTGGCCCCGACGACCTTGAAATACTCGTTCGAGGCCAGATTGACCAGAGTGTCGTCGTCATGATTCTTCAAGGCGGCGTTCAGTTCGCTTGCAACGCGCTTCCCCCAGAAATCATAGAGATTCTTGCCGCGTCGAGTTTGCAGCCGGGTGCTCATCTCCAGACGGTATGCCTGCATCAGGTCCAAAGGGCGCAAGAGACCGTAAAGTCCAGACAAGATGGCGATGTGATCTTGAGCCCACTCAAGTTGCTGCGCGCTCAGATCGCGGGCGTCGAGGCCGCGATAGACGTCGCCATTGAAGGCCATCGCCGCAGGTACTGCGTTGGCTTCGGAGAAAGGCAGCTCGAAGGCGCGATACCGCTCGTAGTTGAGCTTGGCCAGTTCGCTCGACAAGTTCATCAGCTCGCGGATCTTTGTCTGCGAAAGCCCCCTCGTGGTCTTCATCAGAGACTCTGCATCCGCCATCAACGCGGGCTGCGTCGTCCTCAGCTTGATGGCCGAGGGCGTCAAATCGAGATTCTTTGCGGGCGAGAGTACGGCGAGCATGATGGGTGCAAAGGATAGCGGCCATGACGTCACATAAGCCCGTCAATCTCCTGGCTGGCAAAAAAACATTCGGCCGCGGATAAAAAGTATAAGCGGGGTTTTGGGCTGAGGTCCGACTAGAGATGTGATGAAAGGCACCGCGCGGGTGCCCGGTGGCGGGGATGGATGGGGGCCTAGAAAGGTCTGCCCGTTTTTTCGAGGCCGATTCCGTTTGTGGTCTCGAACGGAGCTAGGTCCCGGAACTCTGCCCCGGAGCGATAGCAGGCAGCCATGTCGCAGTCATGAGGTGGAAAGCAGCCGACATTGGCCTCGGACGGAGTCGCTATGGGAGGCCGACGCAATTCGCGTAGTAGGTCGTCGTGCCCGGCCAATCGGAGAACACGGCGCTCGCCCCGACCTCCTCGTGGAGCGCCTGGAGGATGCGATAGATGTCGCCTTCGCTCTCGAGCGCGGAGAGAATCGGCCCCAGATAAAAGTCATTGCTGCGGCCCTCGACGCGTCCCGCGCGAATGACGCCCGATCGTTCAAGGGTCCACGGGATCAGTTCGAGGTCCGCGTCACGCGCGTGGCGCGCGTACGCGCTGGCGACGATCTCGCCCTCTGCATCGAGTTCGAGGAGCCGGGGGAGCGGCGGGGCGAGGCGCCTGATCCCACTCGCGCGGATCGCCTCGAATTCGGCCATGGAGGGTGGGGCGAGTCGGGGATCGGCTTCCGTGCCCCAGGCGGCGCGTTTTCCGAACTCCGGGGCCGCGGCGAGCCAGTAGAGGATGTCGTCCTTCGAAAAGGCCTGGAAGGTGACACGATCCGCGGGCACACCTGCCTCCAGATAGGCATCGAGCAGGGCCTGGGCGTAGTCCTGTCGTGAGTAGTCGCCCTCGAAGGGCATTTCGACTTCGGGCACCTTGAGTTCGGGAGCCATCGCGACGCCGAGCCTCTGGAAGAGGTCGATGCTCTCTGCGTGGGTCATCAATTCACCCTGATCGGGATAGCCGGGCACGACCGCTTCCGCTTGCGCTCGCAGCCACTCCTTGACCGAGGTCGCGTCTCGATCGTGCCGATCATGACGTCCCGAGAGCGATTTGAATTCCTCCACAGTGAGATCACTCGTGCAGCAACGCGCGCTCGCTGCGCGGACGCGGTCTCCGGTCGCCTCGTCGAAAACCGCAGGGGTGAAGCCTTCGCTGCAGCGCGCTGCGAGCTCGGTTTCGAGAATGTTCGTGGTGGTCGCGAGGTCGCATTGGGCATGACGGCAGACGAGCGCGCGGTCGGCGGTGAACGTCACGTCGCATTCGATCACGCCCGCGCCCATGCGTGCGGCAGCGAGATAGGATTCTCGGGTGTGTTCTGGATAGCGGAGCGGGGCGCCGCGATGGGCGATCGAAAAGCTCGAGGAGCGAAGCGGAAGGTCACGACAGGCTTCGAGTCGCGCTCGAAGCGGTCCATGCGCGAGTTGGTCGATCAACGCGAGCGAGCGGGCATCGCGTTCGAGCACCGGTCGGTCGGGAGCCATGCAGGCAGCGCTCAGGGTCAAGGTGCCCACCAGGAGCGTGACGCGGATGATCGCTTCGAAACGTTTCGACAAGAGTCCCTCGGCCATCCAGGGGATAGTGCAAGGAGCCGACCTTTTCGTCAAGATTTGATCTATCCGTGGCGCTCAATCCAAGCGGGGTGCAATGAGAAGTCGCGCTTCATTTGTGGTCGATTCGAGCGGAAAGAAAAATCAGCGTGTGTCGATCAAAGCTCGAACATCAGGCTCGATCGCGTCGGACCCAATGGATTGCATGATTTCGACGGCACGTTCGAGATCGTCCAACGGATAATAGCCAGCCGCCAGCGTGTCGCGGTACGCGGCACTCTCGTTGCGACTTACGAGGTATTCCATAGTTACCCGCGCAAGTCGCAACGATTCTTCGGACGCATCTGCCGCTTGCGCGAAAAACCACCTTCGCCTTCGTCCCGGTCGTACCGAACCGCTGCGAATCTGGAGGCGAGCACGATCACCAATGTGGCAACCGCTACCGGAGCTAGTCGTGCGGGGACACAGGCGACATCCCCATCACGGACAGAGAAGCCTGTCACCGTGCTAGACGGGGGGCGTTGCTGCCATGGCCAGCAGCAAGATGAAGAAGCCCGGGATCTGCGCGAGCAGGCAGATGAGGATCGAGCGGTTCGTCGTGACGTCGAGCGCCTGGCGCACGGCGATCACCCATGCGAACAGCCCAAGCACACCCACGGCCAGCAACAGCAACGGCACCAGCGGCCCGAGCGGAAGGATGCCCAGCACGTAGAGCACCTGGGGCGCCGAAGCGAAGCCCAGCGTACGCAGCAGTTCCTGGAAGTCGGACGTGTGCTTCAAAATCTGTACGCCGATCAGCCAGATCACGGCCGTGCCGATCAGCCAGCCGATGAACCCGCTGAGCAGGCCGCTCACCAGCCCGCCATCGCCGGGCATGCCGAGGGTCTGCGCCACTACAGCCAGCACCACCACGCCGGCCGCCTGCCCCATGGCATCGGGCGTGTGCTCGACCTCCTCGTACACCGTTGCATCGAGCTTGATCGCGCCCAGCAGCCGCTCGCCAAACGAGCGCTGCGGCACGTTCCCATCCGAAAAGTCCGGTCCCAAACTCATGGCGTCTCGTTCCCCCCTTGCTGTAAATGACTGCCGAAACTATAGGGGGCCAGAGCGAGCATGGAGAGGCGCGTGTAAGTGCCTCTCCGGGTTCGCTCTTTCGATTCCCTCTGTCCCGCGTTGGACCCTTCGCCCGTGATTCCGAGCGGTTTGTCATTCGGTTACTGATCGGCGGAACTGAAAAGCCCCGTTAAAAACCCGATCTCCCTCCCTTTCGCTTCCGCAGTCTCGTCTTACAAAGAAAGCGCCCCGCAACTGTGAAATGCGGGGCGCTTCTTCGTTGCATGGAACGGACGGGAGGTGCTGGCTCAGCTCGGCACTACTAAAAGCGACTGTGTATGGAGAACAGGAAACTCCGCCCCGGCAGCAAGACCTCATCCTTGTTGAACGCGACCGCATTGCGTGCGTTCTGGTTGAGCAGGTTACGCGCCACCATGCCAATTTCGATCGGGATGATCTCTTCTAGAGTGGGGATGCGATATCGCGCGGACAGGTCCAACATCGTGAAGCCTCCCGTCTTGAACTCGTTCGACGCACCGTTGTGTTGTTTCTCGGTGCGTAAGAACCCAAACGACCCGCTGACCCGATCATGCGCATAAGTCAGGCGGCCGCCCCAGCGAATGGGTGTGACCCGAGGCACGTTGCGGTTGCCCGAACCCTCTTGGAAGCGAGCGCGGACATAGTCGAATTGCCATTCTGTGCCGATCATGCCGTCACGAAACTCGAACAGGTCCGCCCCGAGCTGGACTTCGCCGCCCCAGAACAGCGCGTCTCGTGCTTCATAGAACAGTTCTTCGAGTTCGTCGCCAGCGGGGTCACCTTCTTCGTCGACTGTTCGCCCGGTGAGTGCACCGAAGATAAAGTCTTCGTAGCGTGTCACAAAGACCGCGGTATCGATGCTTACCCGACCAAGCCAACCCGAGGCCCGCAACTCGCCGCTGAACGATGTTTCTTCGTCGAAGCCTGCGTCTCCAATTTCGAAGGTCGCCGTGGCTTCGTGCGGTCCACGCGCGAACAGCTCAACTTGACTTGGCGCACGCTGACCTGCGCTACCCGTGATTCCGATGTTCCACGTTGTGTTGGGGTGGTACACGATCGCCGCCGAACCGCTGAGGGGTGCGAAAGATTCGGTCTGCTTGTTGTTTGCAATCTGAGGAGTTCCTGTCACCCATGCCCCCTCGGCACGGAACCCGAGCTGAAGGTCGATGTGGTCGGTGACGGAGCGCTCTTCGAAGAGGTAGAACGCAATGCTCCCCGATTCGCTGGGGGCGAGGAATTCTTCGGCCTCGCCGGCGGCTTTGAGGTCCTGGAACTTGCCGTGCAACCCCGCTGCGCCCACGAAACCCAGTATCGGTTCGTGGAGCGCTTCCACGCGGGAGTCGAGCTCGTGGTTATCGAAAGTCTGACCGACTTCACCGTCGGCGATTTCGTCGTGGGTGTAGTCGGAATAGACACCGCGGAATGTCACTTCCCGCACGCCCTCGACCGGTTGATCCAGTGAGCTTTCGAGTCGAATGCGATCGGTCTTCATGTCGATCTGCACGGTGTCGCCTTCTTCGGGAATCCCGTAGAGGCTCTCGAAGCGTGAATACGCAACGCCCACGCTGCCTTTCTCAGTAAACCAGGTCGCACCCCCCGACGCGGCGAAGGTGTCGACATTGGTTCCCGGCTGGTCACCACGACTGCCGGTGTTGTAGTCATCGCTCTCGCGAATCATGCCGTCGAAGTGCCAGGCGAATTCGCCGTGGTCCTCCGTCTGAACGCCGCCAGTAAGGATCGTCGCAATGTCCCGCTCTTCTGCGTTCTGTCCGAAGATGCCGATGACTTCGCCCTTCAGCGGAACGTCGATGGATTGCCTGGGTACGCGATCCGTAATTGCGTTTACAACGCCCGCGGACGCACCGCCCCCATACCGCACGGTGCCCGGGCCGCGGACAATTTCAATGTATTGAGCGGTCAACGGGTTTACTGGCACTGCGTGATCGGGGCTTAGGCGCGAAGCATCTTGGGTCGCGAGTCCGCTTTCGAGGATCTCGGTGCGAAAGGCGTCCTGTCCCCGGATTACGGGCCGACTCACCCCTGCGGAAAAGCCCGAGGTGGCCACCCCGGGCACGTTGCGCAGGGTGTCTCCAAGGGTGGCCCCGAGCTGTTCGAGGATCTGGGATCGATCGAGTTGTTCGATGGATGCCGCGAGTTCTTCTTCCTGGTGCGCTATCGGCGTAGCCGTGACGACAATCCGTTCGACAGACTCGTGGTCGTCCCCGTGCTGGTGTTCGCGCGTATGGGGGGCATCTTCAGCAAATGAACTGGGCGGTGCGGCGTAAAAGAAAATGGATAGACAAATAAAGGTGGCGACAAACGGGACATTGATAGCTCCCCGGATGCCGTCCGAATCCGAAACGGATCGTGGCATGGTTCTCTCCTCGGAAATCGACGAAGCGCACACAGATGTGCGCGTGGACCGATCGATTTCTACGAAATTGGAATCGTGAATGGACTTCTTGATTTAAGCGCGGAGAGAGAAGACCGGGGGTGCGCGCGGGGAAGCGCTGCTCCCAAGCAGCTGACAGAGCAGCTGTGTTCCATCGCCGAACTGCCACGTGAGGGTCGGCTCGGGCGTGAAGTTTGCGGACTGGGGCATGCATACGAGTGCGAGCTCGTATCGCTGGGACGACGGGCATTGAACGCAGATGCCACGATGCTCGACGTCGGCGGCGTCGTCGTTGAGGTGCCCCGCGCAGAATTCGACGTCGTGCGCGCCTGCGACGTGGTAGTGGACAACAGACGTCGCCACCACGAGCGATAGCAGCGTTCCGAAGACAATCGTGAATTTTAGGGGCGCTCGTCGCCGATCCATGTCGGGGGTATACCGCAAGTGAGCGTTAGGACAACTTCGATTGCGAGTCGATTATGGGATGCCGTCTGGGGTGGTCTGTTTGTTCTCAATGTACGTCTACGGCGGCAAGCCGCGAAAGTGCGCGCTACCGGTCGGTGTGATTGCGCCGCATTTTTTCAAGCCTGTCGACGATAACATCTGCCGAGTCGGGAGTTTTGAATGGATTGCGTGTCGGACCCGAAGCTAGGGCTTTAGGCGCTCTTCTTACGCAAGATCAAACTACCGATCGAATATCCCGCTCCGAACGAGCAGAGAACCGCGTGGTCGCCGACGCCGAGGCCGTCGCGATGTTTGT
>JAPKBZ010000121.1 GCA_028823175.1 Myxococcota bacterium
AAGCATCTCCCTGCCATGGCCAAGCTCTGCAGTCAGATCCTCACGGAGTGCAAGATCGAGTGTGAAAAGCATACCGAGCACGCGGAATGCAAGGCCTGCGCTGAGGCCTGCGATGGTTGCCTAAAAGAATGCAAAAAAGTGATGACCTGATATCGACTAAAAGCCCTCATCTTCATCGAGGGCAAAGCAAAGCCCCCCGCCGCAGTCAGCCGCGAAGGACGCCTTAGGGCGAAGCTGCATAGGGCGGCTCGGCCAGTGATCGCATGAAGGCCACCAGTCCCAGGATCTGTTCATCCGACAATGTGCCGCCCCAACCGGCCATCATGGGCGACTTTCCTACCGAGGCCCCGCCTTCATGGACAACCTGGAACAAGTACTCATCCGTCAGCGGATTCATATATTCACCGTTGGAATGCTTCGCCGGCTTCGGTTTCAGGGATCCAGCCATTGGACCGTCGCCATCGCCTCCCGGGCCGTGACAGCTTGCGCAATAGAGCGCGTAGTCACTCTGCCCCGCAGCGACCAGAGCTGACTGCGGGATTCGAGAATTCGTATCCTCGGCCTGGAGAACCATCTCGACGACGCGAAAGCCCGTGGCGTCATTCACCAAACCGAAATCGACCCTGCGATCGACGGGAAACCGATCTAATACAATTTCCTGCGCGACCGCGAAGGTCATGGTCATGCTTGGCATCAACCCGGGCACCGCTTCATGCTCCAGAATGATTTCACGCCCTTTTTCATCCACACTTTGAATCAGGCCGCTGCTCCAATAAATTTTCCCTTGCGTGCCATCGATCTCTACAAGCGTGGAATCGGGCCTTCGTCGACTTGCCAGCCTCCCGCCAAGGGCAAAGCGGATAATGGTTGCCTTCAGATCATGAATCGACGAAAGGGCCGGAAGGGCCGCCCAACGATCAGTCGCGTCGTTGCCGAAAGTCAGCAGTCCCGCGTGCTGGGTCTTGTCGGCGTCGACCACCGGATCAAGATCATAGACCCCCATGCTTCTCCGAAGAAGTTCAGTTTCTTCAAAGTCGCCCCGCAGATAAAGCCAGCCCTCGTGGCTCCCGAACGCTTTCCAGTAACTGTGCAAATCCTCTTGACTGTCATTCTCGGGGTCGAGGGAAATCGAAAGGAAGGTGATGTCCTTCCCCACGGCATCCCCAAATGCTGCGTGAAGTCGAGCCAGGTTCGATGTGGTTCCGGGGCACACCAAAGCGCATTTGGTAAACATGAAATTTACAACGATCGGGCCCTCCTCGACCAAATCGTCAAAGAAGCGGTAGGTCCGGCCGTATTGATCCGTCAGCGACACATTGGGAAAGGCGTCCGAAACCTTGCCTCGAGACTCCCGCGCCGGCAGGCGCGCTTTAATTGCTGCGTAGTCGATGGGCCGAATTGATTCAGCCGGATCCTCTTCCACAACAGAGCACCCCGCAATCGCGATGACAGCAATCAATACGATGACAGCCCACAGCCATCCAATATTTCGATTCGGTCTTGAAATCATTCGTTGAAAATACTCACAAACATGGATAGGTGTCCAGAACACGGGGCTTAGGCGGTGCGTGCCCGAGAATGCTAGTAGCTCGCCCCGTGCGCCCAAGGGCCCACGCGCGCAAAGTGAAGACAATCTTCAATTCACAGTCTACAGACTCTGAATTGGCTCTCTCTTCTCTTGTTTCTCTTGCTTCGTCGGCCCGACAAGGGGCTGTCAACCCGGACGCGGCCCGGCTATCTATCGAGGAGTTGCGTGGTGCCGTCCATCTCGGTGATCGCAAACTGTGCGTAGACATTCCAGGGCCGCGAATCGTTCACGAGGCCATTGAGATACACACCGCCGGGTTCACCCGCATTCTGAGTCGCGGTATCCATGACCCGGCCAGGACGTCGGTTCATCCGGTAGAAATAGTCGTCGTCGGTTTCGTCCTCGAGAGGCTCCCCCGGAAGACCGTCTTACTTCACCCGACCGCGATTCCCTCTCAACAACATATCGTAGTCGCATTCCGGAAAGCCGACGCCCCGCCCTGCGAGGCGGTCTAGGTCTCCAGCAACATCGAAGTAAAGATAGTGATCGTGCTCAAGATCAAGACAGCTCGGAACTACACCTGAGACGTCCGAATCGATCTCGCGTTCTCCATCCAATGGAGCGGCTTTGTCGAAGGCATCCGTGTTACCCGGCCCCGGGGTTGGATCGCAGACTGCCATCATCCGCATGTCTTCGTGCTCGACATTGTGACAGTGGAACGCAAAAGGCCCGCTGAAGGTCCTGAACTTAATAAGACACTCTGCTTTCTCTCCGCCATGGAGAAGTGTCAGGTCCTGATTAAAGCGCCGTTCGCGGCGGGGAAGCTTTCCGTTAACGGCCTGGACTTGATGGCCCTCAAGGTGGGTATGCATGGGATGCCACCAGCCACCGGCCTTGTTCACGAACAACCATCGCTCGGCCCCCACACCCAGTTCCGGGACCGCGTCAGCCCGCCGGGGATTAAAGAACCGGTTGTTGATCGTAAAGGCACCCATCGAGCGATCCGCAGTAAACCTCCGTGTCGCCACGACTTCATCTTCGCGAATCGGCGCCCATTGCCCCGGCAGCCCAGGTTCGTTGTCCACGCCCTCCCCGACATCGACCGCATAACCCCGGATCGTCGTTCCTTCAACACACGGAACTTCGGGTTCGCGAAGCGCTTCCCCCACCACATTGAACTTAAGCAATGGCGTGGGCTCGTCGGGATCCAAGTCCTTGCCCTTACGTCCGTCCGTCTGAATCAAAATATTTTCCAGAAAAACCTCGTCGCCTTCCTCGTATTCAGAAAAATCGATGATGACGTCGTGGCGCATACCCGGGGAGACCTCGAAGCTCTCCACTTCAACGCCACGCGGCAAAAGCCAGGTGTCCGTACCAATGATGCACATCTTCTGCCCGCTACTCAGTCGCATCTCGTAAATTCGGGCGTTGGATGCGTTCAACATCCGAAATCGATATTTCCGCCGCTCGACCTCGAAGTAGGGCTGGACCTTTCCATTGACCGTTTGGACATCCCCGATATATCCGTTGTGATCGAGGAAGTCGTAGCTAATCGTCCCATCCGCGTTGAACCGGCGATCCGTGAAGGCCAGACCGATATCGTAATCGCCCCCTGGCTCCGGGATCACCCCCCGGCGGGCCAGCTCATCTTCGCGTTCATCCACGACGAGGAAGAAACCCGCCAGTCCCTTGATGACGTTAAAGCCCGTCACATCCATGGCGTGGTCGTGATACCAGAGCGTGGTTGGGATCCACGCCTCGTCAAATTTATCCCCGTGTACCGGCGCAAAATTGGTCTCAGGGTCGGTCACCTGCGGACCACAGTTCGTAAACCAGTAGTCTCGCGATTCACCCGACAGCGTATAAAAGTCAGGATAGCCATCCGAGTGAGCCGGGTTGTGTCCTCCGTGCAGGTGAATCGAAGTCTCGTGGTTGTTCCCTGTGGAGTTGACCTGACCATCGGCCAGCGTACCGCGATCGGCCGTCAAGTCGTTCGAGCAGCGCAGCACAGCGGGCTCGCGGTAGCGAACCACCACCGTAGGACCGGGAGTCGTGCCCGACCCCGGAGGCTGGGTGACGTCCCGGTAGGCAAAGATCGGAACTTCGGGGCCGTCGGGAACAAATCGATGCAGGGTTTCCTCAATCACCAGACCGAACTCAGCCTCATGGGTATCCCCGTTACTAAACCCAGTATTAGATTGATTCATGTCCGGGAAGTGCCCAAACTCCGGTGCGATCCCGTGGCTGACATCTTCGAAGGAACCCGTCGGCGCAACCGGCGAGCGACCTAGGCCACCCGCGCGCGGATACGCCCCAGGCTTGGGGTCCAAACGCTCTCCCCCATCAAGGCGACTCAATACTCGCGGAAGAACCAGTTCCTGAGTGAAGGGTTCGTAACCAAAAAATAGACCCTGCCCGGTTTCAGACACCGAGGTTTTCTTTCGGTCTCTCTTGTTTCGACCTTTCTTGGAGGATGCGGCAAGAGGCACCCCCACCGCCCCTGCAACGCCGGCAACGACACTTTTCTTCAACAACGAACGCCGACTGATACTCATTTCCGACTCCCTTTCAGTTCCAAATTGCTTCACCCTGTATGACAGAATCATGGCGTTATGTACACAGATTTGCGCGAGCTTTGTGATTCACAGATCCGCAACTGACAGGCAAATACGCCACTACAAGTTCGATCTAAATAGACATTCTCCTCTTGCTAGATCTTCTGGCAGAACGAAAACAAGAGACCACCACATAGCCCCTGTGGAGCCCTGGAAATCAAAACACCCAGTCTTGGTTGTGCCGAAAATGCAATTCGTTTTGCCTATCCACCGATCGAGCCCACCCAAGATCCTCTCCCGCATCTGGTAAGCGGCGTTGGTACGCAGATAGACAGCCGCTCTGAAACCCGGGTTCTCACCTGATTTCGTGGATACCTCCAAGAAGTTCGACCATTCGGCTGGAGGAACATCGTGACGATCCGAAGGAAGAGTTCAGACGCGTATAAGCGCGAGGCCGTGCAGATCGCCGACACAACCGGGCGTAACGAAGAGCCAGGTGGCCACCGAGCTGGGCATCAACGCGATGAAGAGATGCCGCAACTGAAACGGGGGAGCTTCTTCCTCTGGACGGACAAAGGACGCTCTACCGGGCAACTCCCGACGGTGACGCGTGGACCTACCTCGACAAGAGTGAAGCCCAACGCCGAGAGTATGAAGATCGGAACAAGGAGCGCGCGTCCGGAGCCAAACCGTAAGGCTTCCTCTCTATACCGCCTAAGACGCGAAGGCTCGGTACTTGCCCTGGTAGTAGACCAGCGGTTCGAGATCGCGGATATTCACGTGCTCAACCTGTCCAATGCACAGGACGTGATCGCCGGCGACGTGCTCCGCCACCAACGTGCAATCCAAGTTCACCTTGGCACCTTGGATCAACGGGGCACCCGTCACCGCTTTGTCGGTTTCAAGCCCCTCGAAGCGCAAGTCTTCGTTTTCCTTGGCTGCGAACAGGTTGGCAAGGTCTTGTTGACCGGCGCACAGGATGTTGAGAGCAAAGCATTTGCCGGCTCGGATGAACTTGAGAGTATTCGCGGTTTCAGACGCACTCACCATGACGAGCGGAGGCTCAAGTGACACGCTCACAAAGTCGGAAACCGTCATGCCATGGACGTGGTCACCGTGCCTTGATGTCACGATCGATACGCCAGTGGCGCGACAACCGAGGCTTGCCTTGAATTCATCGGGGTTCACTGCCAACGGGCTCTTCCTCTACACAGTACAGCGGAGCCCGTAACACGTGCCCCAGATCAACGCTCCAACACGAACACGCCTCACGTGCGATCACTAATCGTTGAGCAGTTCCTTGGGAATCCTGAGGGCGTCGACCTTGCGGGCAAAGCGCTTCTTCTTGTCCGCCTCATCGGGGAGCCAGTAGATGTTGACCGGTGCCTTGAGTGGAATGTCGGTGAGCTTCACGGGCTTTGAATTGATGGTCGCCGTGGTTCGCTTGAGTACCGAGCCCTCAAACTTCACGTTGTAGACAACCTTCTTGCCCCTCTCTTTGACGGTCATCGTGCCCGCTTCGGTGTCGAAGGCCAAAAGACGTGCGTCGCTAGCCAGCTTGACCTTGCTCTTCGACTTGGCTTCTGCCGTCCCGATGCCAAACGCAAACACCAGCGCCATGGCGGCGACAACAATACGCCCCATCGAGCGTCGCGTGATTTTCTGCATTCTAAAACTCCTCTATTAGATCTCGATCGTCGATCAAATGATCGTCTGATTAGATTGAATTCGGTTGCCCATCGTGGTTTGCGGCCGGCGTTCGAACCCCCACCGTTAACCGATAAATTCGAGGGCCAACACTAACGGTTTTTGACCGGTCTCGTCAGCGAGACCGCTCGATTCGTAACCACATCCTTGGCATTTCATAGATAGGTGCAACTCGGGCATTCAAGCCGATCACGCTTCCGACGAAACCAGGCGCGGACTTATTCACCTGTCTTCGACTCGCTCGCAGCCGGCAGCCAGACGAGAACGAGGTCCATCACATTGGTCCCCGTAGGGCCGGTGACAAAGAGGCCACCTTCCGCTTCGAAAAACGAATGCGAGTCATTTCGATCGAGGGCAGCACGGGCATCTGCGCCCTCAGTCTCCCCCCGCGCAACGGTGCTCGCATCGGCCCAACCGCCAGCGGCAGGCGTTGGGCCATCGGTTCCGTCCGTTCCAGCCGCGAGCAATACGGCCTCACTGCGAGGCGTGTCGGCTAACACCACCGCGGCGGCGAGCGCCAGTTCTTGATTGCGCCCTCCTATGCCATCTCCCTTCAAGCGCACAACAGACTCCCCCCCAGCAACAAGGCAAACGGGCCTGTCGTTTTCCACGCATTGGGCAAGCGCAGCGAGGCGCACACCGACGTCCCGTGCTTCACCGCGAAGACATTCACCGAGCGCAAGCGCTTGTGCGCCGAGCGACGTCGCCTCTCGAAGTGCGGCTTCGCGCGCCACCGCATTACTTGCAACGATCTCATGCTCGACGCGCGCAAAGCTCGCATCGCCGGGCTTGGGGGTCTCGGGTTCGAGACCTTCGCTCCCTCTTTGCAGGTGAGCCATGACGGACGCGGGTACGAGATTCGAAAGTCCGTACTTGGCGAGGATCTCGAGTGCGTCTTGATAACGCGACGGATCCGGCGCACACGGCCCGGACCCAATCACATCGATCGCATCCCCGGGAACGTCCGACACCGCAAGCACAGCAACTCGACCGGCGCCGGTCAAAGCTGCAACACGCCCGCCCGAAACTTGCGACACGTGTTTGCGCACGGCATTGAGTTCGCCGATGTCGGCCCCGCATCCGAGGAGCAGTTCGTTTGTTCGCGCCAAGTCGTCGAGTTCGACACCATCGGGTGGCAAGGAGATCAACGACGATGCCCCACCCGACAACAGAACAAGCAGAACTTCATCTTCGCGGGCATCTGCTGCGCGCTCGAGCACCCGTCGTCCCGCGTCGGCGCATCGTTCGTCGGGTACGGGGTGGCTGGTTTCCAAAACCTCAAAATGAGAAAGCGCGTGGCCTTTGGCGTGACCGTCTTTGGTCACAACCAAACCCGTCCGAATCCGCTCCGGCACAAGTGAACTGATCGCCTGCGCCATAGGCGCCGCGGCCTTCCCGATCGCGATCACGACGAGTTGGGTGCCAGGACTACACGCTGCTCCGGCAACGTGAAGCACGCCCTGCTCCACTCGGATGTTCTCCGTGACGGCTGCACGTGCGTCAACGGCTGCGAGCGCCGCCTGGAAAACGCGTTCAAGCTTCGCGCGCGAGTCTCCTGGAGCCCGATTCGCCACGCGCCTTAATCGGCTTTTGGAGCGGCTGGGTCGGTCGCAGTGTCATCGACCTGTTCCGCTACCGGGGCGTCCGGTTCCGACAAAACCCCTTGGATCGCTTCGGGCTTCACCGCTTCGTTCTCACGCGGTCGCAGACGGATCTCGATGCGACGATTCTGTCTGCGCCCTTCTGCGTCCTCGTTGGACGTAACCGGCTCGAACTCGGCGCGCGAAATCGCCTGAAGCCGTTCGCCGTCGATCCCGGCACGCTC
>JAPKBZ010000122.1 GCA_028823175.1 Myxococcota bacterium
GGAAGCCCTACCAATCCATGCTGCAGTTCCACACGCCGGGAGGCCTGGCCGCAGTCTGGGCCGAAGAGAATACGCGCGATGCCCTCTTCGCCGCGATGAAACGCCGGGAGGTGTACGCCACGTCAGGGCCGCGCATGACGCTGCGCTTCTTCGCGGGCTGGGGCTTCGACGAGAGCATCGTCGCCGAGCCTGCCCCCATTGCAGTGGCGACCGCTGGCGGAGTTCCGATGGGCGGCGTACTGCGGCCGACCGAGAGCGACACCGCAAGCCCGACCTTCTACGTGGCGGCGCAAGGCGATTGGATGAGCGCCCCGCTTCAGCGCATTCAGATCATCAAGGGTTGGATCGACGAAGAGGGCACGACCCACGAGGAGGTTCGGGATATCGCCTGCGCAGATGGCCTCGAGGTGGACCCGGCGACCCTGCGCTGTCCCGATAATGGCGCATCCGTCGACCTGACGACCTGCAAGCCCACGGGAGACACCGGCGCAATGCAGCTGACGACGGCCTGGAAGGACCCTCATTTCGACCCCGCCCAGGGTGCCTTCTATTACGTTCGTGTCCTTCAGAACCCGACGTGTCGCTGGTCGACCTACGACGCCCTGCGCCTTTCGCGCGAGCCCGACCCGCGTGTCCCCGGGACCCTGCGCGAGCGGGTCTGGTCATCGCCGATCTGGATCGACGCCTCGTAGCCGGATAAGGCGAACGGGCGTCGGGGATAGGACATACAAGCTGTCTTCTGGCACGACGTCCGAGCCTGGGCGTTATGTTAAATCCCTAGGGGAGCCCGTGGCGGGCCTGTTGAACATCCTTCATTGCGACGGGACCCCCGCCTACGGACCCCGGCCCTCTCTTGAGAACCCCCGTATCCCTCTTTAGCCTCTACCGGACATGGCCCAGGGTGTAAAATGGGCCTTTGAAATTCCTATCCGCCGAGACCGGCGCGTCTGTACGAGCGGGACTGGCCTAGGCCGCACCGGCGTTGAAAGCGTCCACAAGCCGCCGCCAGGTTTCGGGATCGCCCTTTTCCGGTTCACCGAAGTAGATCAGTACTTCGTCCAGCATGTCCCCATACTTTTCGCTGAGTAGCCCGGGAATTTGCTCATACTTTCCGCTCACCGCAAATTCGTCGATCATCTCGTCGGTGATTTCTTGCGCCATACTGTCCCATTCGTTATTGCGAGACTTATTTCTCAGGCGGATGAAAGTTTCGTCCCAATCATGGGCTTCGAACATGGCCTTGTAGTAGCTCGTAGATCCATAGAAGCCGATCATTTCTCGGACGCGTTCGCGCATGGTTTCGATTTCTTCGTCCGAATCACCCATGATGGCCATCACGGGGGCTGTGATCGTGAAGTCGCTGCGTTTTCGACCGGACGCATCGAGACCTTGCTGGATGTTGTCGAGCACATTCTCGCGTAGGGTTTTTGACGTGTGAAAGCCATGGCAGTGGAACCCGTCGGCCACTTCCCCGGCCATCTGACAATTCCACGGGTTGACCGCGCCAACGTAGATGGGTGGCGGCGGCACATTGAGCGGACCCGGGTTGAACATGGGCGTCATTAGGTTGAAGCGGAAAAATTCACCCTCGAAATCGAGGCGGGTCTCATTCTGGAAGCAGTCCCAGATGGCTCGAATGGCCAGGATATACTCTCTTAGTTTGGGCCCGGGCGCTTTCCACTCGAGGCTAAACCGACGTTCGTTGTGTGCCTTGACCTGGGTTCCCAGGCCGAGTACGAATCTTCCATTCGTCGCATGCTGCAGATCCCAGGCGCTATACGCGAGCACCATCGGGTTTCGTGGAAATGCCAGGGCGATCTCGGGCCCAAGCTTGATACGGTGGGTGGCGGTGGCGGCCACGGCCAGTTGCATGAAGGGGTTATGCTTCCGCTCCGAGATATAGAGTGCCTCGAGGCCAAGTTCTTCGATTTTCCTTGCCGGCTCGGCAACATCTTGCAGTGAGTCCACAACGAGATTGGTGACCAGTTTCAAATCGTCTCTCCTGGGGCGATGATCTCTTGCGCATTTTTTGTCGTGTTGACTGAGCTTGCTTCTGATTCATGCGTTCGGGGACCAACCCCATCTCGGCCCCAGCCTACAGAATGTGGTTGAGAGCGCTTGGGCCGTTCTGGCCTAGCTGAGACCTGTGGCGTCGGTCATGGAAACGATTGCGACCTACGATGCCGCCCCGCCACGGGCATCCCCTGGGGATTTAACACAACGCCCATACTCGGACGTTGTGCGGGAAGGCAGCTTGAATGTCCTATCCCCCTACGAATCCTCGCCGCTTGCCGGGTTCCCGAACCATGCCATAGCAATTGGCTTGACAAAGGAAACCTTTGTTCACGTATCGGATGGGCGGGATGGATACCTGCTCTACTCCTACGATCAGTACAAGGGCAATGCTCCCCTAGAGCCAGCGAGGGAAGCGGACACAACGGGGACACTTCCGAACACTCAGCCCGCCGGTCGCCTCCGAGCAGCGATCCCCTTGGTCTCAGGACAGAAGAGTTAGGAGCGTTTGCGCCGACGGCCCTTCGCCGCAAGTCCTGTTAGGCCGAGGCCCAGGAGGAGGGCGGTGGAGGGTTCGGGAATCGCGCTGTACCCCTTGTAGAGCACGCGCAGTCCGGCATTCAGATCCATGACGTCGGTGAGGACGAGGTCGAAAAAGAACGGCCGCGCGTCACCGAGGGCAACCTCATCGAAGACCAGGGTGAGGAAGGGCTGGCCGGCCAATTCGGTGCTGCAGATGCTTCCGTCGGGGTTCGATTGGATCGCCGAGGCCTGGTACGTGAGTGGACTGGTATTGACATTAGGTCCAGGTATCGCCGCCAAAAAGGGAGGAGGCGTGGTTCCGCACGCATAATCGGGGGCTTCGCGAAAACTTGTAAAAACCAGCAGCCCGGTCGAGCGACCGAAGAGATCGTTGAAAGTCACGTTGCCCGACATGTGGATGACATCGCCCGGCGCAAAATTGAAGGTCGGGTCGGCGACCGGTTGGTTGAGGGTGACCGTGTATTGCCCGGCGGCGGTGCTCAGGCCCGCCGTGCCGCCATCGCTCAGGTCGTAATTCAGGGAGGGCACGGCCTGGGCGGCTATCTGCGCTGCGAAGCCGAGGCCACCCAGGGAATTTCCGTCCGGATCCGGCCCGACCTGGCCAGCACCGAAATCGAGATTCGCCAGGGGATTGACCCCGATGCCAAGGAAGGGATCATTGAGCGTCACACCCTGAGCACCGCTCGCCATCAGAACCAGTACCGCTGCCAGAACCAACCGCCGCATATCCCCGCCCTCCCAGAGCAAAACGTCTGAAAGGGAGGTGGGCGCTTTTCGGTTTGGGTGGCAAGAAAAGCGCAGAACATGTGCTGCCGGGTGAGTGGTTGCCCAGGAGCGTTTGTGGCAAAGAAAATTGACTGATTCTCGCCCTGTGGGGGTTGCTGAGGCGAGAACTAGCGGTATTTCAGGGGGTTGGGGCGCTGGATGCCGGTTTGATTTATCTGATCGGTGTAAATAAATCGGAGGGGACTGGGTCAGGCGCATAGTCCGGGTGGGTCAGCCCTGGCTCAGCGAGCAGGCCGTTCAGGGTGGGTTACGGCGGGGCGTCCGGGTATGGGCGTTACGTTAAATCCGTAGGGAAACCCGTGGCGGGCGCTCGAAGTTCGTGCAGGGTTCAGGCTATTCTCGTACCCTCGGAGAGTGGAGACATCCAAGGCCAGCTTCAGCGTGGGTGAGATCATCCACCACCGGCGCTTCGACTACCGGGGCGTAGTCGCCGACGTCGATCCGGTCTTCCAGGGAACCGACGAGTGGTACGACGCGATGGCAATCAGCCGTCCACCGAAGGACTCCCGTTGGTATCACGTTTTGGTCCACGGAAGTGACCACATGACCTACGTCGCAGAGCGAAACCTCGAGACCGATGCCGACGGCGAACCGATCGCCCACCCGCTACTGGGTCACTTCTTCGACGAGCACCGCGATGGGCGCTACCACGCGAAGCGATCGCTGAACTGAGGCGCATAGGTCGGGGATAGGACATTCAAGCTAGCTTTTGGCACAACGCCGAGTATGGGCGTTGTGTTAAAGCCCTAAGGGAGCCCCGTGGCAGGGCGTTGGTCTCGATCCTCGGTGCGACCAATCGTATGGACCCTACTCTTGATCCCTGGACGAACCCCTTGGCGGGTCAATATGGAGAATTTTCGTGAAGAAGTCTTGCTATATCCTTGCTCTCGTATTGTTGGGTTCTGGAGCGCATGCGTCAGAGACCAATTATATGAGCATGTCACTAAAAGCCGATACGCTTTTTGAAGTTAAGACTGCAAAAGACAGATCGAATTTATACCTGACTGCGGAAGGCACAGCGAAATTCGAGTCGTCAAAAAACAGGGTCTATGCCTATGCAAGATGTGCGGCAGTGGACACAATCGTCGAGGGGCATCACTCCGTCTATGCCGGGGTAGGGGATTGTCATTTCACCTCACCATCAGGCGGCGTTCTCTATGGAACTTTTAAAACACCCGAGGGTAGAGGCGACCGCGGCTTCATGGTTCTTAGTAATGGAACGGGCGATTTGGCGGGGTTCAGTGGTAGTGAAATCCCGTTGATCGCCCGAGTTAACCCTCGAATGACGGGCAAACCGGTTTTTCATTTCGACAATACGGAGAAGAAGAACATTAACGAGTGATGATTGATCCGCGACGGGGATCCCTCCGCGCTTGGCTGTCCACCTACCGCGCCACAATGGCTTCCTCAACGGTCGCAACAAACGAGGGGCTGATCGAGAACCATCTGATCCCCTTCTTCGGCAAGCGCGACCTGCGGATGCTTTAGAGCACGGACATGATTGCCTTCGCGGACCACGTCCTGAGCAGCGGCAAGAGCGCCGCGCTCGCCCACAATGCGGCTGTCCCTTCTGCGCCGAGTTTGCTCACTGCATGTAGAGGCGGGCCTGCTCACATCGAATCCTGTGAAAGGGGTAAACGACCGTCTCCCGCGTTGCCTCCAGTTACGCCACGGAGGTCGCTCGCGCCGATGCGTGGAGCCTCGATGAGGTGAACCTGTTGCTTGCCCTAGCCGAAGAACGGGAGCCGCGGATATTCGCGCCGCTGCTGTGCCTTCTGCACACCGGGATGCGGCGCGGCGAGATGCTGGGCCTCCGCTGGTCGGAAGTCGATTTCACCCGAGGGCGGATCTCCATCGTGCGGGCGCTCGTCCGGGGTCGCGATGTCGTCCCGAAGAGCAAGCGCGCCCGCGATGTCGAGATGACTCCGCGGCTCAGGGAAACACTGGAGCGCCTCGCCGGTTCGAGGGCCGGCCGCGAGGGCATCGGGTCGACACCGGGCCGGGTCTTTACGGCACCCGGCGGCGGTGACTGGGACGCGCACAATTTCGGGAGAGTCTGGCGACGGCTCCGCACCGTGGCCGCCCGGCACGGAGTGCGCCCCCTGCGCCTCCACGATTGCCGGCACACGTTCGCGACCCTGGCCCTGGAGGGCGGGAAATCCGTGACCTGGGTGTCCCGAGTTCTCGGTCACTCGGACCCCTCGATGACCCTTCGCGTCTATGCCCACGTCCTGCCCGAGGAGTCCGGTGGGCTCGATTTTCTAGGGGGTGGGCCAAAGGTGGGCCGAAATTGCGCCCCCGAAAAACCCACTCACGCAACCCTTTGATTACGTGGAAGAATATGGTGACCCGGGCGCGATTCGAACGCGCGACCCCCAGCTTCGGAGGCTGAAACCCAAATCCGAATAACGGCGCATTCTTAAGGGCTTAGACGATTCCCGGCCCACCTTGCATTTTGCACTCGGCGCAGAATCGCGCCTAAGCGACGAACTCGCGCGCCCTACCCTATCCGCCCGATCGAACCGTCAGAGCCGTCTGCTGCATCACGCCGGAGGGGACTATGCCTTGCCCCCGCTAGGCCGCTCTAGACTTTTCTGATGGCGTTCGACAACGAATAGTCTGCCACCTCCCGGCCTTCCGCGTGATCCGTATTTCCCATTGAGAGCGACTGTCGTAGCTCAAGGCCTCAATGAGAGTATGGGGCCTCACTCACCCTCGGGAAGGGGATTGTTATGCGGAAGTTGGTACTGGCAGCGGTATTGGTTCTGGTGGCGGGCGGCGCACAGGCTGTGACGCTCGATGTCATCGGCGGGCAGTTGATGGGTGCGTCGAACGTCCTGGTGGACGGCAGTTTCTACGACGTTCAGTTCCTCGATGGGACGTGCATTGAACGGTACAACGGTTGTGATGATGTCTCGGACTTCACGTTTCAAACGCAGGCTTCTGCCGTATTGGCCTCTCAGGCTCTGCTCGATCAAGTATTCCTGGACGGGGTGGAGGGGCAATTCGATTCTGATCCTGGTCTCACCCGTGGTTGTGGTGGTTATAGGTGCAGAACCCATACCCCATTTATCGTTGTCGGTTGGGGTTCTACGTTCATCGCAGCCGAGGCCTTGAATGACTTCTTTGAATACATTGATGTCGTGGCGCTCCCGCCTTCCTACCTCGCTAACACCGACTTCGCGAATTCTCAGAGTCTAAATTTCGCCGTTTGGTCTCCGACCATCATCCCGGAGCCTTCGACCGCTCTCCTCCTCGGCCTCGGTCTAACCGGCCTTGCGGCAAAGGGCCGTCGGCGCTCCTAACTCTTCTGTCTGAGTACATGGCTCCCGTTCATGCTCAGGGCGTCCGGCGACGGCTCGCTGACTACCCTGCTCTAGCGAATCTGCTGTGCCCCTAGGCTCGCCTGTGGGCCTCGTGGGGTGTCCCAAAGTGTCCGGTTGTGTCCGCTGCTCTAGGCCCCGTACAGGCGCTCTAGACTTTTCTGATGGCGTTCGACAACGAATAGTCTGCCACCTCCCTGCCTGTTCCTGTCAGAATGGGCCCACACTCACTCACCTCGGGAAGGGGTTTGTTATGCGGAAGGTTGTTCTGGCAGCGATATTGGTTCTGATGGCGAGTGGGGCGCAGGCTTCGTCGTATCTGGATATTTTTGGAAATATCATCAATCCGATTCAATACATAACGGGCGGTAATCACCTTTACTCCGGGCCAAACCTTGAGCCTTCGGCGAATTTGCCCAATTCGAATCTGCCCAACGCCGACCTGGCCAGCGCGGACCTCTCCTTTGCCAAGCTGGAATTCTCGGATCTGTTCGACACCAACCTGGCAAACGCGAACCTGGCCAGCACGAGGCTAAATTCCACAACACTGAACGGAGCGAACCTGAGCGGGGCGACTCTGGATTTCACAACCCTTCACTCCGCGAACTTAACGGGTGCGAACTTGACCGGCGCGAGTCTTCAGAGCGTGCTTCTGACTGCGACGAACCTGAGTGGCACGACTCTCGACGGCGTAGTTTTTGCTGGCTCGACGTTTTTGATCGCGGATTTTACCAATGCGTCGGTCATCGGAGCCGATTTTAGCAACGCCAACCTCCAGAACGCCACCTTCCTTGGGTCGACGTCGGGCATCGCGTTTTACGACGCGAATACCAATTTCGCCCAGGCGTGGGACGGAGCCCAGAACTCCGCGATCTTCGACCCCGTAGCCGCCGGATGGACGCTCCTACCCAATGTCAGCACCCAATCTCCCGGCGTCTTCTGCATCG
>JAPKBZ010000046.1 GCA_028823175.1 Myxococcota bacterium
TTCGAACCCACGGTAGGTTTCCCTACACACGCTTTCCAAGCGTGCGCCTTAAGCCGCTCGGCCACCTCTCCGGAATCCCGGTCTCTTGCTCGCTTCCTCTTCGTCGTGGTCTTGGTCTGGGTCGTGGTCTGGGTCTTGGCCTTGGTCTTGGCCGTGGTCTGGGTCTTCTTGTTCTTCTTTTGGTCGCCTCGAGGCACACGTCCCCGGTCCGGGGCCGCGCCGCGCGCCTGGCGGAGAGGGAGGGATTCGAACCCTCGAACGGTTTCCCGTTACACCCTTAGCAGGGGCGCGCCTTCAGCCACTCGGCCACCTCTCCGCGGGCACGGAACATACGATTTCGCGGCCCAAATCCCCACCCCGAAGCGCACTCCCCGACGCATTGCCCCAAGGGGAAGTTGGAGGGCGAAACCACTCCTTCTATCTACCTGTCTACCTGTCGATCTACCTGTCGATCGGCCTTCCGGGTCTCTCGACCTTCCGGCCTCTCGGGGCGGACGGGGCGGACGTGGCGGAGAGGGTGGGATTCGAACCCACGAGAGCTTTCACTCTGGCGGTTTTCAAGACCGCTGCCTTCAACCGCTCGGCCACCTCTCCGTGATCGACCAGGTCCTGGCCCACTGGCCAGCGCCCAGCACCCGGCCCCGCGATTGGGCGGCCAAGGGTACCCGAGATCGCCCGGTCGAACAGGGGCGGCCAGCGACTCCGGGCGCCGCACCGCCTACACTCCGCTCGGGGCAGCTGACCCCGGTCGCCGCACCGGGGGAAAGCGCGCTCTGCCCCCGGCCTGCTACGGGCCCGCGCACCCGCCGCGCATTCGACACGCGGAGGCAAAGAGGCCTTGCACGCGACCGAAAAGGAAGTGAAAAGGAGCTTTTTCCCGAGCCGGCTCCCTTCTCCACCCTGCCCGCGGCCCGGGACGCCCGGAAACCCGGCAAGACCCGGGCATGCGGCTTGCACTCCCGACCCTGGGGATCTCCGTTTTTCCCACCCGCGTACCGATGAATTTCGTCCTAGGAGGAAAACGGACCCTTGAGTTTGCGCACCACCCTCTTGATCGCGTTGGCTGTTAGCCTCGGGCTGGTGGGCGCCGTGGGCCTGGGCTCGTATTGGCTCAGCCGCGACCTCGAGGCCCGGGTCGACGCGCTGCAATCGCGATCGGGCACCGATCTCGCCCGCATCGACGTGCGCCAGCACGGCCTCGAGATCGAGGGCACCTGGGATAACGCGGGCTTCTTTCTCGCCCGGGAAATGGACGTGCTGCCCCGCATTCGGCGGCCCAAACTGCGCGGCCCCCTGCAAGCCGTCGACCCCGAGGCCGGCACGCTCCGGCTCTACGGCACCCCCATCGAGGTCGAGGCGGAAACCGAAATCACCTCGGCCACGGGCCAGGCCGAGAGCCTGGCCGATCTGCGCCCGGGCCAGCGCGTAGAGATCAGCGCCCGGGTGAGCGCGGGCCGCTGGCAGGCGCGCAAGATCAAGACCGGGGGCATCAAGGCGAGCAACAAGATCAAGGGCACCCCGACCCGGGTCGAGATCGACCTCGACGGCGGCTTCATCGAACTCCACGGCCTGCGCGTCGTGCTCGCCCCGGCCTCGGAAGCCTCAGCGGATAGCCCCCTGCGCGAGCTGCGCCTCACGAGCCTGGTGGTCATCGTGCTCCAGGATCTGCAATCCGCCGCGCGTGCGCTGGTGGCCGCGCCCGGCCACACGGATGCGGCCACGGCGGCGGCGGATCAGTTGGCTCAAGCCCTCGAGGCCCTGGGCTATTACGTCGACCAGTTGGAGCCGGCCCCGGCGGCAGCCGGCGGCGGCGAGCCCCCGGCCTCGTCCCTGGCCCGGCTCGGCCAGGAACTGAACGATCAGGCCGCGACGCTTCGGGGCCTGGTGAAGAGCGACCCGGCCGCGGCCGGCCGCTGGGTCGAAGAAGAGATCGAGCCCCAGATCGAGCGACGCATCATCCCGGCGGTCTACGCCTTGCGCGGCGAAGCCGAGGAATCCCTCAACGATCAGATCCGCGAGATCGGGATTCGCGCCAGCACGGCCCTGAGCGCGGCCATGGCCCTGGGCGGCTTCGCCGTGCTCGGTGTGCTCGGCCTCGGTGCGCTTCTCTACCGCGCCATCGACACCCCGGTTCGCGCCCTGCACGACGCGGCCGTCGAGCTCGGGCACGGGCATCTCGAAACCCGGGTCCACCTGCGCGCCAAGGGCGAGTTCGGCGTTCTCGCCGAGGCCTTCAACCGCATGGCCGAAGAGCTCGCGAGCACCACGGTCTCGGTCACGAGCCTCGAGAGCATCTTCGATTCCATGGCGGGCATCCTGATCATGCTCGGCCCCGATCGCCGCATCCTCAACATCAATCGCGGCGCCCTCGAGTTCCTGGGCTATCCGCACGAAGAGCTCGTGGGCCGACCCTTCGATCAGGTCTGTGCACGCTCGGCCGATGCATCCTTGGAGAAGGCCCTGCGCCGGGCCGAAGAGGGCCTGGCCACGGTCGAGGAGCTCACCCTGGTGCGGCGCAATGGCTCGGCGGTGCTCGTGTCGTTTTCCGGGGCCAGCGTCCGGTCGGCCGGGGGCGCGGTCCAGGGCTATGTCTGCATCGCCCAGGATCTCACCGAGCACAAGCAGATCGAAGAGCAGGTTCGCTCCTCCCTCGCCGAGAAGGAGATCTTGCTCCGAGAGCTGCACCACCGGGTCAAGAACAACATGCAGGTGGTTTCGAGCCTGCTCGCCGTTCAGGCCGCCTACTCATCGGATCCCCACACCACGCACGAACTCGAGGAAAGCCAGGGGCGGATCCAATCCATGGCCCTGATCCACGAGCAGCTCCACCATTCGTCCGATCTGGCCCGCCTGGACGTCGGGGCCTACCTCGACTCCCTGGCCGCGCACCTCGCCCGCTCCTTCGGCGCGCCCGGGGCCATCGCGGTGAGTGTCGACCTCAAGCGGCCGCCCCCGGATCTCGACCAGGCCCTGGTCTGCGGCCTGATCGTCAACGAACTCGTGACCAACGCTCTCAAGCACGCCCTCAAACACGCCGCCGGGGGCGAGGGCCAGATCCACATCGACCTGCACGACGAGGCCAACGGGGGGCGAGTGCTCGAGGTTCGGGACAACGGCCCGGGCATGGATGCGGCCGCCCTCGAAGAGGAGCGAACCCTGGGGCTGACCCTTGTGACGACCCTGGCCAAGCAACTCGCCGGCCGGGTCAGCGTCGACACCCGCCAGGGCACGACTTTTCGGATCGAGTTTCCCGCGACGGAAGCCGGGCAGGAGACCCGGGGATGAGCGCGAACGCGAACGCGAAAAAGATCTTGATCGTCGAAGACGAGATGCTCGTGCAATTGCATCTCGACCGCACGGTGGTCGGCATGGGGCACCAGGTCACCGCCAAGGTCCGCACCGCTGCCGAGGCCATCGAGGCCGCCGAGCGTGAGCGCCCGGACCTGGCCCTCATCGACATCAATCTGCCCGGGCCCCGAGACGGGATCAGCCTGGCCCGGGAACTCATCGAGCGCTTCGGCTCGACCATCGTTTTCGCCACCGCCCACGCCGACGAGGAGACCCTCGACCGCGCGCAATCCGTGAGGGCCTCGGGCTATCTCGTCAAACCCTTTACCAGCGCCGAGCTGCGCGCGGCGATCAGCACGGCGGTGGCTTTTGAAACCGCCCATGCGGGCGCTCTTAGCAACGCCCATAGCGACGCCGACGCCCGTACCAACCCCACAGCCGGGCCAGGGCGCACCGGCCGCGAAGAGCGGCCGTTCGGGCCGGGCACCCGGATGCTCTTTTATTCCCATGACACCTTCGGCATGGGGCATCTCCAGCGCTCGCTCAAATTGATCCAGGCCATCATGACCGGCCACCCCGACATCTCGCTGCTCCTGGTCACGGGCTCTTCGGTGGTCCATCGCTACGAGCTGCCCGCCGGGGCCGACTACGTCAAGTTGCCCGCGGTCCAGAAGGTGGGCAGCGACGATTACGCGTCGCGCAGCCTGTTGATGTCGGGTTCCGGGGTGCGCAACCTGCGCACCAACTTGCTGCTTCGCATCGTGCGCGATTATGATCCCAACGTGCTCTTTGTCGATCACTCCCCCGCCGGCATGCAGGGCGAAATGGTGCCCGCCCTCGAATGGCTGAGCGATCGTACCCGTTGCCGGCGCGTGCTCGGCATGCGCGATGTCACCGACGACGCCGCCAACGTGCGCGCCCTGTGGAAGAAGCAGGGGATCGACGACCTGATCGCCCGCCACTACGACGATCTCCTGATCTTCGGGGACAAGGCGATCTACGACCCCGTGCAGGAATACGGGCTGGGAAATCAGGCCGGTCCTAGGATCGAATACATGGGCTTCGTCTGCGAGAACTCCGAACCCGCGCCCGCGCCAAAGGCCTCACCCGGCGACCGACCCAAGGTGGCCGTCTCCATCGGCGGGGGCGACGGCGCGGTCTCCACCCTTTTCGCCTATCTCGACATGCTCGAGGAATTCGGCGACGCCCTGGACGTCGAGAGCGAGATCCTCACCGGGCCCCTGATCGCCGACGACGACCTGTACAAGGTCCGCGAGCGCGCCCGGAACCTGCCCGTCACGATCACCAAATTCCTGCCCTCGACGGCTGAGTTCTTCGCCCACGCCGATCTCGTGGTGGCCACGGCGGGGTACAACACCGTGACCCAGATCTTCCGCTACGCAAAGCGCGCGCTGCTGGTGCCCCGGGTGCTCTACCGCCGGGAGCAACTCGTCCGATCCCGGCGTCTCGAGGAACTCGGGCTGGTGCACTGCTTGCACCCCATGGATATTTCACCCCAAAGAATGCACGCGGTGCTCGCCCGGGCCCTGGCCGACCCGGCCCAGCCCCTGGAGGAAGCCCGGCGCAGCGGCGCCATGCGCCTGGACGGCGCCGAGCGCTTCGCCGAGCATTGCGGCAAGTTCACGGTCAGCGTAGATCCAGGGGAGGACGCCGCGGCCGGGGGAAAAGATCCGGAACAAAATCCGGGAACGGAAGACTGAAAACGGAAGAGGGTGGTTCGGGTGACGGAAAAGGAAACTCAAGCATCGGAAGCGGCCGCGGGGGCTCCCCGGGTGGGCTACGTGGTCAAGCGCTACCCGCGCTACTCCGAGACTTTCATTGTCAACGAATTACTCGCCCACCAGGAGGCGGGCGCCCCCGTCGACATCTTCGCCCTGCGCCCCTCCAACGACAGCCATTTCCAGGACGCCATCGCCCGGGTGCGCTCCCCGGTCACCTTCCTGCCCCATTACGGCGTCAAGGCCAAGCATTTTTGGAAGACCCTTCACGATTTTCGCAACGATATGAGCCGCCTTGAAACGGGGCTCGAAGCGGCCTGGGGCGGTGAGGTTGTCGAAGTGCGCCAGGCCATGATCCTGGCCCAGGCCGTCCTGAAGCGCGGCATCGATCACCTGCACGCGCATTTCGCCACGTCGTCGACCTCGGTGGCGCGCATGGCCGCGCGCTTCGCGGGCATCGGCTTCAGCTTCACCGCCCACGCCAAAGATATCTTTCACGAGGACGTCGACCCGGGCGAGCTACTCACCAAGCTCAGCGACGCCGACGCCGTGGTCACGGTCAGCGATTTTAACGTGGCGCACCTCGAAGAGGTGAGCGCCGGGCACCCCATCAACCTCGTGCGCATCTACAACGGCCTCGATCTCGAGACCTTTGGCTACGCCTCGCCCCTCGAGCGCGCACCGCGCATCATCGCCGTCGGGCGATTGGTCGAGAAGAAGGGCTTCGACGTTCTCATCGACGCTTGCGCGATCCTCGAGCGCCGGGGAGTCGCGTTCGAATGCGACATCATCGGCACCGGCGATCTCGAGGGCAAACTGCGGCGGCAGATCGAAGGCGCCGAGCTCCAGGGCCGGGTGCGCTTGCCCGGGCCCCTGGCGCAAAGCGAACTGCGCGCCCAGATCCAGGGCGCCGCCGTCATGGCCGCGCCCTGCATCGTCGGCGGCGACGGAAACCGCGACGGCCTGCCCACGACCCTGCTCGAGGCCATGGCCCTGGGCACGCCCAGCGTCGCTACCGACGTCACGGGCATCCCCGAGGCGATCCGTCACGACGAGACCGGCGTGATCGTCGCCCAACACGATGCCGAGGCTCTGGCCGGCGCCCTTGAAGACCTGCTCGGCAACCCCGGAAAACGCGAAGCCCTGGCCCTGAAGGCCCGCACCCTCGTCGAGGACGAGTTCAATGTCACGGTGAGCGCCCAGCGCCTGCGCGCGGTCTTCGCGCAATCCGTGGCGCGCCGGGCCGAAGCGGGGAGCCGCTGATGCGTGTCGCCTACGTGAGCGCCGACCCGGGCGTGCCGGTCTTCGGTTCCAAGGGATGCTCGGTGCACGTCCAAGAGGTGATCCGCGCCATGCGCCGGGCCGGGGTCGAAGTCGAACTCCACACCGTGCGCACCGGGGGCACCGCGCCGGCGGATCTCGAGAGCGTCGAGGTCTTCAAGATCGCTTTCGATCGCAAGGGCGGGCGGGAAGCCATCGAGGAGCGCGGCCTGGCGGCCAATGCCGACTTCACCGCCTCGCTTTCGGGCCGGCCGGCCTACGACATGGTCTACGAACGCTATTCGCTCTGGGGCCAGGCGGGCATGGAATTCGCGCGCGGCGCCGGGCTGCCCGGCATCCTCGAGGTCAATGCGCCTCTCGTGGAAGAGCAAGCCACCCACCGCACCCTCGTGCACCGCGACGAAGCCGAAGCCATCGCGACCCGGGTCTTCGGCCTGGCCAGCGGCGTGGTCGCGGTCTCGAGCGAAGCCCGGGAATACGTGTGCGCGAATGGGGGCGCCCCGGAAAGGGCGCACGTGGTTCCCAATGGCGTCGACCCCGGGCGCTTTGTACCCGCAGCGGCCGACGCCCCCGAGCGCCCGTTCAGCGTGGGCTTCGTCGGCAGCCTCAAGCCCTGGCACGATCTCACGACCCTGGTGGCGGGCTACGCGCTCCTGCTCGAGAGCCAGCCCGAGGCCCGGCTCATCATCGTGGGCGACGGGCCCGAACGCGAGCGCGTCGAAGAAAGCTTGGCCGCCGCTGGCGCCGAAGCGGGCGTGACCTTTTCCGGGGCCATCGCTCCGGCCGAGGTTCCCCAATGGATTCAAACCATGGATGTCGGCCTCGCCCCCTATGCCCGGGACGCCGCGCGCTATTTCTCACCGCTCAAGGTGCTCGAGTACATGGCCTCGGGGATTCCCGTGGTGGGCAGCCGCACCGGACAAATTCCCGAACTCGTCGAGGAGGGCGTCGCCGGGCTCTTGCACGAGGCCGAAGACGCCGCCGGGCTCGCCCAAGCCATGGACACCCTGGCCCGGGATCCCGAGGCGCGCAGCCGCATGGGCCAAGCGGCCCGGCGCTCGGTCATCGCCGAGCACTCGTGGGATAGCGTAGTCGCCACCACCCTCGGCCTGGCCCGGGATGCCGGCGGCGACGGAGGAAACGCCTGAGATGGCCCGGCCCGAGAAACTTCGACAGAGCCTCCCCATGCTCCAGAGGTTGCTCGAACGCTTCGCCCCGGAACTGCGCAAGCAGCGGTGGGTGATCTCGGGGTCGTTCCTCGCGATCTTTGCCGAGGTCGGGTTTCGCCTGCTCGAACCCTGGCCCCTGGGCCTGATCGTCGACTCGGTGCTCCAAGTGGAAGCCAAGCCCGGAGTCCACGCCTCCAACCCCTTCTCGGCCCTGGATCCCTCGACCCTGCTCTGGGTCGCGCCGATCATGCTCGTGGTCGTGGTCGCCGCCCGGGGGCTCACCGCCTACATCAGCGCGGTGGGCTTCGCCCTTGCCGGCAACCGCCTGGTCACCGTTGTCCGCCTAGCGCTCTATACCCGGCTGCAAGCGCTCTCGGTCGCCTTCCACCGCAGGACCCGGAGCGGCGACCTCATCGTCCGGGTCGTCGGCGACGTGGGCATGGTGCGCGAGGTCATCGTCACCGCCCTGCTTCCCCTGATCGGCAATGTGATAGTGCTCATCGGCATGGTGGTCGTGATGGCCCTCATGAACTGGAAGCTCGCCCTGGTGGCGTTCTGCACCGCGCCGCTCTTTTGGCTCTCCAGCGTGCGCCTGGGCCGGCGCATCCGGGTGGTCGCGAAAAAACAGCGTCGCCGAGAGGGTTCCCTGGCGAATCAAGCGGCCGAGATGCTCGGCGCGGTTCAGGTCGTCCAAGCCCTCTCCCTCGAGGATCAACTCGCCGCGGGCTTCGCCGCCCAAAATCAGGGGAGCCTGCGCGAGGGCGTTCAGGCCAAACGGCTTTCGGCGCGCCTCGAGCGCACGGTGGACGTGATCACCGGGATCTCCACCGCCCTCGTGCTCTTCGTCGGGGCCAAGATCGTGCTCTCCGGCGAACTCTCGCCGGGCGAGCTCGTCATCTTTCTTTCCTACCTCAAGAGCAGCTTTCGGCCGGTCCGCAATTTCGCCAAGTACACCGCGCGCATCTCGAAGGCCAGCGCTGCGGCCGAGCGCGTGCTCGAAGTGCTGGACAAGGAACCCGATATCACCGAGAAGCCCGGCGCCCGGCCGGCGCCCGCCTTCGCGGGAGAGATCCGGTTCGAGCACGCCGACTTCCTTTATGACGAGCGCAGCCCGGTGCTGCGCGACATCACTTTCCAGGTTGCGCCCGGCGAACACGTCGCCATCGTGGGCGAGTCCGGGGTCGGTAAATCGACCTTGCTCGCCGCGATCCCCCGGCTCCACGATCCCGCCGGCGGCCGGGTGCTGATCGACGGCGAGGACATCCAGGATTTCACCCTCGACTCCCTGCGCGGCCAGATCGTGGTGCTGCTCCAGGAAAGCGTGCTCTTCGCGGGAACCGTGCGTGAAAATATTGGCTTGGGGGCGCCCCACTCCAGCGACGAAGACATCGAGCGGGTGGCCGCCCTGGCCAACGCCCACGATTTCATCGAGGCCTTGCCCGACGGCTACGACACCGTTGTCGGGGAGCGGGGCGAAAGCCTTTCGGCGGGCCAGAGGCAGCGCATCGCTATCGCCCGAGCGGCCCTGCGCTCGGCGCCCATCGCGATTCTCGACGAACCGCTGACAGGCCTCGACGAAGAGAATGCGCGCTCGGTGCGCGATGCCCTGAGTCGCCTGACCGAGGGCCGAACCTGCTTGCTTATCAGCCACGACCTTAAGCACGCCGCCGGCTGCGATCGCATCGTTGTGCTCTCCGAGGAGGGCATCGCCGAGATCGGCACTCCCGCCGAGTTGCTGGCCCAAGGCGGCGCTTACGCGCAGATGGTGCGCGCCTCGGAAGCCGGGGCCTCGCCTGCGACTCGGGAGAAGCATGCCGAAGACACCTGAAAACGATCTGATCACTCGCGACTCGGGCCTGCCCGGGCTCGCCGCGATTCTCGACCCCAGTGTCATGGCGGCGCAGCTCGCCGAGGCCGGCGCCGAATTTGACGGGCAGATTGACGGGCAGCTCGACGGGCAACTCGGCGCCGAGGCCGAGAAGCTCGAGCTTCAATACCTGCGCTACAAGCCCGGCACCAATTGCCTGGCCGGCTACCGGCTCGGCACAGGGCCCGGCGCCCGGGTCTTCTACGCCAAGGCCTACGCCGGCGGCGGCGCCCAGGCCAAGCTCGACAAGGCCGAGGCCAAGGCCGAAAAGCGCCAGGGGCTCCGGCGTATTCGCATCGATCGCTTGGGCCTTGTGCTCTTCGAGTTTCCCGACGACGCCAAGCTCGATGCCCTGCAAAAATTGGCCCAGCCCGAATTGCGCCAGCGATTGCTGGCCCGCACCCTCGGCGACGACTCCATCGGCCAATCAGACGAACTCGAAACCCTGGCCTACAAGCCCGAGCGGCGCTACGTCGCCCGGCTGGTTCGCGCGGGCAAAGGCGAGCCGATCGTCTTCAAGTTCTACAGCCCCGAGCGCTACCGGGCCGCCCGCAAGGCCCACCGAGCGCTCGGCTCGGTTCCCGAAGAGATCCTGCTCCAGCGGCAATGCGGGGGCTCCAAGAGCTATGAGATGCTGGCCTTTGGCTGGCTGCAGGGGCCGACCCTGCGCGAGGCGCTCGATGCCGGTTCCCCCGTCAACATGGAAAGCGTGGGCGCCGCCATCGCCCGGCTGCACGCCCAGACCCTGCCCAAGCTGGCCCAGGAAGGCGTGCCGAATACCGGCGATGAACTCGGTGCCCTGGCCGGGACCCTCGGCTTCCTGCTCCCCGGCCTCGCCGACTCGGCCGAGCAGTTGGCCAAGCAGATCGCCGGGGCCCGGGCGGACGCCGGGGAAGAACTCGGCCTGCTTCACGGCGATCTCTACGACAAGCAAATCGTGCTGACCGAAAGCGGGGCGGGCTTGATCGATCTCGACGACGCCTGCATGGGCGACCCCCGGCGCGACCTCGGCCTTTGGATCGCCCACCTCGAGCGCGACCGGATCATGGGGCGCGGCCTGCCCGCCGTTGACGGCCTCGTGGGCGCCTTCCTCGAGGGCTACCAAGCGGTTCGGGGTCGGCCCCTGGCCGGCCTCGCTCCCTTTGTCGCCGAAGGACTCTTTCGCCTGGCCCACCACCCGTTCCGGCGACAGAGCCCGGACTGGCCCGAACGAAGCGCCGAGATCCTCGAGCGAACCCGCGCCCTTCTCGCGGAGAGCGCCCACCCGTGACGCCCAAGGAAATCAAGCCCGCCGCCGAAGATCCCAAGCTGCCCTGGATCCCCGAAGCCCTGAACCCGGTGCTTGCAACCGAACGCGTCGCGCCGGTGGTCGCCGAGGCCGCGGGCTGGCGCGAGGTTCCGGGCGTGCTCGCCGCGCGGCTCGTGCGCCATAAGCCCGGGCGGCGCTGCGTCATCGAGTACGAATTCGGCGCGAGGGCGGGCGCCCAGGCGGGCCCAGGCGTCTTCGCCAAGATGCGCGCCAAGGGCGCCGACCGGCGCACCCAGGAACTCCTCGAGGAACTCCGCCGGGCAGGACTCGAGCACGGGGCCGAAAGCCGAGTGGCCGTTCCCCGGCCCCTGGGCAGCCTTGATGCCTGGAACATGACCTTCCAGGAAGCCGCACCCGGCCGCCTGCTCAACGAAATGCTCCCGGAGCCCGATGCCGAAAGCCGCATGGCCCAGGTGGCCGAAGCCCTCGCGGCCCTGCACCAGAGCGGCGTAGCCCCAGAGCGCCGCCACAATCTCAACGATGAACTCGAGATCCTGCGCACCCGCCTCGACGACGCCGCCGAGCGCGCTCCCCATTGGAGGGCGCGCATCGAACGCGTGCGCGATGGCTGCACCGCCCGGGCAGCGCGCCTGCCCGAGGTCGGGCCAGCCGGCCTGCACCGGGATTTCTACCCCGATCAGGTCATGGTCGATGGGCCGCGCACCACCTTGCTCGATCTCGATCTCTACGCCGGGGGCGACCCCGCCCTCGATGTCGGAAATTTCTCGGCCCACCTCGCCGAGATCGCCCTGCGCACCCGGGGCGACTTGCGCGGCTACGAAGCCCTCGAGGGCGCGTTCGAAGCGCGCTACCTCGCCCTCGCCGGCGCTGGCCACGCCCAGGCGATTCGGACCTACCGGCTGCTCACCCTCGCCCGGCATATCCAGCTCAGCCTGATCCTCGACGGCCGCGCCCAGACCAGCGAAGCAATCCTCGAAGCCTGCGAGGAAGAACTCGGCTAGCCGGCCGCCGCCGGATCAGAAGTTGTAACGGAAGCGGAAGGCGAAGAGATAGGAGAGGTCGCCCTTCTCGGGGCCGAAGGCGTCACCGGGCCGGAAGATCGAGCCGACGATCTTGAACTCGAAAGGGTTCCAATCCTCGATGCCGAGGATCATGTCCCATTCCTGGCCGATATTCGGGCTGAGCCCCAAGGGATCGCGCTTGAAACCGACCTCGCGCATGAAGGGGGCGGCCTGGGCTTGCCGGTACCAGTGGTAGAGAAAATCGATAGAGCTCTTTTTGAGGAAGCGGAAACCGAAGCCCGTGGTGACGATGCCCAGGTTCGAGAGCTCGGGGTCGAGGAGTTCGCCGTAATAGCGAAAGCTCGCCACCCCGCGAAAGCGGTCGCTGTTGTCCTGGAAGCCGGTCTGCCGGAAACCCGTATCGTGGAGCTCGGTCATGTCCGCATCCCCGGAGCCGTAGGCATAGCCGAGGGTGATCGAGGGGCTCGCCTGGCCGGGCAGGATCCAAGTACCCCCGATGTCGATCCCACCCCCGGAGACGTCATGGGTATCGACCGCCGCCGCCTTACGCGCCCCTGTTTCCCCGGTGTAGTTGGTGTAGGTCTCGCTTCCGAAAACCCCCGCCGCCTCGAACCAATAGTTGATCCGGCCGTATTCCGGGATCTTCCAGCGCCCCTCCGCCGAGATGCCCAGCCAGGTCAGATCCCCGTCGCTGTCATCTTCGTAGGTCACACAGCCCGTTCGAAAGAACGCCTCGGCTTCTGGAGGCAGCCCGGGCGGGAGATCGATATCGGCCACGCATTGGGGATCCGCGGACTGCTGGTCCGAGTAGTCCTCGGTATGCAGAGCAAAGAGGCCCAGCTCCTGGCCACGCGCCCACGCCCAACTCACCGAGCCGAGGATATGCACGACATCGTCGTCCTCGGGTTCGATCCCTCCGCGGTTGAGAACCACGGGGAAGAGCTCGTGGGCCACGGCGATTTCGGCGTGCACTTTTTCGAGATCGAAACGGAAGCGAACCGAATCGAAATCCTGATCCCACCACCATTCCCGAGAATCGAAATAGCGCTGGCGACCCACCTGGAGCCCGAAGGGGGAATCGAAGAGATTGCCGAGGTAAAGCCACATTTCGCCGCGTTCGACGAGCCAATCGTCACCGGTCACGACCGCATCCGATGAAACCAGGTTCCGCCAAAAGAATTTCATCTCGAGGTAGACCGACACCTGGTTGCTATACGCGTAGAAGAGATCGGTCTGGAGGCCCTGGTTGATGCGCCATTGATCGTCCCTGGGCGAAAGACCGCGGGCCTCGTCCTCGACATCGTCGAAGAAGCCGTCGCCGTCGATATCGTTGTTGTCCAGATCGAAATAATCGAAATCGAGCAGCTTCGACCCCTCATAACGCGGAAGTAATGTGTAACGACCGCCGAGCATCAGGGGCCGCCCGAAGAGCGGAACGATCAACTGTTTCTTCGGCCGCTCACGATCGGGCCGCTTGATGAGAATCTCTTCGGGACGGGTCAGGGTGAGGCGGTCCGACGCCACCCGGCGAGCCTCCCGCCGCGGGTCGCTGGGCGGGGCGGCGGGCGGGGCGACAACAGGAGCGGTGTGCGGGGCGACAACAGCGGTGGCGGGCGGGGCGACAACAGCGGTGGCGGGCGGGGCGACAACAGCGGTGGCGGGCGGGGCGACAAGAGGACCGGGTGCATTCGGCGTCTCTTCGGCGACGGCCGCGACCGGAGTCGCCTCGGCGACCGTTTCGGCCAGGGGTGCCCCCACTGGATACACCGGCCCCAATAGAACGAGGCCCAAGAGCAACTTCATACTGTAAATCTCTAATTTCGAAGGCTTCATCGTCTCGTTCGTCCGTCCGGAAAAACCCCTGAAAATCCCCTAAAAAAATCGAGAGGGAAGGAGGCCGTTTCGGACTCTCTTTCGGAGGTTCACAAAATTGGCCGCGGACCTCTCCGAGTGCTCGGAGAAGTTCAGTCTGGCCCGCTGTCAGCCGATACTCTATAGGAAACTCATCGGACAAAGACTGGAATCACCGAATGCAAATCTCGACCCAAACCCGTTTATTCTGCCTCGTTCTGGGAGCTGGGTTCCTCATGTTCCCCGCCGGAGCCTGGGGCCTAAACCTCGACCACCCCATCATCACCGAGGTTTACCAGGAATCCGCTGTTCCCGGAGGACCGGCAACGACGGATCTGACGAATCCCAATACCCCCGATCAGGAATTCATCGAAATTTTCATTCCGCCCCTGGACGACCTTTCACCCACGCTCGACAAGGACGCGCTGAACCTGACTCTCTACGATATCGAAGGCGATGCGAGCAGCCCCGGGCTCTCCCAGGTCAACCTTCGGGTCGATCTGCCGACCTTCGACCTCGATCCCAGCAACGGCTTGACCGGGCTGCCAAGGCCCCATACCGGGATCGTCGTCCTCGGCTGGGTTCAATACGATGGAAATCCGCCGACTGGCCTTTCGGGTTCACCAAACTCCCGTATCGCAATGATCGATGGCGGCATCACCTCGACCTCCAGCTTCACTTTCATCCCGCTCAACGGCGCCCAGTTCGAGGGAACCTTCAACTTCCCCCTGCCCCTCGCGGTCTCGCATATCGACCTGGCATCGGACTCGATCACGGGGAAAATCGAGCAGGGATCTGGCGCTTACCTTCTGGTCAATCGAGATGATCCCGGGTACGTGGAACTCTGCGGGATCACCGACCCCGCGACCTGCGATTCGTTTCCCAATCTCGCGTCAGGAACCAAACTCGGAATCTCCTGCTTGCTCGACGCCTTTGCAGCCAACGACGATGCCTCGTTCGCGGTCGATCAGCAGCCTTACCTGGCTCCGTCCGGTGATAATATCGACCTCGAATTCGTTCTTCCCCGGGGAGGCGCTTTCAGTGCATGGGTGCCTCAGGTCCCCGAAGAGGGAAGCGGCTATCAACGCATCCTGATCGATCAGATAAAGACCAGCGAAGACGGCGTGCCTGGAAACGAGGACCCCGCCTTCGATGCTGTGACCGCCTATCGGCCGACCTCGAACGCCGGCCCCTTCTTTGCCACCCCGGGCTACGCCGCTCTATCGACCAGCCCCGGAAAGCTCTCTGTCGCGATCACCCCGATGCAATTCTTCCAGGTTCTCAAGGAGACTCAGGCCAGGCCCGGGCTCATCGCCGCCAATATCGGCGGAGGCTTCGGTATCCAGACGGAATCAAGGCCTGGGCCGACCCGAGACCCCTCTGCCATGAACGCCAGCGTGGCCGAAAGCCTGAGCCTTCCCGTAGCGCAATCCAAAATCGCACCCTATTTCGACGTGGAAACCTTCTCGACCACACCCTTGGGACACAGCGAGTTCATTTCCGTCGAACTCGACTCCACCACCCCTGCTCCGGGTAGCCCTCCCACCACCGACCCGCGCCATTGGAGAGGGGCCTACCTCGTGACCATCGATCCAACCACAGGCACCGATGCGGCGGGCCAACCCTTTGAGGGCACCGCGCTTTTCGCTCTCCAGGGCGTCCCAGTCACAGGAGGCGTCTTGAACCCGTTTTCCGCAACGAGCCTGGGAGACTCGATGCGGTATGACACCGTGAACTTCCGAGATTCTCGGGGCAATGGGGCCGCTCTGAGCGACCCCGCGACGAACCTTTCCGATCCCACAATCATCGAGCCCATGGTCGCGACCATGCCCACCGACCCGGCTCTCTTCATCAACCCACTTGGCACCGGCACCGACCTGGTCGACGTGGTCCTGAACTCCGCCGAAGTCGTGAGCGGAGCGACCAGTTATGCCAACAGCTTCAACGCGGCCAAGACCCTCGTTCAGGCGCGAAATTTCAGCCTGCCGGGAACGCCTACGACCGGCGGTTTCACACCCAACGAGCGCATTCATTACGCCGATGCCAAGGGTGCCGCCGGAAAACTCTCAAACGGGTTGACCGATGTCATCACCAAACGCGACTTCGAAATCGCCCTGATCGACAGCCAACTCTCTCCCCTGGGCACCCTGGAAACCGGCGCCACCGACGATTTCGGCGTGGCGATTCGGGTCGAGCAGGTCGCACCCGGAGCCAGCGCTTCCGTAGGCGAGATCGTTTTCCTGAGCAGCATGGGCGGCCTCGAGGGAGCCGATCTCGACACCCTCGACGTTCCCCCCCATGAAAACCTTCTCACCGTCACCTATCTCGACCTCGACGCCCTGAACACTGTGATGGGGATCGAAACCATCGATCGGGTCTACGTGATCGACGGCAGTGGTCGCGGCGAAGTCGATATTGTCGAAGTCGTCGCGCTGCCCGAACCCGGCGCCGGTCTGGCCCTGAGCCTTGGGGCCCTAATCCTGGCAAGCCTGGAGCGCCGCAAGCGAAGGGGCAACTCGACCCGCTCGTAACCGCCGAGTTTCACCCCGGATCACGCGCGCCGAAAAGCGACCCGCCTACTCGATGTAGCCGAGTTCTTTGAGGTGCTCGATGGTGTCCGAGTCGAGGGCCCGGCGATCGACTTGGCCGGCGGCGGTCTTCGCCATTCGCGCGAGCCAGGCGTTAAGGGAGGCCCCAAGGCGGGCGGCCTCCTGGGGGGAGGATTCGACCCGGTCGACTCGCTCCGAAGGGTCCGACGCGAGATCGAATAATTGCTCGTCGAAGGGCGGGGCCCCGGGAGCCAATAGGTGCGCCGGCGCAAAAAAATCGGGGACCGGCTCCTGGCCGTCCTCGACGACGCGAACGGGGCCATCGCCGAAACCCTTGAGTCGTGTGTCCTCGGTCACCCGGATCACGAAGCCCGACCCCTCGAGCGCGATCTGCCCGTCGTCGCCCGCCGCCTCCACCCTCTCGACGATCAACTCGACCTCGTCGTTCCGGTCGCCCGGGGCGAGAAGCTTGAACTTGTCAGCGGCGACCACTCCGCCCTCTTCGATTTTTCCCTCGACCTTCACCCAGGTGCCCTCGGCGAGCGCCTCCACCGCCGGAGTTCCGTCGGCGCCGACGAGATCCTCGGCGTCGATGGTCCAACCGAGCAGGCTGAAAACGTTCTTCTCCACGGAAACCGACTCGATGGCGGCGCTGATCTCGAGGTCGTCGTCACCCGCATCTTTGAGGGTCAGCTTGGTCGCCTCAAGACTTCCATCGCCGAGGAGAAAACCCCGGGCCTTGACTCGGATCCCCGGTTCCAGAGAGAGGCCGGCCTCGGCCTTCGGATCCCGAGCCGCGGAGCCCTTGGGGCGTTTGGCTCGGTAGCTGCGCACGTATTTCCAGTCGCCCTCCCGGATGGAAAGCCGGTAAGTTCGCTTGTGCCGAGTTTCCGCGACGATCTCCGGGGGGGCAGCATCCGGGGCGAGCAGGTCCCGTCCCTCAATTTCCGCCGGGGCCTCGACCCCGGCAAGAGCGGCCAGGGTGGGAAGAACATCGAGCAGCCGCGCTACCCGGGCGCTTTGCTGGGCGTCCGCGCCGCCCGGCAGGCGGATCATGAGCGGGATTTCGATGACTTCGCGATAGAGCGTGCCCCCGTGCCCCACCGCCCCGTGGTCGAGCAACTCCTCGCCATGGTCCGAGGTCAGGAGCAGAACCGTCTGGTCCAGAAGCCCCTGGGCCTGGAGGGCGTCGAATAATTGTCCGAGGCGATGATCGAGTTGGCCGACCCCCCCATCATGCTGATCCTGAAGCCTTGCCCGGTCGACTTCGGTGAGTTCGAGGCTGGCGTCGTTGATCCGCTCCCGAAGTCCCTTCCAACTATCGCGGTCGAAAAGCGAAGCCTCGGGGGACTCCCCGACAAAGCGCTCCCGAAACGGGCTTTCGGGGTGGAAGGGCCAATGGGCGTCGAGGTAATGGAGATAGGCAAAGAAGGGACGATCGTCTTCCCGAGCATCCAGAAACTCAAGGAAGGCCGCGTTGATCTCGGCGGCGGTGAAGGACCCGTGCTCGTAGCGATCAAAGCCTTGGGCGAAGCCGCCTTCGGCCTCGAGGTGGGCGTTGTTCACCAAGCCCAGGGTTTCGTAGCCCGCCGACGCGAAGACCTCGGCGAGGGTCGTGAAGGAATCATCGAGCACGTCCGACTCGAGACGCCCCCCGCCCACGTGGGCCTCGCCCTCGTAGACCCCGTGTTGAACCGGGTAAAGCGAGGTGAAGAGCGAGGGAATCGAGGGCTTTGTCCAGGGCGATTGCGCGTAGGCGTCCCCAAAGACGATGCTCTCCGAGGCGAGGGCATCGATGCGGGGAGACGTGTCGCGTCGATACCCGTAGGCGCCCAGGCGATCTGCCCGGAGGGCATCGATAAGAATCACCAGGATATTGGGCCCCGGCGTCTCGGACTCGGCCAGAGCGGGGGGGCCGGCCAGCAGCCCCGCCGCCCCACAAAGCGCAAGAAGCCCGCGAATCGGCCGGAAGTGCGCGCCCGCCCGAGTCGGGGAAGGCCCAGGGCCAATAGTTTTTGCCCTCCCCCGCAAAGGGGACAGGCCCCCGACGACGGCGGGGTCTCTCTTGTGCCTTTTCCTCGCAATCGGCATGCTGTTGACCATAGGAGAAATCAAATCCTCATGGAAGAAGTCCTGCAAACTCGTCGTCTCAAACGAAATCGCGCGCTCGTTCTCACCGTTCTCATGGTTTTCGGCCTAGCCGTTGGTCTCTCCTGTGCTTCGACAGGGCCGACGCCCGTCGCTTTTCCTTCGGCACACCCCGTCGTCTTTGATTCCGACGACGGTGCAACCGCCTTCCGGCTCGCTCCGAATGCCGACTCCATCACGCTGAGTAACGGCAAGAGGGAAGTCCTCGCATCGGTGCGCGAATCCGGGGGGCGACTGGTTCTTGAAGACGCTTCGGGGAGCGCGGCCTGGTTCATCGAAAGAAGCCCGGGGGCGTCCTTGCGCCTTCGGGTCATCGGGGCCAAGAGCGGCGAAACCGCCTTCGTCATCAAGGCCGACTCGGACGGTGACCTCAAAGTGGAAACCGGGACAAAGGAGCGGATCGCAATTGCCAAGCGGAGGGATTACGGCTTCAAGCTCGTCGATCCCGACGGAAATCTGATCGCGCGAATTCTCTCACGATCGGGGAAGACCTCGGTTCGTGATGCGGCCGGGACCACCTACCTGACCACGCGCGACGCAATCTCCGCCCGTGCGGTCGCCCTTCTGGTCTTTGAACGGTTTCCCATCGAAGTCGCCGCGGGGCTCGGTGTAGCCACGGCTTTCTGGCCCGAACGCCAAGGCAGCGAAACAACAACGTCCCGGGGCGAATAAGGGCCCATGCCTGCTCGGTGCGAATCGAAGCCCCCAGCGGTTCGATCCCTGGCCTCGAAGAGGACTAGACCGGGCTCTCAACCTGAACCCGGGGAAGGGACACTCGAAAGCGAGCTCCACCCCCGGGAGATCCCTCGACCCAGACCCTCCCGCCATGAGCGGAGACGGCGTCCTGGGTCAGGGCCAGCCCAAGCCCGTAACCAATCCGGTGCTCCCTGGACTTGGCCACTCCCTGGAAGAATGCTTCGAAGATCTTCTCTCTCTCTGCCTCGGGAACACCCGGACCCGAGTCGTCGACGGTGATTTCGAGACCTTCGTTCTCTCCGTTGAGGTCGACTTTCACCTGCTCTCCGGCAGGCGACCAGAAAACAGCGTTCTCTACCAGGTTTCCCAGGGCAAGCATCACGGCTTCCCTATCCCCATCAATTTCCAGGCTGCCGGATGTCTTGAGCTTGACTTCAACGGAGTTGCGCTCGGCCCGCCGGCGTTCTCGCTCGATCCGGATCCGCGCCTCCGCGCCCATATCGAACCGCTCCTGCGATCCCTTGCTTCCCTTGCGCGTGCAGAGAACCACGAGGTTGTCCACCACCCGGGCCAGACTGCGCAGTTCATGGATCTGGTCGCCCAGTACCTCGCGGTAGCGGTCGCCTTCACGTTCACGAAGCAGGGCAACCTCTGTCGTGCCGAGCATGTTCTGGATCGGCGAGCGCAATTCGTGAGCGAGACCAGCGGTCATCACCATGACCCGCCCTCGCTCCCGGCGAATATTCGCCAGCATAATGCCGAGCGCGTTGACGACGTTGTGGATCTCGGTCGGCAAATTGGGGACAACAATCTCCTGGCTCGAATCCAGGGCATCGAGCGAGCGGACATTCGCCGCCACCCTCGACAAGGCGGAACCGACCTGACGACCCACCAGCACGCCGCCCACGATGGAAAAGCCCAGGGCGAGCACTCCAAAGCCCGTCGCGGCAAGAAGAAATTGGGCAGCCAGCTGAGACTGCTCGGTGTCGTTGAAGACCAGCCCCATCACAAGGTCTTCGTTGAGTTCCTCGGTGAACCATGAGTAGCCACCGCCGAGGTCCTCCTCGAGCCCCAATCGCTGATCGAACTCTCCGACCTTCGCGATTTGGTCCAAATCTCCAAAATCGCCCCAGCTTTTGCCGTCCTTCGTCCAAACCCGCCAAGCGAAGCGCGTCGACGGATGATTGGCCTGAAGAGCGACGACGAGTTCGTTAAAAGCGCTCGGGGTCTGGGGCTTCGTGGCGAAGTACGCCTGCATCTCCGCGATTTCTTCTCGACCGTGGGCGAGCACGTTGTCGCGCACCGCGGAGTTCAGGTAGATGCTCATGATCGAGATCAACGCAACCGAGACGAGACCCGTCATCAATGCGGAGAGCAAAGCCACCCGCGAAGTCAGGCTCCAGCGCTTCTCGCCTTGCTTTAGTTCGCTAGTGGGCTGCACAAACGATACCCGTGACCCGTAACCGTCTGAATGAGCGGGGGGTCGAAGCAATCGACTTTGCGACGCAACCGCGCGATTTGAACCTCGAGGATATTGGTACCGGGGTCAAATTCCATATCCCAGACCTTCTTCAAGAGAACGGTCCGGTTGACCACCTCGCCGTCCGCCTCGACGAGTACCCGGAGGAGGCGAAATTCCTGGTCCGTCGTCGTAATCTGGGTGCCGTTGCGTTCAACGAGCCGTTCGGCGAGGTCGATCTTGAGATCGGCCACCTGGAACTCGGTCGGATTCACCTGCCGGCGCATGACCGCCTCGATCCGCGCCAGGAGTTCCTGAAACTCGAAGGGCTTGATCATGTAGTCGTCGGCGCCCATTTTCAGGCCCTTGACGCGCTGATCGACCTCTTGACGAGCGGTCAGGAAAATCACCGGGATCATATTTCCCGAATTCCGCAAATCCTGGAGAAATTCCCAGCCCGTCCGCCCCGGCATCATGACATCGAGCAGCATCAGATTGAGGGAGGGGCGTGCGGCCAAGACCGCTTCCGCCTCATCGGCGTTGGCGGCCGACTCCGTCATGATGCCTAGGTCTTCGAGACCCGCCTTGACGAATTTTCGGAGCGTAATGTCGTCATCGACGACCAAGATCTGCGGTTTTTGCATTATTGGATTCCTTACTTAATTGACACTTGATAGATGCGTAAACGGGCTGGATCGCAGGCCTCTAAACCTCTTGAGCCCATCACACGACAGGGGGCCGAACTAAGGATTTCGACCCACCAGGCCTCTGTAACCTCCCGTCGTCGCTACATTGTAATCTTATTTTCGCCTGCCGGGCACGCACATTTTTCGAGGGAGAGGGCATATCACCTCAGGGATGGGTGTTCACTTCCTCTGTCAAGCGGCGCAAGAGAGCTTGGTGACCCGGTCAGGGGCACGGGATGCTCCATGACCGGTCAATTTCTTGAGGAATTACAATTTTGATATTCCCCCTCGGCCTAGGCAAAGGGCCGGTAACCGGCCGCGCACCCATCACCCATCACCCATCACCCACCACTCATCATCCCCATGACCCATCACCCCGAGCTCATCGATCCGAGCCGTGGTGACGTGCGTCCCTGAAATTCCAGAAAGCCCGAAGAGAGATAATCTGGGCCTCTTCGTCGAAGCGCATCACGTCGATCACATCGACCTCAGTGAGCCCGCCTTCGAGTTCCAAATGCAGGGTGAATGCCATGGCGGCCTCGTCCCCCGCCGTCGTCACAATCGGCCCATCGCGCCGAGGGCGGGGTTGGCTCGCGGCAAAACCCTCTCTAAAAAAAACCCGCACCGCGTCGATGCCGACGACATGGGTTCCCGGTGGGCCGCCAACCGGATCCTCGACGGAAATCGAATCCGCGAAGAGGCTCACCACCGCCTCCACATCTCCCGCTTCTACTCCCGCGAGATACTTGACCATTTGGGCTCTCATCCGGTCGCCCCTGGGCATGCTGGTGCTCTCCTTTTTGTCTCCGGGCCCCTCCACGCTGGCACACCCGAGAGTCCTTAACTTGCCCTACGCTCTTTCGTCACCCACGGGACACCGGGGATCGCCACCCTCGAGCGGGTCGGCGACCCCCGCAAGAACAAGAGAAGCGAGCCGAGGAGGAGCCGTGTACGAAGAACTGCGAGCCGTCTGGAAGGAACTGACTTCGAAAGGGGGACCCTTCGAAATCGAAACCGTCGACGTCCGTGGCATTCCGCTCAAGACGTACGCCTCGGCCCCGGCTTCCCTGCTCGATGTGTGGCTCGGCTCCGCTGTACACGGCGACAAAGACTACCTCGTCTACGAGTCCGAACGCTGGACATTCAACGAGGCCCACAGGGAAGTCGCCTCGGCGGCCGCCTGGCTCGCCGAGCGCGGCGTCGGCCCGGGAGACCACGTCGCGATCGCCCTGCGGAACTACCCCGAGTGGATGCTCGCCTACTGGGCCACGATTTCTGTCGGCGCCACGGTGGTGGGCATGAACGCCTGGTGGCTCAGCGACGAAATCGCCTACGCCGCCGAGGATTCGAAGCCCAAGGTGATGATCGTGGACTCCGAGCGCCTCGAGCGCTTCCTGCCCGTGCGCGGATCGGTGCCCGAGTGCACCCTGGTGGTTGTCCGAGTCGAGGGCCCGTTGCCCGAAGGCGCGGTGCCCTGGTCGGACCTGCGCGAGCATTCTGGCTCGCTGCCCGAGGTCGAGATCGACCCGGAAAGCGATGCCTGCATCTTTTATACGTCGGGAACCACGGGCCGGCCCAAGGGCGCTCAGCTCACCCATCGCGGCTGCGTCAACAACATCTTCAGCCTGGCCTTCGCAAATCTCTCCTTCGCCGCGGCGGCGGCCCGCATCCGGGGCCCCGAGGAATCGCCCCCCGCCCCAGCGACGCCTGCCGCGCCCCTCGCCCTGCTCGTCGTGACCCCGCTCTTCCACGTCACCGCCAATAATTGTGTGGCCCACTCCGCCACCCTCGCCGGCGGAAAACTCGTCCACATGTATAAGTGGGAACCCGGCGCAGCCCTGGGCCTGATCGAAAGCGAGCGGATCACCAGCCTCAGTGGCGTGCCCGTCATGGCCCGGGAACTCATCGCCCACCCCGACTTCGACAAATACGACACGTCGACCCTCAAGGCTCTGGGTGGCGGCGGGGCCCAACTCCAGCCCGACCTGGTCAAGAAGATCGACGACAGCGTCAAGACGGCGCGCCCCGGCACCGGCTACGGGATGACCGAGACCTGCGGCATCATCACCTCGATCTCGGGCGATTTTTTCGTCGACAAGCCCGAGTCTGCTGGGCCCGCCATGCCCGTCTACGACACTCGGCTCGTCGATGCCGAGGGCAATGACGTGCCCGCCGGCGAAGTCGGCGAGCTCTGGGTGCGCGGCTCCCAGGTCATTCGCGGTTACCTGAACCGTCCGGAGGCGACCAGCGAATCGATCACCGATGGCTGGCTGCATACCGGCGATATCGCGCGCATCGACGACGACGGCTTCATCTTCATCGTCGACCGCGCCAAGGACATGGTGATCCGAGGCGGCGAGAACATCTACTGCGCCGAGGTCGAGACCGTCATCTTCGACCACGACGACGTGGCGGAGTGCGCGGCCTTCGGAGTCGAGGACGACCGACTCGGCGAAGAGGTCGGCGTGGCCGTAACCGCGCGGGCGGGCAGCGATCTCTCCGGCGACAGCCTGCGCGCCCACTGCGAGGGCCGCCTGGCCCGGCACAAAATCCCCCGCTATTTCTGGCTGCAATCGGAGCCGCTCCCCAAGAACGCCTCGGGGAAATTTCTCAAGCGGCAACTGCGCGATGAACTCGACCCGAAGGATGCCGTCTAGCCGGCCGGCCCTGCTCCAAATCCCTGGCCCACGGCTCGCGAGGCTCCGCGGTGCAATACGGTGCGAAGCCTGCGGCGCGAAGGGCGTCGTCTAGAGGGCTCGGGGGCAGCGCTGTGCGATCGCGAGTTCTGGGGCCGGGCGTAGGGGTGGACGGCTTCGCGAGAGACGGCTTCGCGAGAGGCGACTTCGCGAGAGGCGGCTTCGCGGGCTTTTTCGCGCGCTCAGCGCATGTGACGGAAGCAGGTGCGGACTTCGTCGACGTAGGTCTCGGGCCTTTCGAAGGCCGCGAAATGGCCGCCGGCGTCGAGTTCATTCCAGTGCACGAGGTTCGTGAACTTTTTTTCCGCCCAGCGCCGGGAGCACTGAAAGATTTCTTTGGGGAAAATGCTGCAGCCCGTGGGCACCGTCACGTTATCCAAGCTCGGCGTATTAAAACTCTCCCAGTAGAGCCGGGCCGACGAGGCGCCGGTAGCGGGCCACCAGTAGAGCATCACGTTATCCAGAAGTTCGTCCCGGGTGAGCACGTTCTCGGGGTGACCGTCGCAATCCATCCACGACCAAAATTTCTCGAGAATCCAGGCCGCCTGGCCGCTGGGCGAATCCACGAGGCCGTAGCCCAGGCTCTGGGGCCGGGTGCTCTGCTGCTTGGAATAGCCCGAATCGAAATCCTGGTAATGCTGCATGCCCGCCAGGGCGCGCTGCTCGATGGGGGTGAGATCCGACATGGTTTCCGGGTCGGGGGCCACGATGGGCATATTGAGGTGGATGCCCGCGCAGTGCTCGGTATCCCGAAGGGCGATCTGGTTCGTCACCATCGCCCCCCAGTCTCCACCTTGGGCCAAGTAGCGGTCGTAGCCGAGGCGGGCCATGAGAGCCGCCCAGGTATCGGCGACCTTGTCGACCCCATAGCCCGTAACCGTAGGCTTGTCGGAGAAGCCATACCCCGGCATCGAGGGACAAACGACGTGAAAGGCGTCCTCGGCCTTGCCGCCGTGAGCGACGGGGTCGGTCAAGGGGCCGATCACCTTCTGGAACTCGACCACCGAGCCCGGCCAGCCGTGGGTGATCACCAGGGGCATGGCGTTCGGCTCGGCCGAGCGAACGTGAATGAAATGAATCCCGAGGCCGTCGATCTCGGTCTTGAACTGCGCGAATTGGTTGAGCTTCGCCTCCCGCGCGCGCCAATCGTATTTTTCGCCCCAATAGGCGCACACTTCCTGCACGTAGGCGAGGGGAATGCCCTGGGACCAATCGTCCACGGTCTCGGCTTCGGGCCAGCGCGTGGCGGCGAGGCGGCGCTTCAGGTCTTCGACCTCGGCATCGCTCACGGAAATTTCAAAGGGCGTGATTTCGCTACTCATGAAGGCCTCCTCGTGCAGGCTGAGGGGAATCGAAGAGCAAAAGCCTAGAACAGATCCCGGGGCAACGCGGCCGAAGCTTTACGGAATCGTTCCGGCCTCGCGCAGCGCCAAAATCTCTTCGCCCGAGAATCCCGCCTCGCCCAGCACGGCCTCGGTATCGGCCCCCGGCCAATCCGGGGAACGCCCTGGCGCACCGGGGGTCACGGAAAGGCGCGGTGTAGGGGCGAGTTCCGGGGGGGTACGACCCTCGAGAAAAACTCCACGCTCGCGGTTGTGCGGATACTCGCGGGCCTCGGACAGGGTCAGGACAGGGGCATAGCAGGCGTCGGTCCCCTCCAGAATCGCGCTCCACTCATCCCGGGTTCGCGAACGGAAGACCTCGGCGAAGCGCTCGCGCATCTCGGGCCAACGGGCTTCGTCGTATTGCCCGGGCAACTCGCTCGGATCGAGTCCGATCTTTTCGAGCAGGAGCGCGTAGAAATGCGGCTCCACCGAGGCGATGCTGACATAGCGGCCGTCGCGGGCCTCGTAGACATTATAAAAGGGAGCCCCGCCATCGAAGAGATTCGTCCCCATCTCGTCGCTCATCATCCCCATGGACTCCATGCCGTGGAAGACTCCGAGCAAGGAGGTCACCCCGTCAACCATCGCGGCGTCCACCACCTGGCCCCGGCCACTGCGCTGGGCTTCGAGCAGGGCGCAAACGACTCCGTAGGCGAGATGAAGCCCGCCCCCCGCGAAATCGCCGAGCAGGGTCAGGGGCGGCACGGGCGGTCCGCCCCGGGGCCCCAGAGAGTGCACCGCCCCGGTGATGGCCTCGTAGTTGAGGGAGTGGCCCGCCGTCTGCGCCAGGGGGCCGTCCTGGCCCCAGCCCGTCAGCCGGCCGTAGACCAGGGCCGGGTTGCGCGCGAGCAGCGCGTCGGGGCCCAGGCCCAGGCGCTCGGCGACCCCGGGCCGAAAGGCCTCGAGAAAAGCGTCGGCGCCCTCGGCCAAGCGTAAAACGGTTTCGACCCCGCGCGGATCCTTGAGATCCACCGCGATGCTCCGGCGACCTCGATCCCAGAAATTATGCGGCCGGGGCGTGCGGTCCTCGGGCACCTCCGAGAGCCGATCGATGCGCACCACGTCGGCTCCCATATCGGCGAGCTTCAACGAGCCAAAGGGCAGGGCGCCGAGCCCCGCCAATTCCACCACCTTGATTCCTGCCAGGGGGCCAGCCATGAGTCCCTCCCTCGCGCACGGCTCAATGGGTTCGTGCGAAGAAGGGACCATAACGCTGTACAGTTCCCTCTCAAGGGGCATCAAGGAGTCGCCAACCGCCTGCCCGACGCGGGCACTCCCTCAACGCCTGCTAGAGAAGAATCCCCGCCTCGGCGAGGCCCGCGATCCGCTCGGGCGAATAGCCCAGAATCGTTTCGAGCACGTAGCGGTTGTCCCGACCCAGGGAGACCGCTTTTTCGGGCCGGCGCGGGCGGCTCTCGGACAGGCGCAGGCGCGAACTCTCCACGGTCGTCGATTGGTAGATATCGCAAGCCACGTCGATGTAGTGCTCCCGGTGTTGCATCTGGGGGCAGGCGTAGAGGTCCAAAGTGTCGAGGGTGCGGTGGGCCGGGACGCCGTGCGCCTGAAGCAGCGCCTCGAGTTTCTCGCCCTCGTACTCCGCCGTCCACGCCGCGATCTCCGGGTCCAGGGCCGGGCCTTCGCCACGCCTGGCCAACAGGTCCGGGCGATCCATCGCCGAGCAGAGACCCCGGTATTGCGCATCGCTGGCGATCGCGATGGCGATCCAGCGATCTTCTCCCGCACAGGGGTAGACGCCGTGGGGACTCTGTTCGGTATCGCTATTGCCCACCTGCTCGCGCAGCTTCCCGTTGAACGTGTAGTCCACGAAGGCCGGAGCGAGAAAATGCAGGGCAGCCTCGGCCTGGGACTGGTCGATGTATTGGCCCTCGCCCGTTCGTTCCCGGTATTCGAGAGCGGCCAGGATGGCCACGGCGTTATAACGCGCCGAGATAAAATCCGTGTAGGCACCGTGGGGGCCCGACGGCAAGCGATCGGGCCAACCCGCGTGGCCCAGGTAGCCCGTCACACTGGCGGCCAGGTTTCCGAAGCCCGAGAAGCTCTTCCAGGGCCCGGTTTGGCCCATCAGACTGCTCGAGATCATGATGAGGTCGCTTTTCATCTTCGCGAGCGCCGCGTACTCGAGACCCAGAGAGGCCGCGACCCCGGGCGCAAAAGACTCGGTCACCACATCCGCCCACTCCACGAGTTCCATCACCACCGCGAGGCCCTCGGGCGAGTGGATATCCAGGCTGAGGTCGAGCTTGTTGGCATTGACGGACTGGAACCCCCCGGCGCCCTCGGGGTGTGGATTATTGAAGCGGTAGGGGGGAATCACGCGGAGGGTGTCGAGGTGTTTGCCCGACTCGACGTGGACGACCGTGGCTCCGTAGTCGGCCAGCATACGCGTCGAGCCCGGCCCGGCCAAGATCCAGAAGAGGTCGAGGATCTTGATGCCTTCGAGGGGCGCCGGCCCTGGGCGGTTCGGATCGAACGCGGAGTCCGGGTTCGGCGAGGCCGAGGCGGGCGAGCGAACGGGCTCGGAAAGAATCGCTGCGCGGTGCTCGTCGAGGCGCGGAGGCGGCAGGCGATACTCAATGGGGGTTCTGGAAAAATGCGCCACCGGTCCGGGGTACTCGACCGTCTCGCCCTTCTCGCCCGTCTCGCCCTCCTCGCCCTCCTCGCCCCCGGCGGGCCCGGCGGGCCCGGCTAGAGACACGGCTAGAGGCACGGAAAAATCGCGCGCCTTCAGCTGCTCGCTCTCGATCACCTCCCCGAGACTCAGGACAGGGGCCAGCAGAAGGCGGCGCTCGACCACGGCCTGCATGAGCTCGCGCTTTCCCAGAGAGGCGAAGAGTTCGGTCAACACGGCGTCCAACGATGCGTGTTCTTCGGCGCCAATTTCCCGACGCATCATCCGCAGGGCGTAGGTCGACCAATCCTCGGCGAGAAGCCCTGGATCGTCGCAGAAGCCGAGCTCTTCCGCCCAGTCCATCAGGCGCTTCATGAAGTGCCCCGTCGAGGGGAGCCACGCCGGACCCACCACCACGCTGCCGTCGCGCAGGGCATAGCGGCTGGAAACCCAGTTGCCCCCGAGATAGACCCCGCCCGAAATACGCCGGGCCGGCGCTTCCTCGAGCGGAGCATCCAGAGAGCGAAACATGGTGGCCAGGGTGACGGACTGCTGGGCCGAGATATCGACGTGCTGGCCGCGCCCGGTTTGGCGCCGGGCGAAGTGCGCCACCAGCGCCCCGACCGCGGCATCGGTGGCGGCGTGGCCGTGGGCCTGGGGGACCGACACCCGCAGAGGCGGGCCATCGGTTTCGCCGGTCAGAAAAGCGTGGCCCCCCGCCGCCATGGAGACAAGGTCGGAAGCGAGCCAATCCGCCTTGGGGCCGGTTTGCCCAAAGGGGCTGATCGACACGTAGACGAGGCCGGGGTTCAGGGCGGCGAGCTCGGGATAACCGAGGCCGAGTTCCGCCATGCGCCCCGGGCGAGCGGACTCGATCAGGAAATCGGCGCCGGCCACCAGCGCCAAGAGGGCGTCCCGGTCACCCGATGCCTCTGCGTCGAGCACCACCGAGCGCGTATTGCGCGCGTACGCCCACCAGTAGAGCGAGCGCTCGAGGCCGGGCTGATCCCCGGCAAAGGGCCCCACCCGCCGAGCCGTCGATCCCCCAGGCGGCTCGATGCGAATGACGTCGGCACCAAGATCCGCCAGGATCTGCCCGCAGAGCAGACCTTGCTCATCACTGAAGTCCACGACCCGGTAGGGAGTCAGCACATCCCGAGTCTAACGGGATTGCCCGGGCAATTGAAAGGCCCTTCTATCCGCCGCGCAATCTACCGCGAATTTCCCGCCCAAGTCGCCGCGAGCGGGCTCCCTCGCGTGGCAGGGCCCCCATCCCTGTGCTTCCCTTGGCCGTCATGTTGGACCCTCGCCTACTCCGCGAAAAGCGGGACGAAATCGTCGACAGCTGTCGACACCGAAACGTCCAGGCCGACGTCGATCTCACCATCGCCGCCCAGGACGAGGTCACGGGCCTGCGCACCGAACTCAACGAGGCCAACCGGCTTCGCAACGAGCACCAGAAAACCGGCAAGCGGCCCATGGACGAGGCCGAGCGCAAGGCCCACGTGGACGCGGGGCGCACGCTGAAGCAAGGGGTCGCCGGCCTCGAGAACGACCTGCGCGAAGTCGAACAGCGGCTCGACGACCTCCTGATGACCCTACCCAATTTCATCCACCCCGAGACGCCCCTCGGCGGTGAGGATAATTTTCGCATCGTCAAGGAAGGCCAGCCGACGGAATTCGATTTCGAACCCCTCGACCACCTGGCGCTCTGCGAAAAACACGACCTCGTCGATTTCGAAACCGCCGCCAAGGTCACCGGACAAAAATTCTACTACCTCAAGAATGAGGCGGCGCTGCTCGATCTCGCGCTCCAGCGCTTCGCCCTGGACCGCGTCATCGAGAAGGGCTTCACGCCCTTCTCGACCCCGGACCTCGCCCGCCCGGGGATCCTCACCGCCATTGGTTTCAACCCGCGCGGCCAGGAATCCCAGATCTACTCGGTGGAAGACCACGATCTCTGCCTGGTCGGCACGGCGGAGATCACCCTGGGCGGCATGCTGTCGGACTCCATCGTCGACGAAAAAGAACTTCCCATCCGGCTGGCCGGGATCTCCCATTGCTTCCGCACCGAGGCCGGGGCCCACGGCCGAGAGAGCCGGGGGCTCTACCGCGTCCACCAATTCAGTAAGGCCGAGATGTTCGTCTTCTGTCGCCCCGAGGACAGCGAGGCGGAACTCGACCGACTGTGCAGGATCGAGGAGAGCATCTTCGATGCCCTGGAGATCCCCTACCGGGTCATCGATATCGCCAGCGGCGACCTCGGCGCTCCCGCCTACCGCAAATTCGACCTCGAAGCCTGGATGCCCGGGCGGGGCGAGGGCGGCAGCTGGGGCGAGGTCACCAGCGCCTCGAATTGCACCGACTTCCAGGCTCGGCGGCTCAAGACGCGCTACCGCCCCGCCGCCGGGGGCAAACCCGAGATTGTCCATACCCTCAACGGCACCGCGATCTCCAACGCCCGGGCAATTCTCGCCCTAGTCGAAAATCACCAACGCGCCGACGGCAGCATCCGGATCCCATCAGCCCTGGTGCCCTACCTGGGGCACGAATCCATCGGGCTCTCTCGAGCCCCGGCGGGTGGCTGATTCGGCCAAAGAGCGCGAAAGCCCGGGTGAAAGCACGCTCGCCCGGGGCCTGGTGCTCGGCACCGCAGGCCATATCGACCACGGCAAGACAGCGCTGATTCGCGCTCTCACGGGAACATCGACGGACCGCTTGCCCGAGGAACAGGCCCGGGGCATCACCATCGAGTTGGGCTTCGCGGCCCTCGACCTGGCGGGCTTCGGACGACTCTCGGTGATCGACGTGCCCGGCCACGAGGGCCTGGTCCGAACCATGGTCTCGGGCGCAAGCGGGATCGACGTTCTCTTACTGGTGGTGGCCGCCGACGAGAGCGTCATGCCCCAAACCCGGGAACACGTCGCCATCTGCGACCTGCTCGGAATCGAATCCTGTGTGGTCGCCCTCACCAAGACCGACCTCGCCGACGACGAGATGATCGAGCTCTCGAGCGAGGAGGTGAGCGAATTGCTGGCCCCCACGAACCTCGCCGGCGCCCCCATCGTCCCGGTCTCGTCGCAAACGGGCGAGGGCCTCGATGCCCTGCGCGACGCCCTGGCCCACGCGAGCGGAGTCGCGCGCCCGCGAACCTCCCGGCAGGGGCCCCCGCGCCTGGGCGTCGACCGGATCTTTGCCATGCGGGGCTTCGGAACCGTGGTCACCGGGACCCTCGTGGGGTCACCCCTGAAGTTGGGCGAAAAGGTCGAGATCATCCCCTCGGGCCTAAATGCCCGTATCCGAAGCCTGCAGAGCCACGGGGAGGAAAGCGAATGCGTGCTGCCCGGAGCACGCTGCGCCGCCAACCTCCAGGGCCTCGAGGTGGCCGACCTGCACCGGGGCGACGTCGTGACCCTCGGCGGACGCATGGAAGCCACACGCACCGCCGACGTCCACGTCCAATGGCTCCCCACCTCTCCTGCGGGCCAGGCCATCACATCGGTGGAAGTCCTGGCGGGCACCGCCGAGCGAAGAGCGCACCTCGCCGCCATCGGCAGCGAGACCTTCGCCCCGGGCGACACCCAGATGGCCCGGCTCCATATCGACGGCGAGGCGCTCGCCCTACTCCCCGGCGACCGTTTCATCGTACGCGGCTTCGCCAAGACGGCGAATGCCGGCGCCACCCTGGGTGGCGGTATCGTTCTGGACACCGCCCCGCCCCGGCGCCGGCGAAGCGATCCCGAACTCCTTGAAGAACTCGAACGCCTGCGCACAGGCGATTCCCGAGCCGGCCTGAGCGCCCGGGTGAAGCGGGCGGGCTACTCGGGCCGAGCCACGGGTGATTTGGCCCGGGAAACGGGCCTCGAAGCCGGCGAGGTTCAATCGCTTCTACGCGACTCCGCATCGAACCCGGCGGTTCTCGAGGTCGCCGGCGGCCAACTCTGGATCGATGCCCTGGCCAGCGGGCGCCTCGAGGAGCGACTCCTCGAAGGCCTCGTTCGCTTTCATCGCAACGAGCCCATGCGACCCGGGATGCCTCGGGCCACCCTGCGCGGCGAACTCCCCGAGAATGTCCCGCGAGAGGCGGCGGAGTTCATCCTCGCGCGCCTCGAGGACGCGGGGAAGATGGTCCGGGAGAAGGACCTCGTGCGCCTCGCCGAGCACCGCGCGGTTCTCGACCCCGAGGCCCAAATCGTCGCGGAGCGAATCCTCTCCGAGGCCCGGGAGAAAAATCTCGATCCCCCCAACCCGAAGGACTGGGCCGACCAGATCGGCGTCTCCCTCGAGCGCCTGCGCGATATCCTCGCGCATCTCGAACGGCAGGGTGAACTCGTGCGGGCGCCGGGCGACCTGTGGTTCGCCCGGCAGGCGATCGACGCGCTTCGCGAACGGGTCACCGCTCACTTCGCCGAGAACGCGGTCCTCGACACCCAGACCTACAAGGCGTTGATCGGAACCTCTCGGCGGACCGCCATGCCGCTGATGGAATTGCTGGACGAAATGCATATCACCCGGCGCCAGGACGAGGTTCGGGTTCTCCGGGGCGGCGGCCAGCGCGGCTGACTCGGGGCTGGCGCGGGG
>JAPKBZ010000123.1 GCA_028823175.1 Myxococcota bacterium
AATCCCTAGGGGAGCCCGTGACGGTTGAGCGAGGGGCCTTCTGGATGAGAAGGTGCACGCCTAACACATTTGACATCATGGGGAAGGGGACAGTGATGCAGATGCCAGTTCCGGCGGATGGTCTGGCCTTGGTAGCGAGCGGACCACGCGCGGAGAGTCTCGATGTGTCGCCAAAGGAGATTTCTTCATGCGAGTAAGCCGACCCGGTTCTTTTGCACTGGCCGCCCGAAGTCTTGCGGCACTTCTCGCAGTCGGATCATGTCTTCTGGCGACGCCTTCGAATGCGATCAATATCAATATCCATATGACGAGTGAGGGCGAGGAGCCTTGCGACCCGAATGATCCCGCCTGTGGAAATCCCGATGGAATTCCGAACAGCAACTTTTCGGATCCGAATGCCTCGAAGCTGGAGGCGGTCGCCAATGCCGCGGCCCAGATCTGGGAAGACTTGTTGCCGGGCAGCAGCAACACGTACGACATCTATCTCGAATATGACGATGACATTTTCCCAAACGATCCAGTTGGCCGCACATTGCCCTACTGGTTTTTTTGGCCCCCTTTGGTTGTGGTCCCGTGGAGCTCGGACTGGTGCCCGCCGATGGTCCCCTGGTTCGTGCCTATCCTAGGGTGGCCGCCGTTCTTTCCGTTCGGATCTTTGGGCCCCTCCCTCATAGCGGGTACCTATTGCTGGGAAATCGAAATCAAATCCGATGACGACATACAATTTTTCGCGGATCCCACACCTCACGAAAATGAGGAGTTTGGAGCCTTTCGGCAGCGGCGCGTGAAAGACCTGCTGGTGAGCGTGGTCGAGGATGGTTTCGCGGGATCGGCTTTTCCCGTTCCCTCCGCGATCGAGGTGGGTTTCGAGGCGGACGCCCTGGGCGGAGGAGCCGCGGATGCCAATTATGATCTCCTGAGCCTCTTGGTTCACGAAATCGGACACGCGATCGGGCTCAACAACGAACTTGATCAGACATTCGAACTCAACCCGTCGCAAGTCTTCGGCAGTTGCTGCGTCGAACTCGACAGTGCCGACGAACTCGTCTCCACGCACCTCGACCTTGGTGGTACGGCGATGTATTTTGTCATGGCTAACAATAAACGCGTGTTGCCGTCAGCAGGGGATGTTCTTGCGATCGCGAATGTGGAAACACCTGGCTGGTCTGTCGATCTGGCTCGCGTGGAATATCAGGGGACGGGTAATTGGAGCGACACGCTCAAATGGCTGGGCGGGAACGTTCCGAATTTCAAAGATTTGGTGTTCGTGCGTGCAGAAGCTTCCTTAATTGGTGGGATCGAAGTTTTAAACGAATCGAAGGTGACGCTCAACCAAGATGCCCACATCGCTCAACTGATCGTCGACGAAGGTGGCTCACTCCACACGGGAAGCAACCTGCTGGAGGTGGGCACCGGGGCGAGCCCCGAACCGGTGCCGTTATCGTTTGGGACGCCGTGGCTGTCGCCAACGAGTTGCGGAGCTGGAGAGACAGATGAAGAAGAAGTCCCGGTGACCTGTCTTCGCGGCGGAATCGAAACCGATCCACCGTCATGGGGGGTCGGGGGCGGAATCACCGTGGACGCGGGCGGTACACTCGAAACCGAGGGGTTGTCGATCCTCGACTCGAAGCTCACGATGGCGGGCGGAACACTTCAATTGAACGAGCTGGGAACGATTGGTTGCGAGATCGAAGGGCTCACATGCCCTAGCCCCGGGGTTCTCGAAGGAACCGGAACCGTGAAATTCGGTTTGTTCCTCAACACGGCCAGCGGGCTCATCAATAACGGTCAAATTCGGACGGACACACTTCTAGGCGGGACGCTCACCCTCCAGAATTTGGACTGGGGGTTCCTTGATCTCGACGGCCACCACCGCATTTCGAATTTTCTCGCCGTGCCCGTCGAGTCGGCGTTCAATTCCAGCGGCACGCTCACGATCTTCTCGTCGGGTCACCCCTTCGTCACCGGCGATGTCGTGGCATTCAGCGGCGTCGTCGGGATGACCGAATTGAACTTCGGATCCTACACGGTTGGTAACTTCGTCCCCGAAGGTTTCGAATTGGCGGGTGAGGATGGGAATCTCTTCTCTCCCTATGTGTCCGGTGGTCTCGTCGCCCTTGCTGCAATAAACGTCGGCGAACTTGGCGCGGTCTTCGTCACCAGCGTCGACCTTGTCGTGGACTCGATCTTGACGGACGCCTTCGACGGCACATTAGTGATCGACTCTGGTGCTGCAATAAACCCAACAGCGACGTTCTTGAAGGATCACGCGTTTGGGCCGGGAGCCGACGTAACCGTGAATGCGCATTCCTTTCTGGGCGATGGTCATCTAAATCTGGGCGGACTCGCCTCCACTGTGGCTCCCGTGGTCACCAAATTCTTGGGCGGCAGTTATAGCGGCGAGGGGACAATCAACCAAAATGGCGATGCGAAGATCGGCTGCCTGCCGATTGAAGGCTGTGCCAAGCACGACATCCTGATCGATCTACCTACAGGGACCTACAATTGGGACGGTGTTGAAGCCCCGTTAGGTGCGATGTTCCCTTCCACGGTGGAGGTCTACGAGGATCTGACCTTCGCGATCAACGCCAGTCGAATCGACGACTCCGCGGGGGGGTACGAGGGGACGACGCTGCTCTACGGCGCGACACTCGACGTACAGACAAGTGAAGACGACGACATACTGGGCGAGGTCAACCGGTGGACACTCGCGCCGACCGGAAGGCTAGAACTCATCCATTCGGCATCTCAGTTCGAGACCACGACTGGCTTTGTCTCCGACGTCATGGGCGTACCCATCGAAGTCAAGGGTATGTTGAGGGCGAAAGGTCATCCCGAGGATCTCGCCAGCGGTCAACCGACTGCTCATCTCGTCCACCCGAACCTGACGTTACATCCCGGTGGCAGCATCGTGAGCGACAACGGGAACGGAGCCAACCCGCCTAGGGGAATTCTCCAACTTGTCGGCAACAACGAATTTAAGGGGGGCACGCTCTCGGGACCAGGGATTGTGAATCAAGTCGGGGATCTCCATGTGACTGGCGCAACCACAGTGAGCACGGGCGTATTCGATTTTACTGAGTTTAACGCTTACCGGACGATCGACGGGGGTCGACTGATGCTCAAAGCTACGGCCGAAGTGCCGGTCGACTTCCACAGTGCACCAGCCACTCGCGATTCCTACACCGCACATTTAGTTGTTGAAAACGGTGGTGCGCTCATTGTTCGCCGCGGCACGGATCTTGAGACGGTGAGCCCTTCCTACTCGGAATGGAACCTCGAAAGCGGCGGATGGATCTATCTTCGCAACGGAGGACACATCAGCGGTAGCGGGGACATCGCGAACCTGTCGTTTTACGGAGGTTCTCGGATGCGAGTGCGGAACGGAGGAATCCTCTGGTCCCAAGGAGCGGGTGCAAACAACATCGTTTACATACCCGTAGCGTTTGAGCAAACGGCTAGCATAATCGTCGAAGCGGGATCAACGCTTGCGCTGAAGGGTGAGACGCAATACGAGGGCGTCGGGGTCGGCGGACAGGGCACGATCAGTCAGGATGCTCACGCGACCGTGACTCGCGATACGACCGTATACATGGGCACTTTTGATCTCGATGGTGCACTCGAATCCACGTCGCTCGAACTTCGGGCAGATCTCACGGTCAATGCAGGTCAACTTGAGACGTCAGGCTCTAATACCTATGACGGATGGATCGATGTTGTGGGCCCCTCCGCGCTGACCATGAATCTGCCGGCAAGTTGGGAGCTTTCTCCGATCGCCGGCATAACTGTTCACCCTAACCTCGGCGACTATGACTCGCTGGGATACTGCAGCTTTGTCATCGATGGTCAAGAGCTTCGCATGAACGGGAGCTTCACAGTGGGTACGAATAGCTGTGCCCAAATCAACGCTCCGGTCTGTGGCTCAGGTATATTCCACAATACCCCGCCGAACGGTCCGGGAGAACTCATTTTGAACGGAGTCGACATTTTGCCCGGGTGCAGTATAGGAACGCTGACTGTTAACGGGAGCGCGACCTTGGGCCCCGCCTCAACGCTCACACTCGAGCTGCTCGGAAATCTTCCGTCTCAGCAGGATCGTCTAGTGGTAAGCGGCACGCTCGATGTCAACGGCGGTTTGGCGATTGTGACGGGCGGGAGCTTCGTGCCGACGCCAGGCCTCACAGTTTCCGTCATCCAGGCAGGAACGATTCAAGGGGCTTTTTTCCCAATTACGGCCACGAGTCTCGGCGGCGGGCTCACGTGGGACTTCTCGTCGCTGGCGGCAACTGGATCCATCCAGGTCGTAGTTGCGGATGAAGACGGAGATGACGTGGGTGACAACGTCGACAACTGCCTTGGCGTTGCCAATCCTAGCCAGGCTAACGCCGACGAGGATGCGGCGGGAGATGCGTGCGACGACTTCCCTTCCGACGCTACTGAAACAACCGATAGCGATGGAGATGGTGTTGGCGACAATTCCGATGTATTTCCGAACGATCCACAAGAAACCGAGGACAGCGATGGCGACCGCGTCGGCGACAACGGCGACGCATTTCCGCGGGATCCGAACGAAACGGTCGACACCGACCAGGATGGAATTGGCAACAACGCGGATCTCGACGATGACGAGGACGGCCTTGCGGACGCAGTCGAGAACGACACGGGTATTTTTCTGAGCGCTGAGGAGACCGGCACCGACCCTCTCAACCCAGACACCGACGGTGACGGTCTGAATGATGGTGAAGAGGTTATTGCCGGGTCGAACCCGCTGGATCCGAATGATCCCGCAGCAGTCCCGTCGCTCGGAGCGATGGGGATTCTGTTCGCTTCCCTCGGTCTCGTCGCCCTGGGAACCTACTCCTTGTCGCGCCGGAGCCGCCGAACGAACCTATCCGCATGAGGGGATAGGACATACAAGCTGCCCTCCCGCACAACGTCCGAGCCTGGGCGTTATGTTAAATCCCTAGGGGATCCCGTGGCGGGGAAGCTCTGTTAGTGGCGCGGATCGAACTCGACGGCCAGTTTGAGGGTTCCCAACATGATGCCGGGTTGGTGAAGGAAACTGTTTCCGGGCGCATAGCGAAGGTTTTCGAGCCGAGCGAAAAGTCGCTCCCACGCGAGGGTCTGTTCGATTCGTGATAGACCAGCGCCGGGGCAGATGCGCGGCCCCTGGGAGAAGCTGAGATGGCCGCCCACTCGCTTGCGGTCGAGTTGGATTCGGTGAGGGCAGGGGTACTCCTCCGGGTCCACGTTGCCCGCGGCGAAACGGAGGTGCAGGAGTGAGCCGCTGGGCACATGCACACCTTGGAAGACCTCGTCCCGGGTGGTGAGACGGGTTGACAACCCCTGCGTCGGGGCCCGAACGCGCATGGCCTCCTCGATGAAGCTTCTTCGTTTGGAGGCGTCCCGTTGCAGTTCCTGGAAGAGTTCCGGGGCGTCACACAGAAGTTGAGCTTGTTCGGCGAGCGCGTACTGGGTGGTCTCAAGCCCGCCGAGCACCATGGCGTACACGACACCGATGATCTCAATGTTGCTCAGCTTCCGCCCGAGAGCCTGATAGGTGACCTGGGTAAGAAAGGTGATCATGTCTTCCTTGGGCCTTTTGCGTTTCTCGGCTACCTGATCCTGGACATACTCTTCAAAGTCTTCGAGTGCCTCGGCTTGGCGGGTCCACTGTTCTCTCGTGAGCTTGTTTCGGGGGCCGTTGCCTTCTACGAAGGGCATGACCTGAAAATTTCCCCAGTGAGCGAGCTGCGAGAGATCTTCGCGTGGGAAACCCAGGATCGCGGCCAGAACGGCTTGGGGAAGAGGACGGGCAAACTCGGAAATGAAGTCAATTTCTGAGCGGTCGATCCAGCTGTCAATCAGTTCATCGGCAGTGCGTGTGATCATCTCAGTGTGTCGAGTGGCCCCGGGGCCCACCCAGGGATCGGTGAGCTCCTGGCGATGGGCGCGATAGAGTTGCTGGGTCGGCCGCAGAGTGGCCATTGAGATGATCATGGCGTTGGTGTTGGCCGGTAGATCGGGCTCTCTGCCCGCTGCGTTGGCTTCTTCGATGGCCGGCCGGACCGAGTCGATGGCGGCACTGATCAGCGTGCGGAAACGGTCGGGATCCTTGACCACACGGGCAATGTCCGAGTATTTGCTCAGGGTATACGCGTCGGTCCCCGGAGAGAGGCCTTCTCCGGGAAGCCGGTGCACCGGGGCCTCCGCGTGGAGAATGTCGTAGGCCTCGTACCAGTGTTCCTGGCTGCCCGGGCCGAAGAGGTCGACATCGTCAAGCGAAGCGGGGCAGCGCATCTCGCTGAGCGCATGGTTCGGAGGTTTTTCGCTGTTATCCGTGCTCATGTCACTGATACCATGATGCCATGGATCGTAGTCCATGGAGTTGTCCGTGTCGTCTCGGCGGTTGCGACCGACCCGAAGCAGCGCATGGGCAGATGGGCGATGATCGTATTTGACTCACCGTACGGAAGGAGGACCAATGAACCAGACCACGGATCGCAACAAGCAGCGCGCTCGCGAGGTCATCGAAAAAATCGTAAACGGCGGTGATGTTGATCTGGCCGACGAGTACTATCGCGAAGACTACATCCAGCACAACCCGGATGTCGGTCAGGGCCGTGAAGCTCTCAAGAAAGTGATCCGCGCCATGCACTCCCTGGTGGAGCCGATGCACGTGGAGATCAAGTTGATCAACGCCGAAGACGACATGGTGTGGCTTCTACTCGAGTGGTCGGGGGGTAGCCTGCCAGAGGGCATACCACGCATCCAGCAGACCGCCGAGATCTTCCGCATGGAAGACGGGATGATGGCTGAGCACTGGGATGTTCTTCAGATGGCGAAGAGGGGAAGCTGAACATGGCTACCTTGCTGGCGCACATCCAGGTAAAACCGGGCAAAGAGGCCGAATTTGAAGCCATTGCGGCAGAACTCTACGGCGAGACCCATCGCAACGAGAGCGGGTGCATTCGCTACGAGTACTGGCGCGGGGCCGAAGCCTGTTTTTACTACTCGCTGCTTTCCTTTGATGATTTCCACGCCTTTTTGCGTCACCAGGTGAGCGACCATCACGAGACGGCCGCGCCCAGGATCCAAGATATCTGTCTCAGCGTGAAGCTGGAGTGGATTGATCCCGTCGGCGCAGCTTCACCGCTTCCCCCCACGCGCATGCAGGGCCTGACCAAGGACGCGGACTCGAAAACGGAGCGCTACCACGAACTCTTCGCGGCCGTCATGCAGGACTGGTGGCCCGCTTGAGCTCTTCGTCAAACTTGTTCGCCAAAGGCCTCGAAGAGTGAAGCGCTCGATAGCGCGCAACAAGGTTGGTTACCGGCGGGTCGCGCAGTTCGAGGTCTGCAAGGGCTACACATATGCGTCGCAACAAAATGCGCGGTCCTTCAAGTGTGGTCGAAGTCCTCAGATTCCGCCGAAAGCTGAGGGGCGATCGCATCGGAGAACTTGGCAGAGCACTTGGATGACCTTGACGCTATCGCCAAAATCTTCGTTCTTGGGCAGATAGGGCATGGCTTCGCTGA
>JAPKBZ010000047.1 GCA_028823175.1 Myxococcota bacterium
ACTCCCCGGTCTACTCCCCGGTCTACTCCCCGGTCTAAAAGGGGCTCCCACCGTCTCTGGGCCGCTCCTGGGAGGGCCAGGGAAACGGGGGTGGTGCCCGGGACTGGAGTCGAACCAGCACGTCCTTGCGAACACTAGACCCTGAATCTAGCGCGTCTACCAATTTCGCCACCCGGGCAGTGGTCGGGAGATTAGGCCACCGGGTCGCTCCGTCAACGTGAGCCGCGTTATTGACTCGCGTTTGGGGCGAGCCTGGGCCAAGCTCCGGCCAGCATTATGCCGGGTAAATCTCGAGGACGAGGACGAGGACAGCGAGGCAGGCCGTCGGGCGGATTTCGTCCGGGGAACGCCGACGAACTTGAGCGAGCGGTTTTGGACCTGCTGGGCAGGCGGGACCGACCGGTCCTTGGCCGCCGTGAGATCGCTCGCCGATTGGCTCTTCACCCCGGCCAACTCCGCCCCCTAGACGCTCTGTTGAAGAAACTGGAAACCCGCGGACTCGTGGAGCGACAGGCGGGCCGCTTTCGTGCCCGGCGCGGCGACGACCTCGTCGAGGGACTCCTTGAACGGGACCCGGAAGGGGTTTTCGGAGTACGGGACGGAGACCGTTTTCTGCGACTGGGAGAGGTCGGCGATGCCAAGGCGGGGGATCGGGTTCGGGCCCAGGCCTTCGAGGCGGCGGGGGCGGCTGCGGCTGAGTTGGTCGAAGTGGTGGCCGGTGCTCGCGTCCGATGGGTCTGCCGGGTGGAGCGCAGCGCAAGGGGGCTCGCTTTGGTCCCCTACCGAGGGCGCGAGGCCGATGCCTTGCCCGTTGCCAGTCGGGATTTGAACGGAGCTGAGTTGGGGGAGATGGTCGTCGCCGAAGCCCTCAGCCCACCGCGTCGAGGCAGGCCAGCGACGAGTTACAAGGTCGTCGAGCGCCTGGGTTTTGCTGGCGATCCCGAGGCTGATTTCCGGGCGGTCGTCTGGCATCGTGATCTGCCGACCGAGTTTTCTCGGGAGGCCCTTGCGGAAGCGGATGCACTGGCCGAAGGAATCGTTGCCCAGGAACTTCGAGGACGCGTCGATTTGCGGGACCGCTGCTTCCTCACCATCGACCCCGCATCTGCTCGCGATCACGACGATGCTGTTTTTATAGAGCCCGCTGAAGACGGATCCCTGCGCCTGTGGGTGGCGATCGCCGATGTTTCCCATTTCGTCAGCGAGGGCAGTGCGCTCGACCGCGCTGCCTGGTTGCGAGGGAACAGTATCTATTTCCCGGGCCGTTCGATTCCGATGTTGCCCGAGCGCATATCGAGTGACTTGTGCTCGTTGAGGCCGGACGTGGATCGCTTGGTGCTCGCTGCGGAGTTGGAGGTCGACCGGGAGGGCTCGATTCGGACTGCGAATTTCCATGAGGCGGTCATCCGTAGCCGGCGAAGGCTTAGTTACGCGGAAGCAGAGGCCGGCATGAAATCGGCTGAACAGGGCAGCGGAGAGGGTGAGTTCGGTCCGGAGATCAGTGAACAGTTGGAACGCCTCGGGACCGCGGCCAATCGGCTGGCCCGCCAGCGTGCTCTGCTTCTCTCGCTGGACTTTGACCTTCCCCAGCCCGAAGTGATCCTCGACGGGGATGGGCGCCCCAGCGATATTCGCCGGGCGGGAAGAGGCCCCGCGCATCGAGCGGTAGAGGAAGCGATGCTGGCGGCCAATCGGGCCGTGGCTAAGGCCCTGCTGGACTCTCCCCATCCCGGGGTCTATCGAGTGCACGAATCGCCCGCACCTCTCGAATTGGCCGCCCTCGCCGAGATCTACCAGACCTTTGGGTTTGCGGGATCCGGCCGGGGAAAGGCCCTCGATCGGGCGGGGATGGTGAGGACGTTGGGAGAAGCCAAGGGGCGCCGGCAGGAGCGCGTGGTTCACTACTCGACCCTGAGAGCCATGAAGCAGGCGCGTTATTCCGCGGACTGCCTCGGTCATTTTGCTCTTGGTTTCGACGCCTACCTTCACTTTACCTCTCCGATTCGGCGCTACGCGGACCTCGCTGTGCACAGATCCCTGCGCCAACTGCTTCGCAGGGAGCGGGGACCTCAGGAGGGTTCCGAGTGGGCGAGTCGTATCGCCATTCGGACTTCGGTTCGGGAGCGATTGGCCACGACGGCCGAACGCGACATGATCGGCCTTGCGCGTTGCGCGGTGATGCAGGAACGCATCGGAGACGAATTCGAAGGAACGGTCACGGGGGTGGCCGAGCATGGGCTCTACCTGACTCTCGACGACCCTTTCGTCGAAGGCATGGTGCGAATTTCCCGACTCCGGGGTTTCTTCGATTACGATCGCTCGAGGCATCGCCTGGTCGCCCGTGGATCACGATTCCAGCACGGATTGGGCGATCGTATGAAGGTTGTCGTGGCTTCTGTGAATTCTCAAATGGGCTGGATCGATCTCGAGCCCGTGCCGGCCGGGGGCGACGAACCGGCGCGCGTTGGGTCTGCAACCCCGAGGAAAACCGATCGGGAAGATTCTTCCGCGGGGCAGGGGCAGGGGCGGCGCAAGAAAAAGAGATCCGGCCGACGTCGTTGAGGCGACGGTCGCCGACGAAGTCAGCCCGGGCCCCGGGCTCCGAAGGGTCGAGGGACCCGTAATGCGAAGATCAGGCCCGCCAGGGTGAAGAGCAGCCCTGTTTCGGCCGAGCCACTCTCGAGGGCCAGCAGGGTTCCGAGCACTCCGAGCGCCGCCGCCGAGAAGAGGGCACCGACCGAGAGGAAGACGGCGCTGCTGGGTCGGATGGTGGGCGACGAAGCGAATCGCCGCAGCAGAATGGCCGCCAGGGCGAGGCCGACGGCCGCGGTAGTGGCCTGGGGGTCCGGGGGCGGGGACGGCTCATCGAATTCGCCGAGGAATAAATTCAAGGCGAGAAGCGTGAGCAACGAAAGCACTGCCTTGTGCATTCCGCGTAGAGTGCGTTGGGCGGATTCGATTTCGGCTTCGGTGGACACGTTGGGAACTCCTTGTGCGCGGTCTGGGGACGCTCGCAGCCCCGCCTGGGCCAGGGGCTCTCGCCGCTCTATATCCGCTGGCATCCCTTAGACTGATTCTGCATTCTTGCATTCCTTATGCGTTTTTCCCACCAAGTTCACTACGCAATCTACGGAGTTTTCGATCTTGCCTACAACGGCCGGGGAAAGCCCGTGCAGGTGCGGGTGATCAGCGAGAGGCAATCGATTCCCACCCGCTATCTCGAGCAAATATTCCAGAGATTGCGTCGGGCGGGTATCGTCAAGGGAAAACGTGGCCCCGGCGGGGGCTACGAGCTGGCGACGGACCCCGAGACAATCACCTTGCGAAAGATCGTCGAGGCGGTGGAGGGGCCGATTGGGGGTGGGCGGTCGCCCGGCCAGGATGAAGTCGGCCGAGACGAGATCGGAGCTCTTAGTGCCCAGCCGAGCTTTGTCTGGTTGCTCCTCTCCGACCGCATCCGGGATTTGCTAGATGACTTCAGTGTCGCAGAGTTATGTCGGATCGCCTCGATGCAGGGCGTTCCCCGGGCCGGTTCAGAGGCCCAGGACTACCAGATCTAGCCCCAGGGCTGGCCCGGGCCTAGATTCGCGAAGCCCCCGCTTCTTGCGTACACTGCGTGCCGACACTCCCTGAGTTGTCGTGGGAGGGGTATTTGACCCCTCAATAACCACGCCGACCGATCGTCCGCCCCGGGCTCAGCAGATTCGTTTCGAGCCGCATAGTGAGGGGTGACATCTTCGCGGGAGGATGCCGAGTGGTCTCGCCCACGGTGGATCGCTTTCGGCTTCGGCGCCGTGCCGGTGGGAGCCGGGAGGGTTCCGCTCGGGAGATCGGTTGAAGCCAGTTTTGGATCCAGCAGCGTCAGACGAAAACGGGTAGCGGTGCAAGATCGCGTCGATGTAGAACGTAACCAGCCTCCGGTTTTGATCCCGGCAACGGTGTTCAATGAACTCCGCCGTCACGCGATTGAGGCGGTGCCCGAGGAGTGCTGCGGGCTGATTACGGGAACCGACGAAGAGAGATTTGAAAGCGTGTGGAGAATATCGAACGTAATGACGCGGATGCACGTGGCTGACGTCGAAACCTTCCCCGGAGATGCTAGGACGGCCTACTACATGGCCGAGGTCGAATACTTGCAAGCACAAAGAGATGCCGAGGCCCGGGGCGAGATGATAACCGCTGTCTATCACTCCCATGTGAACGCAGACGCCTATCTCTCTGCCGAAGATCGCGTCTATGCGGAGAGCCCTCTCTTCCCCTTCCCGGGTGCGCGCCAGATAGTCCTCAGCGTGGTCGGCGATCGGGTCAAGGACGCTGGGATTTTCGAAATGGACTACGAGAGCGGGCGCTTCACCAGCGAGGGCGGCCGACTCCTGGAGGATGCCGAGTGAGGGGCCGGCCGAGATTTCCCGTGCGTGTGGGCCTGCTGGTTCTCGCCTCCCTGGCTTGTCTCTCGGGGTGCGCGAGCAGCGGGCTTGGGCTCGGCGAAATCAGCGATGCGCCGATCGCTCTGGTTTACTGGGACGAAGCCGATGCCCGGAAGCGGGCTGATCTCATGGAGAATTTGACTGGCCGATCCGGGGATCCCAATCGGCCGGGAGTGGCCAATATCGATGCTGTGGCAGACTTCATTGGCGTCGGCCAAGAGACTCCAGTGTCGCAGCAGTTGGCGCGTTACCCCGGCCGAATCGTGCTTCTCAATGCACGCACCCTCGAAAGGACCCGTCTCGAGGCGGCCCCGCCGAATGCGCGCCCCCTGGCCTGGTCGAAAGATCGTAATCGCCTGCTCTTCAATAGCGATCACCTCGATGGGGGGATCGGGCAGATCTACGAATACGATTTCAGGAGCCAAGAAGTTCGAAAAATAACTCACGGCCCGGCCTATCATTTGGAGGGAGATTACGGTCTCCGAGGCGAAATCCTGGTGAATTGGGTCTCTTTTCAGAAAACGAAGGGCAAGGCCGGAATGGACATTCGATCCGAGAGCGGGGCCCCGTTGGCCAACTTGATGGAGGGGCAATTTCCGGTCGCTCCGGGTTGGTCACCGACGGAGGATCTGATCGTTTATGGCCAGGCAGACGAGAGTGGAGGCGTCAGGGACCAGTCTTTGATTCTGGTCCGGGAAGCTAGAGCGGGGGGAGACGCCCAGGCGCTCGGCCGGGGCCGAGACGCCGTATTTACCCCAGATGGGCGCTGGATCGTATTCTCTAGCCAGGGGTCACGGGGCTGGAGGCTGCAACGAATGCGCCCCGATGGTTCGGCCCGCAAGGCTCTGGGGAAGAGCGTTTTGAGCGCCCGCTCTCCCGCGGTCTCTCCGGACGGCAAGCATGTCGCGTACGTCTCTAACGAGGGTGGCCTCGACCGACTCTATGTCAGGCGGATGGACGGCTCCGGAGATCGAATCCTGTTGGGAGAGGGTTCGGTCGCATTCCCGGCCTGGTAGGCGCAAGGAAAATTGTAGAGATCTCCGCGGCTCAGAGGAGAGGCGGAGAGGCAAAATTAAATTTCACAAGAATCGAAACACAACCCCAGGCGCGAGCCCATGCGCCCAGCGAAAGTAAAGGAACTCATGTCCAAGGAAATGCAGCAAGATCTCGTCCCCGTACACGGTGGCCTCACGAGTCCCATCGATAGAGTCGTGCCCCTGAGCGAGCGCTCCGCTTTTTTGGCGAAGGCTGCGGGTTTTCCGGTGATGAAGGTGACGGATGCCGACCTCTCCACAGTCTATAGGCTCGCTGACGGAGCCCTTTCTCCCCTGGAAGGGCCTATGAAGGAGGCCGAGTACCATCAGGTCCTCGACTCTGCGTTTATCGCGCGAAACGGAGCCCGCTACGCCTGGACTATTCCCCTGTCTCTGCCCTTGGCTGACGACGAGGCGGCTTCCGTAGAGGCCGGCGGTTCGGTTGCAGTTCAAAACGAAGCGGGCGAGATCGTCGCGATCGTGGATGACTGCGAGATCTTCGACTGGGATAAGGCGAAATATGTTTTGAGCGTATACGGCACCGAGCGTTTCGATCACCCCGGAGGCAATATAGTCGAGAGGGATCCGCGCTCGAAGCTTCTGGGCGGTTCGATTCGTTCGCTGCCCCAGCCTGCCAGTTCGGCGTACGGAGAGTTCATGCTCTCCCCGACGATGGTGCGGTCCTTGATTCGGGACCGTAAGTGGGAGCGTGCGCTTGCCTTCCAGACCCGCAACCCGCTTCATCGAGCCCATGAGTACGCACTCGTGTGCGGCGTCGAGGAACTCACGGCCGAAGGCCATTTCACCGGGGCCGTCCTGAATCCCCTGGTGGGAGAACTCAAGGGCGACGACGTGCCTGCCGCCGTGCGGATGGAATGCTACAGGGCACTTCATTCGAAGAAGTTGCTGGGCGAGGGCGACAAGGATGAGGCAGTTTGGGCGAAGGCGGGGTACGACATTACCGAGGTTTTCGAGTTGCTTGGTCTGGACATCAAGATGTTCTACGGCGGCCCGAAGGAAGCAGTGATGCACGCGATCTATCGTCAGAACTACGGGTTCAGCGATATCGTGATCGGTCGCAAGCATGCGGACGCCCCGTACACGGACGGAAGCCCGATCTGGGGTGACTTCGATGCTCATGAGATTTTCGACAAGCTCGAAGGAGAGCTTCATATCCAGCCGCGCAAGATCGGCTTCGCTGCCTACTACGAGAACCTAGGTCGCGTGGATCTGACCGAGCGCCATCCCGACGAAAAACCTTTTGGGATCAGCGGGACGAAGGTTCGTGAGCAACTCAAGGCCGGCGAGCGTCCCGACGTGCGAATCATGCGCCCGGAGACATCCGATGTGTTGATCAAGGCCTACACGGACTGAGCGGTCATCAGTTTTTCCGTTCCCCTGGCCCGATCTCCAATTCGATTCGGAGGGTCAGGGGGACGGAATCACCGCTCGGGCGCGAGACGGTAAGGGGAAGTCGGACGCCCCGCTTTCCGCTGGCTGTGGCCTTTCCCACCGACACGATTTCGAGGTCAGCCTCGACCAGCGCCATGTCGTATTCGGCGCCCCCTGTCTCCGCTAGAGACGAGGGGAGGCCTAGCCCACCGAAAAGACCATCCGAGTCCGCATCCTCCGCCTCGGCCAGTATCGATTCTTCGAGGAGTGCTGTGATGTCTTCAGCCGGCGGCGGGGCGGGTGCCGTGGGGTTAGGGGGCGTGGGCTCCTCCCGGGTTTCGAATCGTGCGGAGAGTCCAACCTCGAGCGGGCTGCTCTCCTGGGCCTGAGCGAGACGTGTGATCGTCTCGAGGGCCTCCCGGTAGCTCTCGGGTTCAGCGACAAGGAGGACCGCCCGCGGTTCCGTGGCCAGTTTAGGGAGAACCCTCTCGGCCGCGTCATCAGACGAGTCCATGGCGCTCTCGAGTTGGATGAAAAGCGGGACTTCTTCTAACTCGCGTCCGTACGCTCCGAGTGCTGAGCGAATTTCCTCCAGGGCTTGAAAATTTCGGGTCGAGGCACGGTGGCCGGTGGCGAGGGTCCAGACCAAACCGTCCACCCCATCGAGCAGGCGCATACGGACAGGGGCGAGTTCGGGGTCGGCGGGCGCAGAGAGTAGGGTGAGATCGCTCCCGTCGGCGGTGGACGGGAGGCGGCGCAGCCTCAACTCTTGATAGTAAAGAGAGGGATCCAGGCTGGTGGGAATTCGTTGCAGGGAGCACTCTTCGTCGGGCTTGCTGCTCGCCTGGATGTTTTCGAGGGCCGGGTCTGCTTTTTCATCGCGCGCGCTCCAATAGAGCAGGCGGAGTGAATGGCCATTTCGCCCGCGGGGGTCGGCGTTCACACGAGCCCCTTTTTTTCAAGAATCCGCCGGGCATAGTTTGAGATGGAACTCGGGACGTCCTTGCTCTTCATCAGAGTTCGCAGATCCTTGTCCTGGAGGTAGTTGAGGAATTTTACGGCTTGGGGCAAGGGAGTCTTCGGGTTGCTCGTGAGTGCCAATTTGATCTGGTAATTGCGGGTCCAATCTTTATTGGATGAAATGACGCGCAAGATTTCGTCGCTCACCGAGCGCGATTGAGCGATGGCCACGATCTCGCTATCGGTAATTTTGGGGCTTTGGATCGCGCACAAGGCGACGACCTTGTTGCGGTCCTTGATCAGGAGGCTGCGCGCCTCCTTGCCGCCCACCCGGGCGAGCTTGACCTTCTGCATGACGGTCATCTTTTGAACGGCAGCGAAGATGTTGTCGCTTTCCTCTTCGGCGGGTTCCTCCTCGGAACCGAGAAGGACGGCCATTTCGAGGGATTGCTCGCCAATCGCGGCGTGTACAGCCTGGGTTGCTTCTTTCTCGCTCAACTCGGAAGAAGCCGAATTGTGTTCTTCGGCTGAGTTTTCAAGGCCGAGAAAGGTGAGAATTCGTTCGAGCACGGCCCGCCCGGTGAGGGGGTTCTCTCCGAGGGCTTCGAGAATTCGGCTCTCTCTCTGCAGTCGCTGCTGGTTGTTGCTGATGATTTCGACGACTCCGCGAATGGGCAGGGAGGCGAGAAAAGCGATCGTCAGATCGGAGGTGGCCGGGTTGAGTGCGATGGCCTCGCAGGATTCCTGATCTTCTCTATGGAATCGGGCGAGGTGGCCGAGGAGGGCGGGATGGGCTGGCCCGGTGAGAATCGCACGCAGGATTTTCTCGGGGAGATTATTTAGGGTGGCTTGCGCGGTTTTCTTGACCTGGGGGTCAGGGTCGTGGGCCAGGGCGAAAAGCAGGGTGGCGAGGTCGATGGGATCCAGGGGGATGGCCCCCCGCGCCGCCATCAGTTTTACCTTGACCGGAGCATCGTGGCGGGCGTATTTCTCTGCCGTCGGCGAGAGGGCTAGGCGAACCTTTTTCTTTTTTTCGCCCGATGCCACGCGAGGCTCTCCTGTCTGCGATCTGGGTTTCGAATCCGCCTAAGCGATTCTCTGCCCTTGCCGTATTTTATGGATATCCGGGGCCCATTTTTCATGGCGACACCGGGGTGGGGTGCTTTGGGGCTTCAGCGATTTTTCTCGAAGAGGATGCGCAGCCCTTCGAGGGTCAGGAAGGGGATGACTTCTTCGATGGCTTTGCTCTCCTGGGCGATTCCCCGGGCCATACCTCCGGTGGCGATGGTTCGGGCATCTTCGCCGAGTTCGGGCAGGATGCGCTCGACCATTGAATCGACCATCCCTGCATAGCCGAAGAGCAGTCCGGATTGGAGTGCCGAGGTCGTCGTCTTACCGATGACCGTCCGCGGTCGTACGATTTCGACGCGATGGAGCTTGGCAGTGCGCTCGAAGAGAGCCTCCATCGAGATGTGGATGCCGGGTGCGATGACACCGCCCATATATTCGCCCTTCCGGGAGATACAGTCGAAGGTTGTGGCAGTGCCAAAATCAACGACGATTATCGGGCCGCCAAAGAGTTCATAGGCGGCGACGGAGTTCACGATTCGGTCGGCTCCGACTTCGTGGGGGTTCTCGTAGCGAACGGGCATGCCCGTTCGAATTCCAGGTCCAATGACGAGGGCGTTGATTGAAAACAGTTTCGTCGAAACCCTCTCCCAGATCGGCACCATCGGAGGGACGACGCTGGAGAGGATGATATCCGTCACCTCTCCACACTCACGCCCATCATGGTCGAAGAGGGAGTGCAGGGCGATGGCCAATTCGTCCGAGGTTTGTTCCCTGTGCGTCGAGAGGCGCCAGTGGTGGCTCAGCTTTCCTTGGTCTTCGGTGTAGTCGAAGATTCCCAGGGATACGTTTGTATTTCCTACGTCGACCACAAGCAGGGTGGTTTTGGGCACGGTCGGGCTACTCCTTGGAGGGTGCATCCTTGCAGATGGTTACGTCGCCGGCCAACAACTCTAGTCTTTCTCCCGACGAGCGCTCGAGTAATAGGGCGCCGTTGGGGGCGACCCCGGCCGCAATGCCCTCGACGCTTTGGCCGCTGATCTCGGCCACAGTGATCCGCCGCCCGAGCATATGAAAATGGGCGTCGAAACGCGGGCGCAGGCAGTCGAAGCCGCCTTTTTCGTGCTCGTCGAGGACATCTTCGAGTATTTCGAAGAGTCTGCTCGTGAAAGCCACTCGATCGATCAAGCGGCCCGAGTGGGCTCGGAGGCTGGTGGCGCGGTTCCTGAATTCCTCCGGGAACTCGTCTCGCCCCACGTTTAGATTGACCCCAATGCCGAGGACCGCGTGGCTGACGCGATTCCCTTCGGCATCGAGTTCCATCAGTATGCCCGAGGTCTTGAGTCCGGCGAGCAGGACATCATTCGGCCACTTGATTTCGAGCTCGGCCGCTTCCTCGCCGAGTTCCTCAAGGACGGTTTCGGCCACCGCGATTCCGGCAGCCAGCAGGAGAGTGGGTGCAGAAGCGGTGTCGAGGTGAGGCCGGAGAACGATCGAAGTGTAGAGGTTGGTTTGGGGAGGTGAGAAGAAACTCCGGCCTAGGCGCCCCCGCCCCGCGGTTTGAGACTCCGCAATGACCGCCGTCCCGCGCGCGGCCCCTTCCCTCGCTAGGTCCGCCGCCACACGGTTCGTTGAGTCGGTTTCGTCGAAGTGTTCGATCCGTCTACCGAGCCACTGGGTCTTCAGCCCCCGGGTAATTTCGTCGGCGTAGAGTTTGTCGGGGGCGGAAATCAGTCGATAACCGCCGCCGGGATCGCCTTCGATCGTATAGCCGCGCTTGCGAAGCGCGCTCACGTGCTTCCATACCTGGGCGCGTGAGATGCCGAGCTGGTTCGAGAGTTCCTCTCCCGAGCAGGCTTCACCCGTGACCTCGCGGAGTGACTCGAGAACACGACGCGCTCCCTCAGACATGGGAGTCATCCTGCGTTTCGAACTCGAGGGAGACGTCTGCCGACGGCGCTGAGTGGGTCAGCACGCCGAGGGAAATACGGTGGACTCCGCTCTCGGCGTATTCCCTGAGGTTGTCGAGCGTGATTCCGCCCGAAGCTTCGAGGAGGGCCACACCCGCCAGCCGTTCGACGATGGCGCGGACCTGAGCCGGGCTCTGATTGTCGAGGAGCAGGAAGTCCGCCCCGGCATCGCAAGCGATTTCGGCGTCTTCGAGGGATTCAACTTCGACCTGGACCCGTATGCCGGGATCCGCACCGGCAAGGGCGGCGCGTACGGCGGCCTCGACGCTGCCCGCGGCAGCCCTGTGATTGTCCTTGAGGAGGATGCCATCGTAGAGGGCGAACCGGTGATTGGTCCCGCCTCCGCACACGACGGCGAATTTGTCCAGGGCTCTCCAGCCCGGCATGGTCTTCCGAGTATCGACGATCTTGCACTCGGTGTGCGCGACTTCCGAAACGTAGCGTTGGGTCAGGGTCGAGATGCCGCAGAGCCGGCCGAGGAAGTTGAGCGCTGTTCGTTCGGCTGCGAGAATGCTGCGAAGGGAGCCGTGTAGCCGCATGAGCACGCGGCCTGCCTCGACGCGCTCGCCCTCGTCGGCCAGGATTTCCACTCGAATCTCGGGGTCTACACGGAGGCTCACATCGCTGGCCACGAAGAGTCCCGAGACGACGAGTTCGGTCCGGGCTTCGATTCGAGCCGAACCGATCGCGGCTTCGGGGATCACCAGATTTGAGGTGAGATCTCCCGGTCCGATATCTTCGCTGAGCGCGATGCGGACCAGATCCTGGTACGTGTCTGGCGCTGGCGGTTTCAGGTGCGATTGCACGACGATTCCCCTCGAGCCCACGATGGGCCCGCATCACTCATTCTAGGAGAATGACAGGGAATTATCATTTCCAGGCCGAGGCAGAGAGTATCTTCGGGCCTAGAGGTCGCCCTCTTTCATCCGCCGGATCTCCTCGCGGACGAGAGTTTCGGCGAGTTTGGGGATGACTTCCCAAGCGATGGCTTCGAACCGCTCGACAAGGGTTTCGATGAGGTCCTGGCTCAGGTCCTCTGGCAATTCGGGCAAAATCTCGGCGGTCATCGCGCCGATGGAGTCGCGGATTTCGTCCCGACCCTGGAAGGGCGGGATAGCGACTTCTCTCTCAGCGGGCCGGGCCATCTCGGGTTGCTGAGCGGGGGGCGGGGCCGGGGTGCCGAAGTCAAAAGCGTCGTCCAGGGGGTCGAAGCTGTGGGGGGCGAACTCGAGCTCCTCTTCGAGTACTTCATCTTTGGGCAGCGGGAGGACGTCGAGAAGATCATCGTCGCCCTCGAGGGTTTCGCCTTCCAGAAGATTGCCGAAGTCGCTGGGGGAGTCGTTGGAGAGATCGGGAGCAGGAGTTCGGGCCATGAGGGGATTCGCTTTTCTGCGGAGCGAACGAGAGTCGCTCGGAGGGGGGGCCAGGACCGGGTTGGCCTGGTTCTTGGGAAGGAGTTCGCCCAAGCGCTGGCGCAGTATATCGGCTCTGATGGGCTTTGTGATGTGCTGGTTTGCGCCGGCGATGAGGGCCCGGGCTTCGTCGTAGCGCTCGAAGGCGTCGGTCATGATCAGGACCGGGACGCCGAGAAGTTCAGGGGCCTGTTTGATCGCTTCACAGACCGCGTAGCCGTCGATGCCGGGCAGGGTGGCCTCGGCCAGTACGATATCGGGCCGCAGTCCGCGCGCGACTTGAAGGGCCTCGATTCCGGTTTTCGACCAGATTAGGTCGAAATCGCTGCCCGCGAGCGCTCCCTCGACGAGTTCGTGGGTGAGGTCACTGGCGTCGGCAAGTAGCAGGGTTCGGGGCATGGATGTCTCCGAGCGATCGGGGCTGAGAGGCGGACGTTTTAGCAGTCCACCATTCCCTTGAGCTTGCCGCGGAGTCTCATGACGGCCTTTGTGTGAATCTGGCAGACCCGGCTCTCGGTGATGCCCAGGATGCTGCCGATTTCCTTCATGTTCAGGTCCTCGTAATAGTAGAGCGAGACCACGAGGCGCTCCTTCTCGGGCATGGTTCCGATGGTGTCGGAGATCAGGTTCTTGCCCTCGAGGAGCTTCATCGAGTCGAAGGGATTCTCTGAGTTCGGGTCTTCAATGACGTCCGAGAAGGTTCCGGCGCTCTCCCCGTCGCCGTTGGTACCACGGAAATCTTCGAGGTTGATCATTGAGATTCCCCGGACTTGGTTGACCAGAGTATGAAATTTTTCCATCTCGAGCCCCATGGCTTCGGCGACCTCTTCCTCGGTGGCGGCTCGGCCGAGTTCCTGCTCAAGCTCCCCGTAGGTGCTTTCGAGCTTTCGGCTGCGCTGGCGCACGCTTCGCGGGACCCAGTCGAGGGAGCGGAGTTGGTCCAGAATGGCACCCTTGATCCGGAATTCGGCGTAGGTCTTGAATTTGCAGTTCTTTTCCGGGTCGTATTTGCCGATAGCATCCATCAGGCCGATGACGCCGGTGCTCTGGAGATCATCGAGATCGATATGTGAGGGAAGGCGCGCCGCGATGCGGTTGACGATATAACGCACCAGGGGCGTGTGCTCCAAGATCATCTCCTCCTGGATGTGGAGGGGGATCTCGTCGTGTTTTGCCTTGGCTTCTCGGAGCACCGATTCCATGCTTTGTTCTCCTGACCTCGTCCTGCGGGCCTTTGAGCTTTTCGTTCTTGCGGACCTCGTGTCCGTCTGAACTTTGTTGTCAGGACCAGTTAAAGCATGGACTGTGCCAAAAATTAAAGTTTCAACGGAAAAATGCCGTCATGCCTGAGTTCGAGCGACATTTTTGGTCGCTCGGGTCGGTAAGTCTCCGTTTTTTCTAAAGAATAAAAAATCCACAAAATGAAGCCCCGAGCCGATACCTGGCAGCGGACCCGCTTTCGCAGCGACGCAGAACGGCAAATCTTCCGAATACTGTCAGAGAGTTGACGTTTTGCGTCCGTTCGCCGTACAGACTGGTCCGAAAGGGTACGCTCCGGAACCGTGGTTCTGGGCCACCCGCCCCGGGTGGCGGGCAAGCAGCTTCCGGGCATGCGCTCCGCAGATCCGGAGCAGGCTTTGGGCAGGGGTTCGGCGAACTAGCGGGGCGGGGCGAGTTCTCGCTTCTTGATCTTCTCGACCAGGGTCGTTCGGTTCAGATCGAGCAGCTGGGCGGCCTGTTTCTTGTTCCATTCCGTACGATCCAGGGCCTGGCTGATGAGGCTCCGCTCGAGCTCCTCCACGGCGCGACTGAGGGAGAGCCCTTCGGGCGGTAGTTGCTGCTGGACCCTGACCGTGGAGGCGGTCGAGCCGATCTCGGCGGGCAGGTCGTCGGGTACGATTCCCTCCTCGCCGCAGAGGATGGTCATGCGCTCTATCAGATTTTCGAGCTCCCGGACGTTGCCCGGCCACGAGTGCCCGGAGAGCCGCTCGAGAGCTGCCTCGCTGATCCGAGTCTCGGGCCGCTCCGGATCCCCGTTGCCCTTGTTCAGGAAGTGGCGAACGAGGAGAGGAACGTCCCCGGTGCGGTCGCGCAGAGGGGGGACTTCTACCGGGACGACGTTCAGGCGGTAGTAGAGGTCCTCTCGGAAGAGTTTTTCTTCGATCAGCCCAGGGAGGTTCTGGTGGGTTGCGGCGATTACCCGGACGTCGGCTTTCTGGCTCTTGGAAGAGCCCACGGGCTCAAATGAGCGCTCCTGCAGGACCCGGAGGAGCTTGACCTGCAGATTGGGGCTCATATCCCCGATTTCGTCCAGAAAGATCGTTCCGCCCTCGGCTCGCGCGAAACGGCCCTCCCGGGTCTGGTGAGCGCCGGTGAAGGCTCCCCTGAGATGTCCGAAGAGCTCGGATTCGAGCAGTTCCTCCGGGATTGCGCCGCAGTTGACCGTGACCAGGGGCTGGTGGGCTCGGCGGCTGTTGTAGTGCAGGGCCTGGGCCACGAGTTCTTTGCCCGTGCCACTCTCGCCGGTGATCAGGACGGTACTTTCGGTATCCGCCACCTTTTCGACCAGGGAGAGCATCTTCTCGAGGGCAGGGCTCTTCCCGATGATCTGGTCGAACTGATAGCGCGAGAGCAACTCGCCTTTGAGGCGTCGGTTCTCGCTCTTGAGGCGCCCGTGCTCGATGGCCTGGTCGACCAGACGCCGGATTACGTCGAGGCGCTCCTGCTCGAAGGGCTTTTCGAGATACCAATAGGCGCCCGCGCCCAGGGCCTCGAGCGAGCGCTCGGCGCTTCCGAATCCGGTGATGATGATGCAGGGGAGGTCGGGCCGGCTCTGATGGATCTGGGCGATGACCTCGAGTCCGGTCATGCCGGGCATCTTGAAATCGCAGAGAACGAGGTCGACGCTCTCCGACGCGATGAATTCGAGGGCTTCCGGGCCGTTGCAGGCAGATGAGATGCGGTGGCCCTGGCGCCTGAGGATTCGCTCCAGTGCCCGGCGGTAGAGATCCTCGTCATCAACAATCAGGATGTGATTTTCGGGCAAAATCGACTCCGCTCGGCGGAGGGGGGCGGTCTCAGGATACGGGGGATGCCGTCCAGCATCAACCCGATCCCCTGGGGCGTCCGAGGAGTAAGCGATCGGGGTTGGTCAGACCCTCGGGATCGGGTATTTTGCCGCTCCCCCCCGCACAAGATTGGAACCCTGACTTGGCGGGAGCACACCGCGAAGAGCGTGCGGCGGCAGTCGCTCGGATCGCAGTCCTTGGGGCGGAGGGCCCTGGAGACGTCACGCGATTGCCTTCGGGCAGCCCGCTTGGCGACTCGGGCAGTAGTGAGTCCGGCACCTTTTTGGCCCTTGGCCGCCTGGGGGCCAAGGTCGAGATTCTGCCGGCTGGGAATGTCGACGACTGTCTGCGGCTGAGTCGTGAGCCTTCACTGGATCTGATTCTCCTAGACTGCTGTCCGCGCGAAGTCGTCGAGGCGTTCTTTTCGGCCCGCCCGGGGCAGGGCGCGCCGGTGGTGGTGATTATTCCCGCCGATGCCTCCGAGTCGGCTGCGCTGGATGCCTTTCGCCACGGAGCCTCGGACTGTGTTCGGGTGGGCGGCGAGTACGTTGAGGTGCTCGCCCTGGTCGCCATGGAGCAGATCCAGCGCTGGCGCGGGCTGCGCGAGAAAGAGGCGGCCCGGGACAAGATTGAGTGGTTGGAGCGGCTGAATCAGGCGATCGTGACCGAAATCCCGGTCTCCCTGCTGGTCCTCGACGGTCATCGCAGGGTTGTCGAGTGGAACCCCGAATTCCAGCGGACCTTCGACTGTGGGCCTGGAGAGGCTCGGGGTGCGGAGATTCGCGACGTGCTGCCGGCCCCGTTGATCGCCGACGGCCAGTTGATGGAACTCGTGCCAGCGCTCGGCGAGCCGCTCCCCAAGCGACCCCGTCTGGCGCGTTTTACCGACGCCGAAGGGAAAGACCTGGTCTTCGACGTGCGTAGCCAGCGCCTCGATGCCGAGGGGCATCTTTTGCTCACTCTCTCGAACGTCACCAAGACCGAGCTGATGAGCCGGCGCCTCGGAGAACTCGAGCGGTTCAACGAGCACGTGGTTCAGAGTATCAATAGCGCCCTGGTGGTGATCGATCTCGAGGGGCGGATCAGTTATGCCAATCCAACGGCAGGGCAGATCCTGAAGATTTCTGAGGCCGATTTGGCCGGCCGGCCGATCGGCGAATTCTTGTCCTCGACGGACAAGATGCCGGCGGTGGTCGAGATGGCCCTGGAGAAGGGAGTCCACTCCAGGGGCCGCGAAATGGTGCTCTCCCTGGCGGATGGAGCCGCTGTTCCCATTGGGATCTCGTGTACGCCCCTGTTGGGGGACCACGATGAAATTCAAGGGGCCGTGGCAATCTTCCAAGATCTGAGCGAGATCAAGGAATTGCAGCGCCAGGTGTTGCAGCAGGAGAAGATGGCATCCATCGGCCAGTTGGCGGCGGGCATCGCCCACGAGATCAACAACCCGGTGGGCTTTATTCACGCCAACCTCGCCCAAATGTCGGAATACCTGGATGACCTCGGGCTCTATCTCGATTCCGTAGACGAGCTCAAGCGCGTCGTATCGGCAGAGGCCAGTGAGGAGGGTGCACGGGCGCTCAGATCCCTGGATGATCTCGCTCGCAAGATCGACCTCGATTATTTGCGCGGCGATTTTGGCAGCGCCCTTCGAGAGTCGCTCGAGGGGTCCGAACGGATCCGGCATATCGTGAGCGATCTACGAGACTTCTCTCATCGGGGAGGCGTCAAGAAGAGCTCGGCCGACATCAACCAATGCGTGGACTCCACGGCAAATATCGTGTGGACGATGATGAAGCACTCGGTGGAGCTCGAGAAAAACTACGCCGAATTGCCCGAACTGCGCTGCCATCCGATGCAGATCAAGCAGGTTCTGATGAATCTTCTGGTCAACGCCTATCAGGCCATCGAAGAGAATGTCGAAGACGGATCAGCGACTCGAGGCGTGATCGAGATTACCACCCGGGAGCGAGATGCCGGCATCGAGATCGCCATTCGTGATACGGGGGCGGGGATCGCAGAGTCCAATCTCCCGCGTATTTTCGATCCCTTCTACACGACGAAAGAAGTTGGAGCCGGAACGGGGCTGGGCCTTTCGACGTCGTACGGGATCGTGAAACAACACGGGGGCGAAATGACGGTCAGCAGCGAGCTGGGCCAGGGAGCATGCTTCAGGGTTTGGCTTCCCCACGACCTCGACGAGGCTTCGGAGCCGACTTGAGGCCAAGGAGAAGGGGACTGCCGTGGCTAATCTCTTGATCGTCGACGACGACGCGGGGATCCTCTCGGCTCTTCGGCGCACCCTTCGCCGGGAGGGCTGGAATATCCTCCTCGCCGGGTCGCCGAGCGAAGCCCTGGAGATCATCGACCAGAATCGCGTCGATCTTATTCTCTCGGATCACAAGATGCCGGGCATGACGGGTACCGAACTGCTCGGGGAGGTCAGCCGGCGCAGCCCGGAGACCGTACGCATCCTGATCACGGGTTGGTCCGAGGCCATCGATGAGGACGAGTTGGCGAGGATCGGGGTTGGGGCGATGGTTTCGAAGCCCTGGGACGATGCCGAGCTCAAGGCCGTTCTTCGCCAGTACCTTGCTTGATTCCTGGGGCGAAGGGGTTCAGCTCATCTCTTCGCGGCTCAGCCCTCGGAAGTACTCCATATCCGAGTCCTGGGTGTTTTTGGCTCCGACGGCGAGAATACGGAACCGCTGTTGCCTGCCTCGGGTGTAGTAGATGCGCCCCTTGCCGCCAAAGCCGAGTTCGAAGATGTGCAGGTAATTGGGCAAGCCACCCACCTTCCTGCGCACGGCGACGTTGTCCGCCTCCTCGGCGAGGCGCTTGATGGCCTCCTCGGCTTTTAGCTTCATGGCCTCGTCGCGCAGGGAGAAAAGGGTGTCGATGGCCCGATCCTCGAATTCGATGTTCTTGTAGAGGGTCCGGAGGCGTCGAGCGAGAGCCTCGCTCCCCTTGGCTCGGGAGCCGCCTCCCCCCCGATTCGCCTGCTTGAGATTTTTCTCGAGTTCCCGGAGTTCGTCCTCCTTGGTCGTGATATCCCCAGCCGCTTCCTCGAGGAGTTCTTCTAGGGCCTCGACCTCTTGGGAAAGTTCCGTCGCACGATCGGCAGAACCTCTGAGGTCTTCCTCGCGACCGGCCAGATTGTGCAGCTTCTTCTGGAGCTCGCGTCGTTCTTCTTGGAGCGCGGAGATCGCGCTGCTCTGGGCGCGCTCTGCGGGTTCGACCTCCTCGAGTTTCCGGCGAGCGTTCCCCAATTCGGATTCGATCTTCAAGGCCCGCTCGGCGGCGCGATCCCGGGCCTCGATGGCCTGGTTGGTCTGGCGGGTAAAGCGGCGCTGGTTCGAGCGGTTGTAGAGGTAGAGCCCCCAGAGAAGCGCCGCCGCGTAGCCGATGAGGATGACGTTGGCGAGGAGCGAGGTGTGGGGGACGGAGACGGTGACGTCGGTGGAGGCCGGAAGCAATTCCACGGCCTGGCGCAGGACATCCGTCGGCTCGAGTCCCTGCTCTTGGGGTCGAATGCGGCCGTGTACGTAGATCCAACTCATCCCGTCGTTGCCCAGAACGAGACTGGTTACCCGGATGCCGCCCAAAGTGACCCAGGGCGAACGTTCGACGAGATCCCCCATGGCCTCCTGGATCTGGCTGGCCACTGGCCTGTCGAGATCCGTGACGTGGGTGGCCTCGATGGCGAGGCGCTCGAAATGCGCATCCAGGGCCATCTCGGAGAGCCAGATCGTGGACGTATAGAGGACGAGAAAGGCGAATACGGCGGCATAGATCACCCGGAAGGAGAGGATTCGATCACGGGTCAGCCTTCCCGGCCCGGCGAAGGGCGTTCCGGAGGAAGGCGAGCCGATTTCCAGTTCGGACGCTTCAGTCATGGTCGCCGCAGAGCATACTATGGACCGGGAAGGGAGCCAAAGATTCGGGGAACCGGGCCAGGATAGTGTCTTTGCCCCTACGTTCGGCCGGGACAGGTTCCCGGGGAGGGGCTACGTTGCTCGGCCATGAGAGTTGTGGATCTCGACCGAGATATGAGCGACGTGATTCCCACCGGGCTCACGCCGGACAGCGAATTCCTTTTCGACCGGATGACCAAGGTCACCCTCGATCGGACTCTGGCCGCCCCGGGTCAGTGGATCCTCGACGTGGCCAGCGGGGTCGGCCAGGACTCCATCGCCCTGGCCGGACGCGGTGCACGGGTTGTGGGCGCCGAGCCGTCGGGGCGGATGACGGGTATGGCGCAGCTCTTCGCGGCCGATAAGCCGGGGCCCATGCCCGATTGGGTGCGCGGGTGGTCGGATCGGTTGCCCTTTGCCGAGGGGAGTTTCGACGCCTGTATCTGCAAGGGCGCGATGGATCATTTCGATGCCCCGGAAGTGGCGATTGCCGAGATGGCCCGAGTGACGAGAACCCGGGGACGGGTGGTGCTCGCCATCGCGAATTTTGAATCCCTAGCCTGTCGCGTGGGCCGTGGCCTCGACGACCTGCGTCAGGATGTTCTGGGCCTCGGTCCGCTCCGGGAGCGGCGAGGCTACGATGCGCCGAGCGACCACTTTACCCGCTACGAACCCGACTTGATCCGCGAGCAGGCTGAGAAGAGCCTCGTGGTGGAGAGCGTCGAGGGGATCTCCATGGGCTGGGGCATGCCGGGTTGGTCCAAGTGGATGGCACGGATTCCCCGCCCGCTCGCCGACGTGGCGGTGCGGACCCTCGACCAGTTCGGGCGTCAGTGGCCCGGGCTGTCAGACGTGATCGTGCTGGTGGGGCGCCCTCGGCGCTCGGAGAGCACCTCGGCGTAGCCGTCCGCCGTCACGGCAGCGACGTGCCGCCAGGAAAGGTGGGTTTCGACTCTTTGCCTGGCCCGCCGTCCGAGTTCGGCGCGCGCTTCGCGGGATTTCATCAGCTCAACGACGCCCTGGGCAAGGGCCTGGGGCGAATCCTTGTCGACGAGGATCCCGCCGCCGCACAGGGCCATGACCTCGGGTAGGGCGCCCACTCGGCAAGCCACCACGGGGGTGCCGCAGGCCATGGATTCCACCGCGGGCAGGCCGAACCCCTCGTAGCGCGAGGGCACGACGGTGAGAGCGGCGCGTTGGTAGAACTCAAGAAGCCGCTCGGCCTCGACCCGTCCTGTGACATTCAGACGGTCGGCGACGCCCACTTCCCGGGCCCACTTGAAGACATCGTTCCCGGGGTGGTTGTTGTCCACCAGGGTCAGGGTCATCTCACTCGGGAGGAGGGCGAGGGCACGGATCAGGGTACGCACCCCTTTGTTGGGGTCGCTGGCCCGTCCCACGCAGAGGAGTTCGGTCTGGCTGGGGGGGACCCCGGGATCGGGACGGTAGAAATCCGTGTCGAGGCCGTTGAGGACATTGCGTATGCGCTCGGGGCGGACCCCGAAATCGGCTTCGATCGTGCGGGCGCTCTCCTCGGAGGATGTGAAGACGCGATCGATGCGGCGCGCCACCGTGGCTTGCATGCCAACGGGGTAGAAGGCCATGGAGCCGATGCGGTCGCGGAACGTTTCATCCCGGATCAACGAGGCGCGCCGGTCCACCGTCAGGGGGTGGTGAATGGTCGTGACCACCGGCAAACCCAGGGCCTTGAGGCCGAGGACGCCATAGCCCAGGCACTGCACGTCATGGACGAGATCCCAGCGCTCCCCCCTCCGCAGCCGGGCGGCCAGGGCGCGAAAGGCGCGCAGGCTGAAGGCCATGGGTTCGGGGAGAAAACCAAGGCGACTGGCTCCGAGTTCGTAGAGATTGAGCGGATTGAGCGCGGCCGTCGGCCGGTCGCGAGGAATCATTCCCGCGTAATCCCGGGTGAACCAGCGGGCCCAGTGCTCCTGGTTGTCGAGCCGCTGGACACTCTTTGCGAAGGGCATGGGATCGGGGTACGGGGGGCCGACGACGACGTCGATCTCGATTCCCAGGCGCGCGAGTTCCCGGGCCAGGAAATAGAGGTAGATGCCCTGACCCCCGCACGTCATGTTGCCCCGATAGGCGATGAAGCAAACCCGGGAAGGCCGTCCGTTCTCAGGCACGGGCTGGTTTCTCGGCGTAGAGGATCAGGCTCTTGGGGCAAATGCGGTTCAGAATCCTCTTCTCGATGCGGTCCATCAGAGGCGAGCCCGTGATCTGGATCAGGAATTTCCGGTAAAACCTCACCAGAGCGCTCTCGTCGGCGGTGGGCAGATTCATAATCGAGCGAAGCACCCAGTAGGGCGTGTGAAAACCGTGGGCGAAGCCGACCCCCACTGTGCTGAGTCCCACCCCGGCCATCCCCTCGGCCAGCTGGCGGGGCTTGAAGATCCGGATATGGCCACCCGGGCTCTCGAAGTAGTCGTCGCCCAGCCGGAGGTAGAGGTGCTCGCTGGTCGCCGTCGGAATCGTGATTGCCAGCTTGCCTCCAGGCCGGGTCACTCGGGCGAGTTCGCGCACGGCGCCCACGTAGTCATGGACGTGCTCCATCACCTCGGAGCAGATGATCCGGTCGAAGGTGCCGTCCGCGTAAGGCAGCCGGAAGGCATCGCCCTGGTTCATCTCGCCCAGGGATTCGAGTTCGGTCGCGCGGCCGCGAAGTCGTTTGGAGGCGAGCCTCAGGGAGTCGAAGTCGAGGTCGAGGCCGACCACCCTCGCTCCGCGCTCCAGGCAGCCGAAACAATGTCTGCCCTCGCCGCAACCCGCGTCCAAGACGAGGTCGCCGGCGCGGACATCAAGCCGCTCGAGATCGACGGTGAGCAGCACGTAGCGTCTCCTCGAAGACGTCCACGAGCCTTTCGGCCGCGTCGCTCCATTGGAATACCCGCTCGACTCGCCGGCGGGCGGCGCGGCCGATCTGGGCGGTTTTCTCGGGGTCCGATAGGACATCGGCCATGGCGTCGGCCATGGCGCGGGGGTCCCGCATGGGGACGAGGCGTCCGGCATGGCCGTCGCTGCCCACGACCTCGGGCAAAGCACCCGCGGCGTTGGCGATTACCGCGAGCCCGCAGGCCATGGCCTCGCTCGCTGGGAACCCGAATCCCTCGAAAAAGGAGGGCACGATGGCCACTCGGGCCGAGGAGTATTGCCGAACGAGTTCCTCGACGGTGAGCATGCGATCGACGATCTTGACCCGACCCTCCAGGCCGAATTTCTGGATCAGGCGCGGGACGAGGCCATCCTCGGGGATGCGGCCGTCCACGATCTTGAGGGTGATCTGCTCGGGCAGCAGGGAGAGGGCTTCGAGCATGGTTCCGATGCCCTTTTTGCGATCTTCGGTGCGGCCCACGAAGAGCATGTCGGTCTCTTTCTCCACATCCGGGATCGGCTTGAAGAGGTCGGTGTCCGTACCGTTGTAGATCACCGGGATCTCCTTGCTCGGAATCCCGAAATAGCGCTCGATCTCGACAGCCGAGGCCTGGCTGACCGTGACGATTCGGTCGAGGCGCGGCGCGACCTTCTGCTGCATGAAGAGAGGGAAGTAGAGGGTGCGCTTGACCTTCTTGATCAACCGGGGGTCGATGGAATAATCGGCTTCGCGGTCGATATGAAGCGGGTGATGGATGACCGAGACCACCGGCGTTCCCATGGCACGAATGCCCAGCAATCCCCAGGACAGGCACTGGTTATCGAAGACGATGTCGAAGTTGTGGCGTTCCTGCAGGGTGGGCCAGCGCCGCAGCAGACGAAAACCGAAGGTCTGCATCTCGGGAAAAACGCCCATCCGGGAAACGCCCAACTCCCAGAGGCTGAGCGGCTTCAGAAGCGAGAGCGGGCGCTTTGGGTCGAATGCTTCGGGCATGCTGGCGCCGAAGACGTTGTCATTAGGGATCTCGTGGAGCGGGATGCCGTCGGCGAGTTCGGGGAGCGGGGGCCCGGCGAACACGTGGACATCGTGGCCTGCCTTTTGCCATTCCCGGGCGAGATAGGCGGCGTAGATTCCTTGGCCGCCGCAAAACATATTTCCGCGATAGGTGAGGAGTGCGATTCGCATGCCGGGACAGTCAGGCCGATTCGCCGGCGCTGGGGCCCGAGGCATCCGTGGGCGCCTCAGCCTGGGCGGAATCGGAAACGAGGACTTCCGGGGCGGGGTCGGCTTCGACCTGAATGGTAGCGATCGTGTAGCCCACCCAGCCCGCCAGTCCGAGGACAAAGAGGGTCAGGACGGCCACGGGCAGGGCGACCGCCCAGTAGCTGTGGTTGAGCAGGCCGACGATGAAGAGCAGGGCCAAAAAGCCGGCTGCGGCGCAGATCGCCCAGCCCTGAGTTCGCGAAGCTTCATTCATGGTGCTCTGTACTCCGAAGTTTCCGGGTTCCCGACTGCGGGTCGGCCCACGCGGGGCCGGGTTCCCTTGGATCCGAGCTCATCGGCGGAGCCGAGGGGATCGGGGATGGATGGGTGGGTGGGGGATGGGGGATGGATTGGGGATGTGTGGAGGGGCGAAACCGACTCGCCCGTAGCCGGGCGGTATGGTGGAGAATTGAATAGGAATGTCAAGGACTTGACCAATGCTCCCGCGAGAGTTCCTGAACTTCCGGTTGGGGGGGGTGGGGCCGCCGGGCCGCGAGCGGCCTAAGATCCCGGTGATGTTGATGATTGGCTTGATGTCGGGAACCTCCGCGGACGCGGTGGACGCCGCCTTGGTGGAGTGGCCGGGGGGGACTGCGACTCGGCCTTTTGAATTGCTCGGGTACCTCGAGCAGCCGCTGGAGCCGGCGCTGCGCGAGAGAATCCACGCGCTGGCAGCGGGGGAGGTCCCTGGCCCCGAAGCGATGCGCGAACTCATCGCCCTGGATCGAATTTTGGCCGAAGCGTTCGCCGAGGCGGCCCGGGCGGTCGCGGCTGAGGCGGGTATCGGGTTGGACTTCGTCGACGGCATCGCGTCCCACGGACAAACCATCGCGCACCATCCCGAGGTGGGCGGTACGCTGCAAATCGGTTCCTTGGCCCTGATCGCCGAGCGTACGGGGTGCCGGGTCGTCGGTGATTTTCGCCCGGGCGATATGGCGGCGGGGGGGCAAGGGGCGCCGCTGGTTCCCTTCTTTCACCAAGCGGCCTTTGCGGATCCCGAGGAGAGCCGCCTGATCTTGAACCTCGGTGGCATCGCCAACCTGACCTGGCTCCCGGCCGGGGGCGATCGCGAGCGGGTGGTGGCCTTCGATGTGGGGCCGGCCAATTGTCTGGTCGACGGGGTGGTGGAGCAGCTCAGCGCCGGCCGGGAAAGAATGGATCGCAACGGGGAGCGGGCTCGTCGGGGTCGGGTCTGCGACGCGCTCCTCGAGGATTTGCTGGAGGATGAGTTCCTCGGCCGCCCGCCTCCGAAATCCACCGGCCGCGACCGCTACGGCCGAGCCCGAGCCTCGTCGATTCTCGCTGCCTGGCGTACCGATCGGGCCGAGGCCTCGGAGGACGATCTCGTGGCCACCCTGGTGGCGTTTAGCGCCGAGGCGACAGCACGGGCCTGTCGCGATTGGTTGCCGGGGTGGAAGGGGAAGGAGGAGCGGTTGCTGGTCGGCGGCGGCGGCGCCATGAATCCGGCGATGATGGAAGCGCTGGCTCGGGCGTTCGGCGAGGTTCGGGTCGAGGCTTGCGACGCTTGGGGTGTGCCCGCGGATGCGGCCGAAGCCATGGCCTTCTCCCTGCTCGGCCGCAATACCTTGCTCGGGCTTCCGAACCACTTGCCGCATTGCACCGGCGCCTCGCGTCTCACGGTGCTTGGGGCGATCGTCGGCCCGGGGTGAAAAACGGCGCCTAGAGGCCGAGTCGGAGTCCGTCGTCGGCGGTTTCGAAGTCGATTTCCTCGCGTTGGGCCACCATCTCGCTGCCGAGATGCGTGAGAATCAGGCGCCCCACATCCATCGTGGCCCGGTGTTCGCTGATTTCGTCCAAGCTGAGGTGGAAGTCGAGTGCCCTGTTGAGGAAGGTGCACTCGCAGACGAAGAGATCCGCCCCCGCCACCCGCTCGGGGAGGGCATCGAACCAGCCCGTATCTCCGGAGTAGGCGATTGTGGGGCCACCGAGGCTCACTTGGTAGCCGTGGGGTCTGGCATCGGCTTGATGTTGGGTTTGGAAGGCGCGGACCTGGGCGGGCCCGAATTCCTGCTCTCCGGCGAGCCCCACTTCGTGGAAGGAGAGGGGAAAGGGCCATTGCCGGGAGTCTAGGTCGTGGCCCATCGCCCGGGCGAGTCCGCGCACTCGCTCCTCAATCTCGGGTGGGCCGACGATGGCGAGGGGATGACGGCGCTGGTCCTGGTAGAGCGCGGCGAGAAGGAAGAGTGGGAGGCCACCAAAATGGTCGCTGTGGAAATGTGAGATCAGAATAAGATCGATCTCATTGCGATCGATGCCCAGGTCGGCGAGGCCGGTGTTGGTGGTCGCCCCGCAATCCATCAGTATGCTGCCCCGCGGCCCACGGACAAGGATGGCCGATTGCCTGCGTCCTCCGGAGCCGAAGGCGTCGCTGGTGCCCACGAAGATCACTTCATCCACCGCTCTATTTACTCCTTGTCCCGGGCAAGCTTCCCCGAATCCTCATCGCAAGGGTAGAATTTTCCGTGAGCAAAAACCCCTCCCTCGGCTTGAAAATGAGCCGGAACTTCTTCCCCAGCCCAGACGACGCAGCGCCGAAGCCGAGCGCTCGGGTTCACCCGAGCGCCTGGGCCGAGTACCAGATTTGCGTCTCCTCCGATCACTCGGGTGCCCGGGGCCGCCTGCTCGGCCGGGTCGAGGAAGGAGACCCGAGGCGGAGCGAGGTTGGCCGCGAGGTACTCCGCCGGAGTGCCCACGGGCTGCCAGAGGAGTTCGCTCTCGTCGAGGAGGACGCCGCGAATGTCGGCGGTTCCGGCCCGGACCCGGGGAGCCCACCAATCGGAAAGGTCCTCGAAGGCCGTGCCCTGAGGCAGGTCCGGGAACTCGCTGAAGAGGCTCGGAGAGACAATTCGCAGGCCGACAAAGACCCCGCAGCGGGTTTCCGCTCCCAGGTCGAATCGCTCGGCGACCCGCCGAAGCGAGCCGCGGTCGTCGATACCGATGGTTCCGAAATCTCGGTTTCGGGGAGACCGCTCCTGGAGCACGAGGGTGCAGTCCGCTCCCGATTCCTGGTGCTGACGGACGAGTGCCGCGAGGTCACAGTCGAGGATCATGTCGCCCGGCAAGACCAGGGCGGCGTCGTCCTGGCGCAGGAAATCGCTCATCGCCGCGATGCCTCCGCCCGTGCCCAAGGGCGCCGCTTCCCGGGAGTAGCCGATGCGCAGCGTCTCGGGGCCGAACTCCTCGACCGCACGTTCGATGGTCTCGGGCCGGTGGTGCAGGTTGATGGCGGTTTCGGTGACGCCCTGGCGGGCGAGCCATGCCAGCAACCAAGCGATCACCGGGCGCCCGAGGACGGGGAGGGCGGGCTTGGCGCAGATCTGGGAGAGTCCTCCCATGCGGGTGCCGAGGCCAGCGGCGAGAATCATGGCGCGCATCACTGAGCCTCCGCGTCCCGGTCGCTGCCGGGGATCGGCTGGGGCAATTCGGCGAGGAGCTCGGCCCAGGGGGCGAGCTCGGGGTCGCGTTCGGCGGCCCGCTGGCTGGCGCCGTGGAGATGGGCGAGGCCGGTGCTTACGAAGGGGAGGTAGCGGCGATCGCCCCGCGCGCTGGCCGCGTGGAGGTAGTGCGCGATGTCCTTGGCGACGCGCGCCACGGTGATCAGGTCGAAGCGGCGCCGGAAGTCGTCCGCTGAGGGTGGGTCGGGCAGTGCGGGCCGGGCCTGCCGAAGGTGCGATTCGATGGCCTCTTCGGACAAGGGAACCTGGGAGTCCCGGAGAAGGCAGACCAGGTCGTATTCGGGGGGAGCGGCGAAGGCCCCCTGGAGATCGATGAGGGTGAGCCGGCGCGATCCGTCTTGGGCGGAGGGAGCCCAGAGCAGGTTCGCGGCTTTGAAGTCGCGATGGGCGAGTCGTCGCGGAGCAGTCCGCATGCTCTGGGCGATGAAGGCGAAGGCCGACTCGACGAGCGCGCGCTCGGCCTTTCGTGCCGGCCTTCCCAGGACTACGGGCAGGGCCCAGTCGAGCCATTTCTCCGCTTTCTGGGCCACCAAGGCCGCGTCCCAGCCGTTGGGGGAGGGAGGGGGAATCGCTTGAATCCGGGGGACCAGGCCGCAGGCCTCGGCGTAGAGGGATTGGAGTCGTTCCGGGGCGACGCGATGAGCGAGATCCTCGAGACTCTCGCTCCCGAGATCTTCGAGGAGTTCGATGCCCGGGGCGCTTGCATAGCGCGCGGGCACGGGCACGCGGCCGGCCTCCAGAAGCGCGCGAATGGGCTCGAGGTCGGAGTCGGGCCCGGGGTTGGGGTCGACTCGGGCGACCAGACTGTGGGGCGGGGTCACGCCCTCGAGGTGGACCCGGTAGAAGAGACGCACATCGAGACCCGCCGGAATCGAATCGGTCGCGCGGACCCGCCGGCCCAGCTCGGTTTCGACGAGTTGCACGACAGCGCGCGGGCAGGGTGGGGTCAGGCTCAGTCGGTCCACGCCTGCCCGCCCGCCTAGCCGAAAAACCAGTGGCAGGCCGCCGTCGCGCCGACGAAGCCGCCCAGATCACCCAGGAGGCAGGCCGCCAGGGCGTGGCGGCCATCGACGATGCCGGCGGCGCCCAGGTAGAGGGCGAGGACATAGAAGGTGGTCTCGGTGGAGCCCATCAGCGTGCAGGTGAGATAGCCGATAAACGAGTCGGGCCCGTAGGTGGTGATGATTTCGCTCATGACTCCGAATGCGCCCGAACCCGAGAGGGGCCTGAGCAGCGCCATGGGGAGTACTTCGGCGGGCACGCCTAAGGCGCTGGTGTAGGGATCGAGGGCGCCGATGACCAGGTCGAGGGCACCCGAAGCTCGAAACATGGCGACGGCCACAAGGATGGCGACCAGATAGGGGACGATGCGCACCGCGACGTCCAGACCCTCCCGGGCGCCGGCGATCATCGAGTCGTAGGCCCGGACGCGAGACCCGACACCCATTAGGAGAAGGCCACCAATCAAGAGGGGAAGCAGCCAACCGCGCACGATCTCCTTGAAGGTCCCGGCGGCCCCGAGTTCGGGGATCAGGCGCGCGCATTCAAGGCCCAGGCCCACGGCCACGGTCAGCAGGAAGCCGCCCACCACCAGTCGCCGAGGCCAGTTCGAACCCGGCGCTCCAGGGCCCTCGGGCTCGGCCGCCTCGATCTCGGGCTCGGGGACCGCTGCGGGTGAGGGCGGCGGGTTGGCTATGGCCCGGGGACGGAAAACGGCGAGACGTCCGAGGAGAAAATATGCGGTCACCGCCACCACGGTGGAGCAGGTCGTCGCGATCAGGGTAGGAATCCAGATCGCCCAGGGGTCCGCGGAGCCCGCGGCCTGGCGCACCGCGATGGTTCCGAAGGGGGGGAATATAGTGATCGCGCTGGTATTGATCGCGAGGAAGAGAACCATGGCGTTGGTGGCGACGCCCGGCAGGGTGTTGAGGCGAGCCAGATCGGCCATGGCCTTGAGCCCGAAGGGCGTGGCGGCGTTGCCCAGGCCCATCATGTTGGAGGACATGTTCATGACCATGGCGCCCATGGCGGGGTGGTCGCTGGGCACCGCGGGGAATAGGCGGCGAGCGAGGGGGGCGAGAGCGCGACCGAGCTTGTCGCGTAGGCCGGCATCGAAGGCAACTCGAACGAGGCCGAGGAAGAAGACCATGGCGCCCACCAGGCCGATCACCAGGGTGATGGCCGAGGAGGCCCCGGTCATCACGGCGGTGCCGACTTCCGCCATGCGCCCCGGAATCAGCGACGCGTAGGCGATGGAGACCAGCATCAATCCGAGCCAGATCCAGTTGAGCACGCGGATCCCCCAATCCGTCCTTCGGTTTGCAGAGTTTGCCCGAGGGCAACCCGACAGATAAAGTCGCTCAGGTCGATCGGCCCCGCACCCCCCGCCCCCGGATTGGCGCGCGCCCGGGCCGGGTTTGGCTTCGGGGAGCGAGCACGGCGAGCCCCGGGGCAGGGGACAAAACGAAGGCCCGCCCGCTCGGCGGGGGTTCTCGTGGCGCGCGGGATGGAAAGGACGGAAAGTTTGGCTCAGGGGTGTACGGCGATGAAACGCACGCGCATGCGGCGGGTACTGGTTTGGGGTTTGGCCCTAGCGGCGCTCTGGGGGACGTCGCCTGGAAAGGGCTTTGCCGCTCCCTATGCCGCCCCCGCCCCCGCCCCCGCTCCCGCTCCCGCCCCGACGCCCCTGGCGATCCGTTTGGACGCGCTCCTCGCCACCGGTCCCCTGGCCGAAGCTCGAGTGGGGGCTCTGGTCGTGGAGGCCCGGAGCGGCAACGTTCTCTACGCTCGCAACGCCGAGGAGCCCAGGGTGCCGGCTTCGAATCTTAAGCTGTTCACCGCCCTGGCAGCGCTGGATACCCTGGGCCCGAGTCATCGGTTCGAGACTGTGATCCGCGCCGATCGCGGCCCGGGATCGCTCGAGAGCGACGGCAGCGTGGGCCGACTCGGGGTTGTCGGAGGCGGCGATCCGGCGCTCAACTCCGAGGACTGGTGGCGCCTGGCCGCGGATCTCCGGCAACGCGGGCTCAGGCGGGTGGAGGGGGATCTGGTCGTCGACCCCTCGTATTTCGATTCCGAGTACTGGCACCCGGACTGGGGCCAGCCTTCGTCGCGGGCGTATCACGCCCCGGTGGCCGGCCTCTCCGCCAACTATGGCGCCTTCTTCGTTCGGGTGGCGCCGGGGGCGAGTCCGGGCGACCCGGTGCGGGTCGCGCTCACCCCCCCTCTGGCTTACCTCGAGATCCAGAACCGTGCCGTGACCGGTCCGGCGGGTTCGGCGGACAGCCTGGTCGTTGGCCGCGGCAAGGCGAACGCGACGTCCGAGACGATCGTCGTGAGCGGGGGCCTGGCCCAGGATCGAGGAGCGCAGACCTTTGCCCGCAGCGTGCGCGATCCGGTGCTCTATGCCGGGGCTCTGTTCGAGATGCAACTGGCCGCTCTGGGGATCGAAGTGGGGGGCCGAGTTCGGCGGGGTGAGGTGCAGATGGGGGCGGAGTGGCTTCGGTTTCAGGGGCGCCCGCTGGCCGAGATCGTCCGGCTCTTCCTCAAGTACAGCAATAACAGCATGGCCGAGAGTCTCGTTAAGAGCCTGGCGGCGAGCCAGTCCGGAGCGCCGGGCAGTTGGTCGTCGGGGCTCAAAACAGTGCGCCAAACGCTCACGGGGCTCGGGGTACTGGGCCCAGGGGCGGTCCTGGCCGATGGGTCGGGCCTTTCGCCACGGAATCGAGCGAGCGCGCGCATGCTGGTCGACGCACTCAAGCTGGGGGCGGAGTCGTTTCGCTTTGGCCCCGAGTTCATGGCCGCGTTGCCCGTGGGCGGCCGGGACGGAACTCTGGAGAGACGCATGCCGGGGGCTTTGGACCGGGTTCGAGCGAAGACCGGCCTGCTGCAATCACACCGGGTGGTGGCGCTTTCGGGTTTCGCCGAGCGCGCCGATGGCCAAATCGTGATTTTTTCGATCCTGGTCAACGGGTATGCGGGTAGGAGCAATGATGCCATGCAGGCGGTGGATGCGTGGCTGGAGGCGCTGGTGCAGCCCGGCGCCTAGCGGAAACGTTACGAACGTCCGACGCTTACCGTTCGCTTTGCGGCGCCGTAGATCTCGAGCACCCGATTGGGGTAGAGGGTGGGGACGCCCTTGCCGGAGCGCAGGCGGCGATCGATTCTGCCCGGACCCCAGTTGTAGGCGGCCAGCGCGGTGGTCACATCTTGGTAGCGATCGGTCAGTTTGCGCAAGTAGGCGACGCCGAGCTTGACGTTGACGGCCGGGTCGAAGAGGGTGTCGGGCCCCTCCCAGGGGATGCCATTGCGATTGGCGAGTTCCTTGCCCGTGGGCGGCATGATCTGCATCAGGCCCCGGGCACCGACCGGCGAGACCGCGGTGGGTCGGCCGCTGCTCTCCACCTCGATCACCGCCAACACGAGGGCGGGTTCGAAGTTGTGTCGGTGGGCTTCCTCGATGATGACCTGGGCGAGATTGACGGCCTGCCTCGCAGAGAGAACGCTGCCCCGGCGACGCAGTTGCTTCAGAACCAGGATGTCGGTCTCCATCTTGGCCCGAAGAACAGCGGTCTCTAGCTCGGCTTTCTCCTTCGCCAGGGGGAGCGGGTTTTGCACGGGTTCGAGAGAGGCGGCTGCATGGGGGAGGGAGGCCGCTTGGCTCAGCGCAAGGCCGAGTCCCAGAGCCAGAATGCCTCCGCAGGCCAGTGCCGCGAGGGCCCACGGGCGCGCGCGCCCAGGGAGTGTCTTTCGTCCCGGTCTCAGAGCGAGTTGGCTTTTCATTGGATCTTCCCTCCCCAGTGCGAGGCCGGAGAGCTCCCCTCCTGGGGCCAGGCCTCGCGCGGGCGCCGCGTCGTGCCGCCCTTGGGCTCTACTAGAGCAAGTTCCATGCCCTGACTGCGGGCGGCTCGAAAAGGCCAGGCTGTGGAATCATTTGCGCCTGCTTGTGCGCGCGAAACGTGGCCTGGGGAGCCGGGCCGCCCGGGGGGCGGGGGTAGTGATCTGCCACTATTGGCGCGTGCGCGGCTGCGGTGCCTGCAGATACGCAGAGCGCGCCGGGCCCAGGACACTGCGGGGCTTTATGAATCCCC
>JAPKBZ010000233.1 GCA_028823175.1 Myxococcota bacterium
CCCAGCCTGCGGTGTCGAACAAAATCCTCAGGAGCAAGAGATGAGACAAGTAGACGTTGGTCAGAGCCCGCAGGCATTTCGTCGCCGCCGGTATTGTACGGCCCGCTTGATCGTGATGGCTGGAAGTATCCTCGCCCTTGGAGGGATTTCGCTCGCGCCTGCGGGGAGCCTTGCGGCACCCACTGCCATCAGCGAGATCCTTGAATTGGCAGACGTCGAGATCGGCTGTCCTGATGGTGGCTCCGAGTGCAGCCCCGTCGAGTGTGCCGTCATGAACCCCACGCTTTACGTGGTCGAGGGGCGCGCGCGCTCGGCCTCTGGACGCTTCGCGGCTTCCTACGCGAGCCAGGGCTTCAACCTGAATGACGGGACGGGCGGTCTCTTTATCGCCACCCCCAAAGACAGTGACCTCGAAGTACAGCGGGGCGACCGGCTCAGAGTGACGGGCACGAGCGGCTGCGTCTGGGGAACCCTGTCGCTCACGGATGTAATTGTCGAGGAGGCACCCGACAAAGGGCCCGTGGTCTTTGCTCCGCGTCAGGTGGGTCAACTGGCACACGCCCCCTCAATCGATGGAGGCCCCGAGGTGACACCCAACTGGTGCGACTGCCTGAATCCATTTTCCGCAACCGAGGGCGAAGTCATCACCGTCCGGGGTACGGCGGTCGCCGACTTGGCCGATGATGGCGAATACGGCTTCAAGCTCTTCCTGGACGACGGTACCGGAGTGGCTCAAATTTTTATCGACGCAAAGTCCGGGGTGCGCGTGAAAAAAATTCGTGACAGCCTTTTGACCCAGGGCGAAGATCTCTGCGTCACTGGGGTTGTGGGGCAGTTCGCTGGCGTGGGCTTCGAGTTGCTTCCGCGCACGACCCGGGATATCCGGCGCGCACGACCCAAACGCAGAAATCCCTGCCGCCACTGACGATTCGCCGCTCTTCGGGCCCAGCGGAGGTTGCTTGGCTGTTCGAAAACTTCACAATTTTTCGGTTCGACGCACTCGCCGGGTTTCCTGCCGCCAAGTTGGATGCACTCAAGCCGATCAAGCGATCATTTGAGGAGTCAGTGCGGAAGTGTAACGCCCACCATGACTAGGTTGCGGGGATCACTCTGCAAGTCAGAGGTCGAGTCGCCCGCGTTGGACCCTTCGCCCGGGATTTCGAGCGATTTGTCATTCGGCTACGTATCGGCGGAACGAAAAAGCCCCGGGTCGGCCATATCGCTGCTGAATTCGAGAGACTTGCCAACGTGCTACTTGGCCCCAGCAGGGGCCTATTTACCAGAATGCCTAATATCGGTGGTGCGGAAAAGCCCGCTTGTTTTTCCTATTCCCTCACACCGGACTGCGTCGCCAACCGTACTGCTTCGCGCTTGTCCTCGTCTGAAAACTTCCTTCTGCTCGACCGAAAACTTGTGCGTTGATCGAGTCTCGCGGCTGTGCGACGCTGCTTTCCAGGGGATTGAGGGAGGAATTCTTCGATGAAGATCCAGTCAGTTCGTTTCACGGGAATCGCCTCGCTGACGATCGGGCTCTTGCTGTCCG
>JAPKBZ010000124.1 GCA_028823175.1 Myxococcota bacterium
CAGACGCCATTGGCGCTGCGGCAAATAGTCGAGCTCGATTCGAACTGGCAGCCGGCCGAGCAGCAATCGCCGTTAGCGAGGTTGCCGTCATCACACGCCTCGCCGGCATCTAGGCCGCCATCCCCGCACACGCCGCCAGATGCCAAACCCAGGTCGATGATGCGCAGACCCGAAATCGTGTCCGCCACATAAGCGAAGTTGCCCACCAATTCGACCTTCACCGCGGAGTCCGGGGTGTTTACTACGGCGAATTCGCTAGGCGAAGCAGGGGCCGATACATCGACGAAGCGAAGGCCGGAGAAACTGTCACTCACGTACGCAATGCCATCACGGACTCCGACATCTTGGGCGTAGCTTGGCGTATCGAGAGACGTGATCAGGCTGGGATTCGACGGATCGGTGACGTCGATCATGCGGAGTCCGGACTGGTAGTTTGCGAGATAGGCCACCCCATTCTCCACGTCGACCCCATACGCGTTGGCGCCAAAGCCTAGCGATGCGATGTGGGTCGGATCGGCCGGATTGGAGATATCGATTACGCGCAAACCACCCGTCCAGTCTCCGACGTACGCGACTTCCCCCACGACAGCCACATCCCGGGCGAGTCCTGGTGTGTCGAGCGAGCCGATCTCCGCTGGCGCGGATGGATTCGAGATGTCGAGAACCCGAAGGCCCGATGCTCCATCCGCCACGTAGGCGATGGCGCCTACCAATTTGATCTCGTACGAAAAGCCAGGCGTGTCGAAGGCACCGACTTGGGTGGGCGAGGTGGGGTCGGTGACATCGATCAAACGAATCCCGGAATTGGCGGTCGCGACGTAGGCGATATTTCCCGCGAAAGCGATGCCGTGCGCCCACCCACTCACCATCTGTCCTGGGGTCAAGCTGCCGAGCAGCGAGGGCGCAGCTGGATTCGAGACGTCGACGACGATGAGTCCATACGACTTGGCGGCGATGTAGGCCACGCCATCGGCCACTGCAACGTCGAGCACGTTTCCCCCGGCGTTAAACGAACCCACTTCCACAGGATTTGGCAGGTTGCCCGCGCCCTGGGCAGAGACGCCCAAAGGAAACAAGAGAACCCACGCCCATATCCAGGTGGCTAGGCAACATCTTCGTATCAAGATCGACTCCGTGTTCAATAACTCGGGAATCCAGGCCGATGCTTCCGACTTCTACCTTTCCCGGAGCGGAAGGGCTGCTTGGACGCCAGACAGACAGTATGAGCAGAAAAAAAGTGCAAATGCAAACCCCGAGGGGCCGACTGGGGGGGGGCTTGAGATCGGTTGCACGCAGTTCCGCCAGTGATTCGTCTTCCGGCAATCCCCCATGCGATTTCCGGATCGTTGTCCCTCAGGGCGAGCACCAGAGTCTCGCCCCCGGGCTGCCATGCCCCACGTCCGAGGCCTGTCTCCTAGGCAGTCAGGCGGATAAGCGCGATCTCGCGGGGACAATTGAGCCGCAAGGGCAGCCCTGCCATTCCCAATCCGCGATTCACGTACAGGGTCGAATCACCCTGCCTGTAGATGCCGCGAGTCTGGTCGGAGATCATTCGAGACGCGTTGTGATTCGTGGCGAAGGGTAGGGCGATTTGGCCGCCGTGGGTATGTCCCGAAAGCACGAGCGGGAAGCCGAGCCGCTCTGCCTGCCGAAAGAAGCTTGGCCGATGGGCCAATAAAACAGAGGGATGCTCGGGAGGGATCTCTCGTGCCAGACGTTCGAGCACCGGGCTCTCGGAAGTCTTTTCCATCCAGTTGATGGTCTGGGGGTCTTCGAGTCCGGCCACTACGAGCGATACACCGGCGACGTTGACCCTCTCCCATTCATCCCGAAGCAATCGAATCGAAGTGAACTTCGCAATCCCCTTGGCGACTTCTTCCGTACCCGTATAGTGATCGTGATTTCCGAGCACCGCGTAGACGCCACTGCTCGCCTTGAGTTTTGCGAGTTCACGACAGCCGACTTCTATGTAGTCGGGGCTGAAGTCGAAGATGTCTCCGGTGATGACGATTAGGTCGGCCTCGAGCTCATTGATCCGTGCGACGAAGCGCGCTAATCGATCGGAGCGGAGAAGCGGGCCGATATGCAAGTCGGTGACGTGAACCAGCTTGATGTGTGCAAGCTCGCTGGGGAAATTGGCCAGCGAAAACGAAAGCGAATCGACCCGCACACGATGATTTCCGACCGTGGCGCCCCACAAGCCGGAACCGAGGCCCAGGGTGACTACGAACCCCCCGAGCCACAGAATCCCGATATCGCGAGCATCCTCGGCGGCAAAGATCCAGCCTCCGCTGTAGAGCACGGCGTATACCGTCGCCAGCATCATGCCGGTTAACAACGCAGCCACGCTTCCGAGTATCCAGGCGCGGCTGAGCACGAGGCTGAGCCCCTTTGCGTGAATGCGGCTGCGGGCGACTGGAAAGAGCGCCATGTTGAGTGCGCCGATGGCGAAGATAACGAGCGACCCGGCCCCCCAGTTGAATCCGCCTCCCCGAAACGCGAGGCCGGTCCAATGCACGATCAAGCTTTCGCTGAGGGTAACGAGAAGAATCGCCAACAAGAAGATGCGTGCCATGAGCGGAGCATAGGCCACCCATGCTGTCCTCCGGAAGGGCGTCCGGAAGCGGGCGCTATGTCACATCCCTATAGGGTTCCCCTCCGCGGGCCATCAAGGCGCCCCCTCTTCTTGCCCCCCCCCCCGGAACCGTCGACGAATAATACTCGGGGCCCGGCGGTCCGGCTGCGCAGCTCCCGCTCCTGGTTCTGGTAGACCCCGGCCGGCGATTGCGGTCCTTCGTTTGTTTCCTCCTAGGTCTCGACTCAATCCCAGCCGGCGTAGATGGCGAGGCCGACGACGGCGACGAGGAACTTCTTCACAGACGAACCTCTCTGAGAGGGCGCGCCCGTCCGCTCGAGTTGCACAACGTCCGAATTTGGGCGCGCAAGAGCACCGGCGACGAGGGGTAGTAGTCTGGGTACTCGCTGGTGAGCAGCAGGTGAACGCCGATTCCCAGTTCGGAATGGTCGCGTGCGAAGGAGGCCTAGGGGCTAGAGTATTCATGCTGTCTTCCAGCACAGCGTCCCCGGGTATGGGCGTTCTGTTAAATCCCTAGGGGGGGCGCGTAGTGGGCGCTGGAGGGAGGGCGGGGCCGGGCGCTTAGGCGTGTGCCGCTTGGGGCCACTTTTGGGAGCCCTCGCGCCGGGGCCAACAAAGCTTTCTCAGTCAACTCAGGGCATTGGTGGCCCAAAGGGAACATGGGAGGCCACGGGCGAAGGGGTTCGGAGACGATCTGAGCCCCTCTTTTATGATCTCATCGTTTCCACCGAGCGATTTTCGTGCAGAATAGGGCATAATTGGAGATGGTAGGGGTGCGTCACTCCTCGGGCGTTCGAACTGCTTATCCGAAAATCGGGCGGTCGAGGCCGCCTGAGCAGGGAAAAGAGAAAAGGAGCACGCCGGAAAATGGCAGGCTATCTCTCGCGGTCTTTCATGATCGGTCTGGCGCTGGCGCTCATCACACATGCCAGCGCCTGGGCAGAGACCTACTCAGTCGTCGAAGGCTCGCTCAGCCTCGACGAAACGGGGCGGAGAGATGATCTCACGGGTCGTCTGCACCTTTCGATCCTAGGCTCGCTCCCAGGGGATCCTCTCCAAGTGGTTCGGGTGGATTCTTTTTACCTTAACGCGGAAGAAGATACCTTCCAGCCTGCAAGGCTCCCCCAATACGGTGACCTACCGGTGATCGGTCCGGCTTCTGGGGGTCTCTTTGCTCCGAGTTTCCTGCTGCCCTCGAGCCGCATTCTGCTCGAAGACGGCGAAGTGGAAGAGATGCTTTTGGCGGCGGGGGGTGAGCCCTTTGATTCCGATTCCGCCCAGGTCAGGTTTCGCTTTTACGACTTCGTGGTGGACGATTCGGAGCATGCCTCCCGCGGCTTTCTGCCCATGAACCTCCGTGGGCGACACGACGACGATGACGATGACGACGACGATGACGACGACGACGATGACCACGACCACGACCACGACCACGACCACGACCACGAGAGTGACGACCACGAGGACGAGGACGAGGACGAAGATCAGGACGACGATGGGCATGATGACGATGGGCATGATGACGATGAGGACGATCATGACGATCATGACGATGAAGACGAAGCGGACGATGAAGACGAAGCGGATGAGGCCGGCCTTCCCAGAGAACTCGAAGCCGAAGGCCGATTATTCGCCTGGGAAAGGACCTACGCGATCCTGACCGCCGAGGAATGCCGCGGGCAGAGCGCTCTCCCGCCCTTAGAGCTGCCTGGAGATGGGGGAGTGATCCTCGGCCCGCCTTCCGGCGGCTTGGGAATCTCCATTGCGCCCGGTACGCCACCGACCCTGACAGTCCCTTTGTTGCCTGGGCTTTCGCTGTCCGAACGGCCGCGCCCCGTCCAGGATGGGCCCGGGGGCGCTGTCCTGACCCTCGGCTCGCCCCCCGGCGACCTCGAAATCTTCGTCCCCTTGGTGTCGCGACCCTTCTTGGGGACTGGGGGTCCGCGTGGCTTAGCGCCGCCGCTCGCGGTCCTTGTCAGCCCCGATTTCATGGATGGCCCGATCGACATCTCTAACCAAGTGGATCCCTCCGCCCCCCCGAGCCTTGCGCAGTTGCAGATGGAGGCGCCCCAGGGCGCGGATATGAGCTTCGACGCTTCGGGGGTATTGATCGTAAGCACCGATGGAGACCTCTATTGGAGCGGTGCCCTCGGCGATGTTCCGGGCTTGACGCGTCTCGAAATCTACGCGGCCAATATCTACGTGACCGGCGAGATCCTCCTTCCGCTGGATACAACGCTCTCGCTCAATGCGATCGACCAGTTGGTGATCGGTTCTCCACCCGGTGACATCGACCCGCCTTCTCCTCCGCTTGACGGTCTCGAAGAGGGCTGTTTGCTCGCGCTTTCTCAGTCGGTTCCGGAAGAGATCGGGGTGTTCGAGTTGAAGGCGGTTCGGGACCGCGGGGTGAAAGTCAAAGCAGACCGCGGCGAAACGCGTCGGGGCCGCCACGGTCGCCAGGGAAGCCGGGGCAACCGGGGCAACCGGGATAGGGGTCGGGGAGCCCGGGCGGCGGGGTTCGGCGACGAGTCCCTTGACGTCCGCGGTATCCGAAGAAATTCTAGGGCGGATAGGACAGTCAAGCCGTCGTCTTGAGGCTGGCAGGTCAGAGCCATCTTCTCAGATTCTCAGAGACCAACGAGCCGGAGGATGGCCCGGCAGGTCCCCTATCCATGTTCCAAATCGGCTTGCTCCGAGCCCTCTCGTCTTGGCCCGGGGAAAAACATATTCGTTTGCCGCTGATACTCTCGGTAGCCGGGTCTCTTCTGCACCGAATAGTATTCAGCGGGCACCGCGCCTGTGTAGCTGACCAGGGTGGAAAATAAGCTGTAGGAAACCATGAGTAGCCCGACGAATAGTAGGATCCAGACCAAGAGGGACTCTGAGGAATGGAGTGCGAGCCAAGAAGGGATGGAGGCTATCACCAATCCATTCCAAACCATCCATTCCGCGAAGTAGTTGGGATGCCGAGTGTATTTCCAGAGGCCAACATTGCACACCTGTTTTCGTTTACCTGCTTTTCTCATGGCCAGTAAGAAGTTGAGCTTTTGTTTGTCTGCCACCGTTTCCATGATGTATGCGCCAATCCAGATAGCGAAGCCCACCACTTCAAATACTGAAAGGGTCGGACTGGGGTTGAGCGCCATGATGAAGGCGGGTAGTGAAATAAAGGAAGCATTGGAAAATCCTTGAGCAAGCACATCGACTTGCTTGGCGAGCGCTGTGTTCGTTACGCCTGTCTTTTCCCAGTGTACCCTTTGGTACTGATATCGAGGCAGTTCCTTCTCCAGGTACCCCTTGCGCCAACCTAGAAATGCAGCAACGCCCATTCGTCCGCCTATGAGAATGTAGACAAGGCTTACGATCAGCGTTCTTGGCCAGTAGCCATCTTGGAGTAACAACAAGGTCAAGATGCCGATAAGTGCCACGCCCGAAGGCCAGCCGATATCCACATAAGACATACGCCCCGTGCGCCATACGGGTATGCAAACCACTGGTATGAATAAGGCCAGCTGCACCAAGCCGTTAATGAGGCCAATGGAATGGAGTGTGCTGCTGCAGAGGATAAGAGTGACACCGGCGACATAGGGCCAAATAGAGAAGGGCAAAATAAATTTCATGTAAACTGAACTTCCCCTGTCTGTTTTCAGTGTCTGTCTGTTTTCAGTGTCTGTCTGTTTTCGGTGTCTGCCTGTTTTTAGTGTCGGGCTGTTCTCAGTATCGGATAGCCGTGGTGACTTGGCTGAGTTTTTCGTGCTGGGGGCTCCTGGGAAAAGGCACATCTCCGCCCCCGCCCCCGCCCCCGCCCCCGCCTCCGCCTCCGCCCCCGCTCCCGCCCCTGATCCGTCCGCGAGAGATTATCCGAGGCTACCCGAGCCGGGGGAGGAGCTATAGACTCCCGATCATGCTTGAGGAGTTTGGCCCCTCGCTCTACGTCGCGGAAGGGCCCACCGTACAATTCATGACGATCCCATACCCCACCCGTATGGTGGTCGCTCGTCTTGCCAATGGCGGGACCTGGATCTGGTCTCCTATAAGACTAACCCCCGAGCTCGAGCGCGCTGTCGAGGCCGTGGGTCCGGTTCGGCACATCGTTTCCCCGAACAAGATCCACCATCTCTTCCTCCAGGAGTGGTCCGAGCGATGGCCAGAGGCAGAGCTTCACGCGCCGCCCGGGCTTGCGGAGAGAAAACCCGAGATTCACTTTCAAGCCGAGCTCGCCGACACGGCCGCGAGCGCGCCCTGGGCGGGTGAAATCGAGCAGGTGATCTTCCGCGGCTCGTTTGTGATGGAAGAGGTGGTGTTTTTTCATCGCCGCTCGCGCACCGCGATCGTCGGTGACTTGATCCAGCGCCACGAACCCGCCGGGATGAGGGGTCTCAAGGGGCTGATTATGCGCCTGGACGGCATGGTCGGCGAGAGGGGCAGCGCGCCCAGAGAGTGGCGGGCCAGCTTCTTGCGGCGACGCATGGCCCGGGAAGCCCGGGAAAGGTTGCTCAGCTGGGAGCCCGAACGCCTGGTGATCGCCCACGGCCGCTGCGCTGCCGAAGCGGCAACCCCTCTGCTCAACCGGGCGCTTGCCTGGATCTAAGCCCCGGCTGCAAAAGGGCGTTCGAACTCCCTATCCGCCTGAGAGAGCAGAGAATGAGTACTCAAAAATTCACGAGGCGGTCGGTTCTTGCTGGGGCTGCAGGAGTCACCGCGTCTCTGGTCGTTCGCGGTTCGGCTGCGGCATCCAGGCGCCACCGCTTTGCAGTCGTGGGTCGCGGGCCAATGGGCGCTGCAGCCGCCCGTCACCTGGCGGCCGCCGGCGAGGACGTCGTTGTGGTTGGCCCCGAGGAGCCGGAGGACTGGAGCCAGCACGAGGGAGCATTCGCATCGCACTACGACGAGGGGCGACAATTCGAACTCGCCAG
>JAPKBZ010000234.1 GCA_028823175.1 Myxococcota bacterium
GGCGCACCAGGAAGATGTGCTTCCCGGAAACCGTGAGCCAGTCGCTTGTCCTGGCGAGAGCCGCGATGCTCGTGGCTGCGACTCCGCCGCCGGCGCCGAGTGCACCGAGCAAGAAACGCCGACGCGGGGATGAGTCCGAACTGACTGCCCCTGGCCGTATTGTTCGTGCCCATCGGAATGTGAGTCCTAGGCCGATTGCGACGGCGCCCGCGGTCAGGAAAATGGGAATGCCTGATTCGCTAGTGCGATCGTATCCTTCCAGCAGCCGGGTCAAAAACCCACCGAGCGCAAAGTAGCCGAGGGCGGCGGCAAGAACCCAAGCGAAGAGCACCGTGTAGCCCGAGCCCAAACCTCCTGGTAGCCGTGGCACGACTAGTCGGTGACCTGAATCTGGCCCTTGACCTTCAGTTGCGGATTTTCTCGTCCCATTCTTGAGGGGGAAAGCCAGACCTCGTAGGTGTAGGTACCGGGCTTGAGTGCACAAGGGGTAGACAAGCTCTCGTTGTCGCCGAGGGCTTGGACTGATTCGACACGGTCTCCGTTCAGTACAAAGAGGGGTCGCAGGTCATCGCAGAGAAAGGCGCTAGCGATGCTCGCCGGAAAATGAACGGTGGCCACCGAGCTTGACCAATTGTTCCAGACTACGGAATTTTTTGGGCCGGAAACCTTCGCAACATTGGGGGCAACGTTCATGTTGTTGATCTGAACAACGGCATGGCTACGGGGACCCGACGGGGTGCTCGCGCAGCCGAGGCATGCCAGTTGAATTGCGAGGAGAGAAAGGCCGATCTGAGAAAGTCGCATTTGAGCTCCCGGATATTCCAACTTCGTGGATTCAAGACTCGGTCGAGGTGTGGCCTAGGCATAGCCCACTCCTGAATTCGAGTGGAGTTCGTGACCTCGGGGAGAGGGGCCTCGCGGCCTCGGGTTTCGGCGGACGCTTGGGACCGTGGGCGGACAGCAGTGCCGACGGACTGCCTCTCAGCTGCCTCCGAACTACCTCTAGCCTACCTCTCGCCTGTCTCTGAACTGCCTTTCAACCGTCGATCAACTACCTCTCAACTGTCGAGTCCCCCCGCGGGCGGAGCCGCTGGGGCCGCTCACTTTCGGAGACTTTTGCCTCTATTTTTCACCCGGTTGGGTCGATAGCGCTTGGGTGAGAGAACAGCCCTATCGCCTTCAGTTCTGGACCGCTGCGATGACCGCCGTGGCACTCCTGCTCGCCAGTTCGGCGACCGGTCGTGTGCTCGACGCTGGGATCTGCCTCGCCCGCACCAGCGATATTGCGCTGGAGATGAAACCCCACCATGACGAATCAGCGGCTCCCCGGGAACGGGATAATGCCCGCTCTCCCGCATACGGCTCCCCGAGTCTCGGAAGTGATGGCTTGAACCCTCATGCCAGTTGCGTAGGCCGTTGTATCGCATCGGAGCGCGGAATGGGCAGTGAGACGACTCCCCGCCGATTTGTGCACGCCAACCTTCTGACCCCTATTTTGAGCATTCGTCGCGAAGCCATCGAAAAGCCATGTAGCTTCC
>JAPKBZ010000005.1 GCA_028823175.1 Myxococcota bacterium
AAAGAAGTGAGCAAAGAAGTGAGCAAAGAAGTGACTAACGAAGTGGAGATCGGAGTTAGGGTTGAGTCACCGGCGCCCGAGGCGGTGACCTGCCCAGTGCGTTTCGACCGGGCCGTTTCGCCGGGGGGGACTTCGCTCTTCGAGACACCTGAGGAGGCGCGGGCCTGGCCGGCCGTTCACGCGCTTCTGGGTATTCAGGGTGTGCATTCCATCATCGGCAAGGGCGACGCGCTCGTGATCGCGCGTCATGGGTCGGCCGAATGGGCCGAAATCCTGGAAGCGATCGAGCCGGCCCTGCAGAGGGCACTCGCCGAGGTCGGAACGGTTCGCGTTCAGCTTCCGGCAGTCGTTGCCTCTCCGAGTGTGCAGGAGAACTCGGGCAGCCCTTCGGGCACAACGTCTGAGGCCAGCGATTCCGAGAACGCGTTGCGAGGCCGGGTGGCCCAGGTGATCGAGGAGAAGATCAATCCCGCGGTGGCGTCCCATGGGGGCCATATCGACCTGCTTGACGTCCAGGGGAGCCGGGTCTTCATCCACATGGGCGGAGGCTGCCAAGGCTGCGCAATGTCTGCGGCGACGCTCAAACACGGGGTAGAAACGACTCTGCGAGCAGAGATTCCAGAGATCACGGAAATTCTAGACACGACAGATCACGCTTCGGGGGCCAACCCCTTCTTCGCTTCCTGAGCGCTGCCTTTGCCCAGGCGCTGGGGCCCAGGCGCTGGGGCCCAGGCGCTAGGGTCCGGGCGCGAGAATCGCGAGGACGAGTAGTCTTTCGTCCCCGGTATTCTGAATTCCGTGCGGGACGCCCTCGGGTGCGATGAGCATGACCCCAGCTTCCATGGGGACTGTACGGTCCTCAAGGACGAAGTCGCCCTTCCCTTCGAGGACATGGTAGACCTTGTCCATTCCCTTGTGGGAATGGAGCTTGTGCTCCTGGCCGGGTTCGAAGGCATTGAGGCCGACTAGGATTCGTTCGGAAGCGAAGAGCGTGCTCTTGCCCATTTTTTCCGAGGCGTAGACGGCGTGCTCTTCGGGTCGGATGGCTTCGGGATGGTCCATGGGCCGAGACTAACACGCGGGGCGCTCGGAGGCAGGCCCTTCGGTTTTCAGGTCGCGGGATCCGCGAGTCGGCGAATTTCGGTCCAATCGTGAACTCGCAGTGCTCCGTGCGCTTCGGCTTTGGAGTTCTGGTTCCAGGGACGGTCGTAGAGGAGGACCCGGGCGTCGGTGTTCTGAACTAGGTAGAGGGCTGTAGCGTCGGCGTCTTCGATGACCGTGTGATAGCCCCGATCCAGCAAATTCTTGAGAGTCGTCATTTTAGGGTCGCTATAGCGAGCGTATTTGTCGACGAAGTCGAGCCTGTCGAAAGGGATCCCGTGGTGCTCGAGCCAGTCGAGGGTGGCCGGACGGCTTTCGGGAGGTCTGCCCGTGACCACGCTGATCTTCACACCCGCCTCCCGCCAGCGCACCAAGCTGCCCGCGCCGCCGCTGACCGGTTTGAGTCCGAGTAGAAAGTCTCTTTCATGGGCCGCCGCCATGAACGCCGAGAACTCCTCCTTGTTCAGGCCCAGGGAAACGGAGAGATCGAATACGTTCATCTCCGAGAAGTGGACGCGCTTGCCGAAGCGCTCCTGCGCTAGCTGGGCGAGCGCTCGGGTGGTTTCGGCGAGGACGTCATCTACGTCGATATAAAAATGAAGGTCGGCCACGGAGTGAAGAATGCCCAATCATTTTGGTGGGACAAGCTCTTGGGGTGTTGGCTTCCAGCTCTTCGGAGGGTAACGGTTTTTTTGGCTCTGCTAGGCTGCAGGCTCAGTGATATCGCTGGTTTCAGCGCCGCCTAGCCCCGCCTTCGGCGCGCTCGTTGGATACCGGAAGGGAGAACTCGCCGATGTATGAGCTCGTAATACGAAATGGCAAGGTGGTTGATGGGACGGGTGGGCCGAGTCGTGTGGCCGATGTCGCGGTCCGGGGTGACCGTATCGTCGCTGTGGGAGAGAACCTGGGGCCAGGCGAGCGAGAGATCGATGCAAGCGGAAAGTTGGTGACCCCGGGTTGGGTCGACATTCATACCCACTACGATGGGCAGGCAACTTGGGATCCCCATGTGACGCCCTCGAGCTGGCATGGGGTGACGAGTGTTGTCATGGGAAATTGCGGCGTAGGTTTCGCCCCCGCTCATCCCGAGCGGCATGATTGGCTGATCCAGTTGATGGAAGGCGTCGAGGACATTCCCGGATCGGCCCTGGCAGAGGGAATTGAGTGGCAATGGGAAACCTTTCCCGAGTATCTCGACGCGCTTGAGAAGATCCCGCGCTCGATCGATATCGGGGCGCAGGTGCCCCATGGCGCCGTGCGCGCTTATGTGATGGACGAGCGGGGAGCGCGCAACGAGAAGGCCAGCGAGGAAGATATCGAGAAAATGGCGGCGATCGTGAGGGAGGCGATCGAGGCAGGGGCACTTGGTTTTTCCACCTCGCGAACCTTCCTGCACCGGGCCAAGGACGGTGAGCCCGTGCCGGGGAGCTTTGCGAGTGCGGATGAGTTGATCGGTATCGGCCACGCCCTGGGTGAAGCGGGATCCGGGGTTTTTGAGTGTGCCAGCGACCTCACCGATGAGAGCGCGGAGATCGCGTGGATGCATACGATCTCGAAGGAAACGGGTAGGCCCGTGACCTTCGCCTGCCTTCAGGGAGACCATGATCCCAAACAGTGGAAGCGCCTATTGGCCGCCTGCGAGGCATCGGCCGCTGACGGTGGGAGGGTGACGCCGCAAGTGGCGGCCAGACCCGCGGGCATCCTGATGGGCCTCGAGTCGACGATTCACCCCTTTATCGTGAAGCGGGCCTATCGGGAAATTGCCGATTTGCCCCTGGAAGAGCGGGTTGCGCGAATGCGCGAGCCCGCAGTGCGCGCTGCGATTGTCGATGATACGGAGGCGGTCGCGAGCCCAATGGTGCGTTTGATGACGGAGGCGTTTCACAAACTCTTCCCCCTCGGCACGCCGCCGGATTACGAGCCCGGTCCCGAAAAAAGCGTCGCCGCCATCGCGAAGCGGGAGGGACGCCGCCCCGCAGAGGTCGCCTATGACATGATGCTCCAGCAAGAAGGGCGGGAACTCCTTTATTTCCCGATCCTGGGTTATGCGGAAGGCGACCTTGAGGATATGCGATCGATGATGATGCACCCGCAATCGGTTTTCGGTCTTTCAGACGGCGGGGCCCATTGCGCGACGATTTGCGATGCGAGCATTCCCACCTATTTGCTGACCCATTGGGGTCGCGATCGAAAAAGGGGCGCTCGGATTCCCGTCGAAAAACTTGTTTCCGCACAATCCCGGGAGACTGCCGCGCTTTACGAGTTGAACGATCGGGGAATTATTGCCCCTGGCATGAAGGCCGATATCAATGTGATCGACTTCGAGGCTCTTCAGATTCACATGCCCGAGATGGTGCGGGATCTGCCGGCCGGGGCCGGGAGGCTCCTGCAAGGGGCAGACGGCTACGACTACACGATTTGTAGCGGCGAGGTGATTTTTGAGAGCGGGATTGCGACGGGCGCGATGCCGGGACGATTGATCCGAGGTCCCCAGAAGGGGCCCGAGTCGGAGACCCGTTCGGACTAGCCGCTAGGCCTGGAATCGGGTGCGCGAAATAGGGCCGCAAAAGAGGACTACGAAAATCGGCGAGCCCCGGGAAAGGGCTCGCCGATTGGGTCTCAAAGCAGGCTCTTCAGAAACTCCCGAGTTCGCTCGGTGGTTCCCGGGCCAGCGGGAAAGATGCTGGCGGCAAAATCGGTTACGCCCGCATCGCGAAATCGGTCGATTCCCTGACTGATCTCGTTCTCGTCGCCGATCAGCGCGATTTCAGCCGGTTGTGCCACGCCCTCTCGGTCGAGCATGGCCTTGTAGGAAGGAAGGGTGGGGTAGATGGCGAAGGCCTTATTGCATTTTTCGCGCGCCGACTCTGCGTCCGTCGTGAGGGCCACCGGGATCGAGGCCAGTACCCGAGGCTGGGATCTCCCGGCGGCATTGGCGGCTGCGTTGATGGTCGGGACAATGTGGTTGGTCAGAGTGGAGAGTCCGGTCATCCAGGTCGATGTTCCCTGGGTGAGTTGGCCGGCAACCTCGAGCATCCGGGGACCCAGGGCGGCGACCAAGACCGGGACCGGAACCCCGCCAGGAACCTGCAATCCGGCGTTGACGCGGTAGTGCTCTCCCTGGTGGGCGGCGGGTTTCCCCTCGAGCAGGGGCATCAGGACCTCGAGGTATTCACGCATCTGGTTGGCCGGCTTCGCGTAGGAGAGACCGAACATGTCTTCGATGACCAGTTTGTGAGAGAGTCCGATCCCCAGAGTGAAGCGACCACCGCACGCCTCTTGGGTCGTCAACGCTTGTTGGGCCAGGGCGGCGGGGTGTCGCGGAGGCGTCGGTACCACTCCTGTCGCCATTTCGAGTTGGCGGGTTTCTCGGCCGGCCAGGGCGATGGTCGTGATGGCATCCAGACCGAAAATATTCGGCATGGAGATGAACGGAAAATTTTCGTTGTCGATCCGCTTCAATTCGGCGACCGCGTCGGCGAGTCCGGCACCCGGGTTTTCGCCGGCGGTGCTGATGAGTCCGATTTTCATCCTTTTTCTCCTGGTTTTTTGTGGGACCTCTTCTCGAGGCGCTGGGTTCACGATTCAGCCGCTCTTTAAGGCTTGGCCTTCCGGCGAGTCGAAGCAGGCAATTGCTCTTCGTTGAGTCTAACTCACGAGCGTGGCCGAGGTCGGTTATTGTCTCGCCGACCTCACCCTGCCAGAAAGCCGTGTGCGATGTTTTCAGCGCTTAAGATTCGGGATTTTAGGGTTCTCTGGCTGGGAACCCTCTTTTCCTTTGTCGCCTTCTTTATGGCGATGATTGTCCAGAGCGTGGTGGCGTTCCAGATCGCCGGCAATAACAGCGCAGTGGGGACGGTGATCTTCGCTCAAGGTTTTGGAATGGCAGCTCTCGGCCCGATCGGGGGTGCTTTTGCCGATCGCTGGCCCAAGCGTCGGGTGGTTGCAGTTGGCCAGGTGACGGCTTCTGTTGTTTTTCTCGCCCTCGCCGCACTGGTTTATACGGAGGCCGTCACGATTGCCCTGCTCGCATTGGGGGCATTCTTGATCGGCGTGACCTTGGCCTTTCTGGGCCCAGCCCGGCAGGGACTGGTCGTCGATCTCGTGCCCGTAGAAAACCGGGGTAACGCCATGGCGATCAACACCGTGGCGAATACGGGGTCCCGAGTTTTCGGCCCAGTCATTGCGGGTTTTCTGCTGGCTTGGGAGGCATCCGGGCCGGTGGGCGCCTACCTCGTGATGGCACTCTTCTACTCGGCGTCGGCGCTGTCTCTCCTTCTCCTGCCCCGCTCGAGGGTTCGCAGCAATGCCCGGGATCGCCCATTCTACTCCGACGTCGCCGAGGGTTTTGGATATGTATGGGGCCATCGCCGCCTGCGTCTCCTCGTCCTCTTTTTTGCCCTGGTGATTTTTTCGGGCTTCCCCCACGTTTCGATTTTGCCCGGCCTGGCCGAGAACGTCTTCAGCCTGAGCGCGGCGGAGGTCAGCGAATTTTTCCTGGCCTCGGCGGTGGGCGCGCTGGCCGCCAGTGTCTGGGTCGTCCGTTTTGGTGACTCTTCCGAGGCCCATGTCATTTATGCGGCGATGGCAGGGCTCTTCGGCGTGAGCCTGATCGCCGTGGCCTGGGCGCCGAGCTATGGCTGGGCGCTCGCCGGGATGGTGTGCGTGGGCCTGGGAAGCGGTGGCTTCCAATCGCTCAACGCCGCCGTCATTGCCCGGGAAACCGAGCCGAGTTTTATCGGCCGCGTCATGTCCCTAGCCCTGCTGGCTTTCGCGGGCTTTGGGATGATGGCGCTCCCCTACGGGGTGCTGGCGGATGCCATTGGCGAGCGCATGACCTTGGTGATCATGGGTTTGGTTGTCGTTGCCTTCACGGTTTATTTCTGGATTCAGCTGGTTCGCGAAGGTGCGATTCGGGGGGCTAGGGGTCGGAGATCTTGAGAAGTTGCTTTCCGAGGTTCTGCCCCTCGAAGAGTCGCAAGAAGGTCTTCGGCGTATTTTCGAAACCCTCCTGGATATCTTCGGCGTGAATCAATTCGCCGGAGTTGATCCAGCCGAGAAGCGAGCCAATGGCTTCGCCCGCCTGAGCAAGGTGGTCGATCAGAATGAACCCCTTTACCGTCAGGCGCCGAATCACGATCTGCATATAGTTCGAGGGGCCGGGGGGCAGTTCTTCCTCGTTGTACGCCGAGATTCCCCCGCAGAGCACCACGCGGCCAAAATCAGTCATTGCGAGAAGCGCCTTGTCGAGAATTTCACCTCCGACGTTGTCGTAGAAGAGACTCACCCCGTCGGGAAACTCCTGCCTTATGCGCTTCGATATGTCCTCCGACTTGTAGTCGATGGCCGCATCGAGCCCGGCTTTTTCCACGAGCCACTTGCATTTTTCCGGCCCACCGGCGATCCCCACGACCTTGGCGGCTCCCTTGAGTCGTGCGACTTGGGCTGCCACGCTTCCCGTAGCCCCGGCGGCGCCAGAGACGAGGACCGTGTCGCCTTCACGAATTTCGCCGACCTGAACCATTCCGAAATACGCGGTAAGGCCAGTTGCGCCCAGGGCGCTCAGCATCAACTGCGGCGCCACTCCGTCGGGCACCTTGGTGAGGCGGCCCATGGGGCCAGCCTGGCCGCTTGTGATCGCATATTTCTGCCAGCCGAGCATTCCTGAAACCATGGCTCCCACCGCGTAGTCGGGGTTATTCGACGCAATTACTTCCCCCACGGTCGAGGCTCGCATGGTCTCACCGATTCCCACCGGCGGGACGTAGCTTCGAACATCGTTAAGCCACCCTCGCATGGCGGGCTCGAAGGCGATGAAATGATTGCGAACCACCAGCTCGCCTTCGCCCGGCTCGGCCAGGGCCTCTTCCACGAGCTCGAAATCCGATTCCTTGACCATGCCAACCGGCCGAGACCGGAGGCGCCACTGAGCATTCATGATTTTAGTCATCACAGCGTTATAGAAGCTGGGGCGGGCCGGTGCAACCGGGGGCTGGAGGGCCGGGCGGATTCTTGCACCGCGTGATAGCCTCGTTTCAAGCACCCTGGTCGGGATTCCCAACAGATCGGAGGGCCGCGTGGCAGAGGCACTTTTGCTCGATGAGTCGCTTTCGTGTGGAACGGTCCTCGGTGGCGAGGATCGCGAGGGCGTGCTGGATCTGGCGCGCCGGATCGAGGCTGTGGGTCTTGACTCCATCTGGGTCGGGGATCATGTCTCCTTCTATATACCGATTCTCGAGTCGCTGACGACCCTGGCCTTCGTGGCCGGCGTAACCGAACGTGTTCGCTTGTGCACAGGGGTTTACCTGATGCCCCTTCGCAACCCGACACTCACCGCGAAAATGACTTCGACCCTCGATCTTCTCTCGGGCGGGCGGCTGTCCCTGGGCGTGGGCGTCGGCGGCGAATTCCCTCCGGAATTCGAAGCCTGCGGAGTTCCGCTTGCCGAGCGTGGGGGGAGAACCGACGAGGGCATCGAAATCCTGCGCCGGCTCTGGAGCGAGGAGGCCGTCGAGCATCGTGGCCAGTATTTCGATTTCGGCCCGGTCACCCTCAAACCCGCCCCCCTCCAGCGAGGGGGACCGTCCATCATCGTGGGAGGACGCAAGAACCCAAGTATGCGCCGGGCCGGAGTCATGGGCGATGGCTACATCTCGCACATGTGTTCACCCGACCAATACGCGGAAAATATGAATACGATCCGGGGCTACGCCGAGCAGGCGGGGCGCAAGGATGTCCCCTTCGAGTCCACGGCCTTTCTTTTTTCGGTGATGGACGATGTCTACGAAGATGCCCTCGACCGAGCCGCAGGCATGCTTCAGACCATCTACAACCGGCCCTTTCGCGATGCGGCCAAGAAATATTGCCTGCTGGGCCGCGCCGAGGATTGGCTCGAGCAGATGCAGGCCTTCGCCCGGGCAGGGGCGCGCCACTTCGTTTTTTCCTTGCTCTCGGATCGAGAAGCCTTTTTCGACGCTTGGACGACTACCCTGAAGCCGGGTTTGTCGCAGATCGAGTACTGACCCGCTCCGCCTTTTTTGGCTGCATCGACGCTCGGGGCCGCAGTGGGACTCGCTATATTTTGACCGAAAACGAGGCTCAATCGGACACGGGGAGCAGAGACCATGAAGCTGAGTGATTTTGGGAAGAGTATCGTCCACATCGACCTGACAACGGGCAACTGCCGGGTGGAAGCGGCACCCCTGGACTGGGTCGAAAAGTTTATCGGCGGTCGCGGGCTGGGCGTTCGCTACGTGCTGGAGGCGGGGCCCGAAGTCGATCCGCTCGGCCCAGAAAACAGGCTCTGCTTTATGAACGGCCCACTGACGGGATCCGAGGCGAGTATGAGTGGACGGTGGGCGTGTGTAACGAAGTCGCCGCTCACCGGAACCGTCACGGATAGTCACCAGGGCGGGTGGTCGGCTGCCCGGCTTCGCTGGGCGGGCTTCGACGGACTCGTCTTCGATGGGCAGGCAGAGGCCCCTGTTTACGCTTTTATCGAAGATGGCGAGATCTCTCTCCGCGATGCCGGGGAAGTTTGGGGCCAGGGCGTTCACGCGACCGTCGCTTTTTTCAGGGAGCGATATGGGACGAAAAATCTCTCGGTGAATGCCATCGGGCCGGCAGGCGAGAATCAGGTTCTCTTTGCCGCCCAGGTGAATGAAGACGATCGCGCCTTCGGGAGGGGCGGGACCGGCGCGGTTGCGGGTTCGAAAAATCTCAAGGCGATCGTCATTCGCGCTGGTCAGAAGAAGAGCCAGGTGCCCGATTCCAAGGCCTGGAAAGAAGTCCGTCGCCAAGCTCTCGATACAATTCGAGACGAGGCCAATATCACAAGCCCACGCAAGGGCGGACTTTCGGTATACGGCACCAACGTGCTGATGAACGTGACGAATACCATCGGTGCACTCGGAACACGCAATAGCCAACTGACCTCTTTCGGGGAGCGAGCAGAGACCATCAGCGGTGAGTGGGTGGAACAGAACCTGCTCGTCAATGACCCCACTTGTCACGCATGTCCTGTCGCTTGCAAGAAGGAAGTTGAAATCAAGGACGGGCCCTGGGCTGGGCTGCGCATGGAGAGCGTTGAATACGAGCCTGCTTGGAGTCTCGGCTCGAATTGTGATAACTCGAATGTAGCTTCGATCGCGAAGGTCATCGATCAATGCAACGACGAAGGCATGGATCCGATCGAACTCGGAAACGCCTTCTCGGTTTGGATGGAGGCGAGCGAGAAGGGCTGGGTCGCCGAGGGGCAGGAACTCGCCTGGGGAGATGAGGCGGCAATGGTGGCTCTCACCGATGCAGTAGCGGCTCGTGAGGGGGTGGGTGCGATTCTGGCCGATGGGCCGAGCCGGGCCGCCGAAAGCATCGGTCATCCGGAAATTGCCATGGCGGTCAAGGGCCAGGCCGTCCCCGCCTATGACCCGCGCGGCCTCAAGGGCATGGGTCTGGGCTATGCCACGAGCAATCGGGGCGCGTGCCACCTGCGCGCCTATGTCGCCGCGGCAGAACTCGGCGTCGTGCCCAGCGAGGTCGACCCCCTGGAATGGCAGGGCAAGGGCGAACTGGTCAAAACGTTTCAGGACCTTCACGCGTTCTCGGACAGCCTCGACTTGTGCAAGTTCAGCGCGTTTGCCGAGGGGGCCGAGGAGTATGCCCGGCAATTCGCGGTGGCCATGGGCAAGGAGTTCGAGGCGGAGGACGTGATGCTGGCCGGCGAGCGTATTTACAACCTCGAGCGTTATTTCAATAATCTGGCTGGCTTCGGGCGGGGCTCGGACACATTGCCCGCTCGCTTCACCGAGGAGCCGTCCACTGCTGCGGGGTCGAAGGGGCATGTCTCTGAACTGGATCGCATGCTCGCTGAGTATTACGCGGCCCGGGAGTGGGACGAGGGAGTTGTGCCCGAGGCGAAGTTGCAGGCCCTGGGCATTCTCTGACCCGTGGAGATTGCCTTCTACGCGACCCTCGAGCGCTTAGTAGGCCAGCGGCGGGTCGAACTCCCCCTGGCTCCGGGCGCGACCGTGCGCGAATTGACCGAGGCGCTGGCAGCGAATTGGCCCGAACTCGGTGAGCACCTCTTCGAGGCGACGGGAGAACTCTCAAGGCGAGTCAATATTTTCGTCGCCGGGCGTAACGTTCGCTGGCTTGAAGGGCTGGAGACTCGGGTCGGCGAAGGGGACGCCGTCGACATCTTTCCCCCGGTGGCTGGGGGATAGGGGCTGGGGGATAGGGGCTGGGGGATAGCGGCTGGGGGATAGCGGCCGCGGGCGATAGGGGCCCGATGCCCCGGGACCTCAAGCCCACCGCTGAGGATGGGTTGGGCCGGGGTATGGGTTCCTAGCGAAGCGACCGGCGGCGAAGGCCGAGTCCCATGAGCCCAGCGCCCACGAGCAATGCCGTGGAGGGTTCGGGCACGAGAGTCGTCTGAACCGTGAAATTCGTTCCCGAACTGATCGAGATATTCACGGTGTTCCCGATGCTGAGGGCCGAGCCCGCCGGGCTATAGGTCACGAAAAGGTTTTGGGTCGTTTCGCCCGCCGTCAGGTTGGTCGCGGCATAGTCGAAGGCGGCTTTGAGGGTGGTGAAGGTACCCACCGTGACCGCTTGGGGTGCCTCGGTTCCGCCTGCGTTAAAGCTGCCCGCGCCCACGGGGTTGGGCAAAATCGGGACCGAATTGGCGCCGAGTCCGATCTCGTCCACCGCCGCCGAAGCCACGGATAGGGACAGAGCGAATACGACCACATCGTTCGTCAAGAATGAGGTGTCGCCGGTGCTGAGAGCGATTGTGTCGCTCAGGGAACTCGGCAGGCCAACGGGGAGCAGGGTTCCGATGACTCCCGGGTTACCCGCCTCGCTGCCCGTAATCGCCAAAGGGCCCGCCAGGGTAAAGGCGGCCGCATAGGCCGAGGAACTCACGGAAAGGGCCATCGCCATGGTTAGGGACGATATCGTCAAAGCGCGACGGAAATTACAGCGTATAGAAGCGAGCCAGCGATGGTTGAGGCGGCCCGAACCTTCGGCAAACCCGCCTCGATCAGATGATTCCGTCCCGCCGTCCCGCTGGGGTGTCGGCAGCTTCACTTGTGTCCTCACTTCCCTGTTCATGCTCACGCCGCCGGGACTCCAAGGGGTCCTAGCCTGCGCCGCGTTGCGGTGGGTGTTCTTCGCGCCTGCGTCTGAAAACTTTGCGTCTGAAAACCCTGCGTCTGAAAACATAGGAAAATCCGCTCCCTTTGCAGCAGCCTGAGGCCGCTGCTCGGGTATCCCTTTCCCAGAAACCACTGTAACCGGATATGTCAAAAAAAATCAAAGAAAATATGCCTCGTTTGCCGGTCCGCTGTCCCGCAACGACTGAGCGAAGACCCCGTGGGGACGAGAGCATTTGTCGGGCAGAGTCAGGGCCGGGCTAGGCCCCAGGGAGACGTCTGTGTGGGGGGGCGCGGTGGGGTGGGTGGGCCCGCGGGTTGTGGGTTGTTTAATTGGCAGTCAATGTGACATATTATCGAAGACGCGCCGAGGAGGCACCCGACCTCCGGCCTAATTCCCGCGATCTGCCCGGAGGTACGATGCAGTTCACCAACCGTGTTACCCAGATGCTGGGAGTCGATACGCCGATCGTCCAAGCCCCCATGGGCTGGATCGCCCGGTCTCAACTGGCTTCGGCGGTTTCCGCCGCCGGCGCGATGGGGATCATCGAGACCTCATCGGGAGAGATCGAGGCGATACGCGGTGAGATCGCGGCCATGCGAAAGCTCACCGATAAGCCCTTCGGTGTGAACATCGCCCAGGCCTTCGTGCGCGACCCGAGCCTGATCGACTTTGTGATCGACCAGGGAGTCAAATTCGTTTCGACTTCTGCGGGCGATCCGCGGCGCTATACGGAAACGCTCAAAGCGGCGGGTTTGACCGTCTTCCATGTGGTGCCCACCCTGCGCGCCGCCGAGAAGGCCGTGGCCGCCGGGGTCGATGGCCTGATCGTGGAGGGGGGCGAAGGCGGCGGATTCAAGGGCCCTCGAATCGTCTCGAGCCTGGTACTTCTCCCGCTGATCTGCTCGCATTTCGATGTCCCCGTGATCGCCGCCGGGGGTATCTGCGATGGTGCATCCATGGCGGCCGCCTTCGCGTTGGGCGCCGAGGGAGTTCAGATGGGGACCCGGATGGTCTCCGCCGCTGAATCTCCCGTGCATGAAAACTGGAAACAGGCCATCGTGAACTCGGCTGAAACCGACACGGTCTACATCAAGGGCACTGACGGTCCGTCTTTTCGGGCCCTGCGGACGTCGACCACCGAAGCCTTGGCGGCCGGCGAGGGCCAGCCCATGGCGACCCTGGCCGGGGGCGTCAAGAAGGTTTATTTCGGGGGTGAAATGGAAGCCGGCGTCGCGTTGGGCGGTCAGGTTGCGGGCCGCATCGACTCGGTGAAGGCCGTGGCGGATATCATTGCCGACACCGTGCGCGAATACGCCGAAGTTGTCGAGGGCCTCTCCAAGCAGCTTCCGGGCAACTGAGGCCTGGGGTGAGGGCTTAGGGTAAGGGCGAACGAGAGCCCGAGGCCGAAGCCTCAAGCGATGAGACCCCGGCCGACGATGGGGCCCAGGTCACGGGATGTCAGCAGGCCAGGCTTCGCCTGGCATACCTGGGGGATCGCATTGACGATGCGCCCCGCTGCGGCTGCGTTCCCCCCTCCGGCATGGTTACCCTCGCTGTCTTCCGCCTCGAAGGTGAGGGTGATATCCGGGTGTCCGGTGATGATCACTTGGTGGCAACCCTGGCCCGCGGGCTTCGGCCATTGCGGGGCGGTGTCGTCGCTGATGCGAGTCACGTGTTCGACGATCAGCCGGGGCTGGCCGCCCAGCCAGGCCTGGACTTCGAAGCGGAAAGCGCCCAGGTGGCCTGCTTCGAAGACGCCCATCGAGTTTTCCACCCGAGTTTCGAGGGCGTGCTTCTCGACGACGGTTCGAATTTCATCCACGGGTGTGTCCAGGGACTCGCCCAGTTCGCGCAGGATGCCCCCCCAGACCGATTCGAGGGCAAATGGGTGAAGCATGGGCGGCGTCTGGTCCATGGGCATTCCCATGCCCACCAGGGTTTTGACCGCTTCGGGCTGGTCGTAATGCGCGTAATTGAAAATCTCGCGAATTCGGATCTCGCGGATTTCCTGGCAGACACCGGACAGCACCAGGGGGATGAGGTCCATGGCGAAGCCCGGGTCGATGCCCGATGTAAAGAAGGAACTCCCCCCCCTTCGGCAGGCCTCTTCGAATCTTTCGCGAAGGGCAGGGTCGGCGCTGGGTGGGTGCATGAGACCGTAGAGACCGACGGCGACGACATTGATTCCGGCCCGCAGCGCGGCACAGCATTCGGCGATGGATTCCTCGGGACGAAAATCGGAATTCACCGCGTAGACCAGGGCATCTGGACGAAGCGACCCGAGTATCGTTGGGTCCAGTACCGCGGGTACACCGACACGCTCGACTCCGGCGAGTTCGCCCGAATCGGCCCCCTCCTTCTCGGAGCTGTGGGCGATGACGCCCACGAGCTCCAGCTCGGGGTTGCGGATGACTCCGCGAATCGCGGGGCGTCCCACATTGCCCGGGCCCCAGACTACTACGCGTCGAATCATGGTTCTCGCTTTAGGATATTTGGGGGAGGTTTTCGGGCCTCGCCTTGGTTCGGGTCCGTGAGCGCTTAAGGCGCCTGGCCAATTTATTCAGGTCGTCGAGTATCACATAAGCCGAGGGGACAAGAAAAAGCGTGACCGCGGAAGCGAAGAGCACCCCGTAGCCGAGGGCGATTGCCATGGGAACGAGTGGTCGGGCGGGAACCGAGGGTTCGAACATGAGCGGCACGAGCCCCAGGAACGTAGTCAACGATGTCAAAACGATCGGTCGGAACCGCGTCGTCCCCGCGACGAAGATCGCCTCATGGAGGCTCGCGCCCTCGCTCCGTCGACTATTCACCGAGTGGACGAGGACGAGGGACGCATTCACGACGACGCCCGACAGGGCGACGATGCCCAAAACCGAGAAGAAGACGATGTCCCAGCCCATGATGAGATGGCCAAGAATTGCTCCCACGGCTCCAAAAGGAATGACGGACATGATGATCAGCGGTTGGACATATGACTTGAGAGGAATCGCGAGCAGGCAGTAGATCATCATGAGCGCCAGAGCGAAGCCGCGAATCAGACCTGAGCCCGCTTGCTGCTGCTCTCGCTGCTCGCCGCCGAACTCGTAGTCGATGCCAGGGTAGGCTTGGAGAATCTCCGGCAAATCTTTCTCCAGGTCGCCGAGCACCCTTTCCGGGGTGGAGATATTTCGGTCAACCTCACCCGTTACGTTGACGACTCGCCTGCGGTCCGACCGCCGAATCGTCGCAAAGCCTCGACCCAGCCGGGCATCGGCGACGGCTGCAAAGGGAACTTCGGTTCCATCCGGGGTGCGGATCCACATTTCCTCGAGGGCGCCCAGGGAGCGCCTTTCATCTCTCGGGTAGCGGACCATTACCCGTACATCGTCCTTGCCCCGCTGGATCCGCTGGGCTTCCTCACCATAGAATGCCTGGCGAACCTGGCGAGCAAGATCGAGTTGGCTCAAGCCCAAGGGGCGAGCTTCGGGAAGCAGCCTCAGGCTCACTTCCTGTTTTCCAGAGCGGAAAGAATCCGAGATATCGCTCATGCCCCGGTATTGGCTGAGACGGTGACGGACGTTGGCCGCAGCCTGGGTGAGCGACTCGATATTCGATCCGGCGAGCTGGATATCGATCGGCTCTCCCGCCGAGAAGGCATCGCTGATATAGGCGAGGTCGACGGCATCGGGGATGGGGCCGACGAGCTCGCGCAGAAGATTCGCGATATGGCTGGCATCGATGTTTCGCTCCGTAGCGGGAACGAGGTGCAAAGAAACCTCTGCAAGGTGTGCTCCACCCGTCTTGACCGATAGGTCCGGCGGACCGTTTCGGGCGAACTGCTTACCCACCGAGGAGACGGTAAAAAGAACGATGTCCTCTCCACCGGCTTCTGCCTTCAATTCTGCGGCGAGAGTTTTCGCGCCTTCCAGGATCTGTTCGACGGCTTCTTCGGTTTGCTCCAGTGGAATGCCCTGCGGCATAGTGAGGGCAGCGTAGACAATGTCGCCCTCTACGGCAGGAAAAAACTGGTAACGCATGCGACCACTCGAGAGCAAGGCAAGGGTCAGAATCACGATCCCGATCGCCACGCTCGCGGTGGTGTAGCGCCACTCGATGCTTTTGCGTAGCGCGTTCCCGTAGTTGACCTCCGAAAATGTTTCGAAGCCGCCGGACACCTTGCTCTGAAGGGAACTCCAGAAGCGAACCACCGAGTTGGATTTTCCGCTCTTCGAACTTGTCCGCCTGTGGGCGAGGTGTCCGGGTAGGATCAGTTGAGATTCAATCAGAGAGAAGCCCAGGCAGATGATCGATGTGACACCGATAACCCCGAAGAAACGCCCCATATGGCCGGGAAGGACTGCCAGGGGAACGAACGCGGCCACCGAAGTCAGAACACCGAATGTGACGGGTATGTACACGTCGAGTGTTCCGTTGCGGGCGGCGTCGATCTGACTTTCCCCTTTTACTTCTCGCCGGTGGACGCTTTCGCCGATTACGATGGCGTCATCGACCAGGATCCCGAGCACGAGGATAAAAGACATCACGGTTAGCGTGCTGATGGATATCGCGAGACTCGGGAAGAGCATTAGGGCGCCAAGGAAGGAGATCGGAACGCCGGCTGTTACCCACATAGCCAATCGGAATCGGAGAAAGAGAGCGAGGACGGCTGCGACCAGGAGCAGGCCGCTTCTTGCGTTGACGAGAAGAGCATCAAGCCGAACGACCAGATCTGCCGACTGGTCGTTGAGCAACTTCATCGCGATGCCCTCGGGAAGGCGTGGCTCGGCTTCCTTGAACCACGCCCGGACCTGATCGGCGATTTCGAGGGTGTCTTCGTCTCCCACCCGCTCGATATTCAGAATGACTGCGGGCATTCCATCAACCTGTGCGCGCAGATCGATATCTTTAAAGCCGTCGATGACCGTCGCGATCTCTCCGAGTCGGACATTTGTTCCATCGGGGTGGGAGATGACGATGATGTCGGCGAACTGATCCCCTCGGTAGGCCTGGCCGACGCTCCTCAGTAGAATTTCGCCCGCCTGGGTCTTGACCGAACCCCCAGGAAGGTCGAGTGAAGAGGCCCTGATGGCCCCAGCGACATCCTGAAGGGTGAGGCCGTGACGTCTCAATGTTTCCTCGGAGACTTCGATCGAGATCTCGAAGGGCCGGGCATAGTCGAGGGTGACCTGGGAGACTCCGGGAAGCAGGGCAAGTTCGTTTCGAGAACGCTCGCCCAGGCGTTTCAGGGTCATCTCTTGGGCATTGCCCGAGAAGGCGATCTGGAGGACGGGTTGACGGATGAGAACTTTTGAGATGATTGGTTTTTCAGCATCGATCGGAAAAGTATCGATGGCGTCCACCCGATTTTGAATTTCAATCAAGGCCTCATCGATATCGGAACCCATGACTATTTCGATACTGACGATACAGGCACCTTCGACCGCGATGGATCCAAGACGGTCGATATCCGGAACGCTTTCGACTTCTTCCTCGATCCGGACGCAGACGGACTCTTCGATCTCTTCGGGGGAGGCACCCGGGTATTCAACGGATACGCGAACAAGATCGACTTCGACCGACGGAAACTCTTCCTGGCGGATGCCCGGAAGAGCCATGAGGCCTCCCACGACGAGGACCACCATCAAGAGATTTGAGGCCACCGGGTTCTGGATGAACCAGGTAATGACTTTGCTCACGATCGGTGCCCCATTCCCTCGGTGATGGGCTGAACTTGCATGCCGTCGATGACAATCTGAATGGGAGATGTGCAGATCCTCTCCCCTTCTGCCAGGGCGATCCGAACCAAGACCTCTTCATGGTCGATTCGAATGATCTCGACCTCCCTCTGAAAGAGACGGTTGCCCTCGTCCACCACGAGCACCTGCTGATTGTTCCGAATCGCCGAGCGGGGCAGGGCGATGGCGTTCTGGGCGGGCGGGCCTGCAATTTCGGCCCGCACGAAGAGGCCCACGGCGAGGGGGGGGCGAGTGTCGATTTCGCTCCCGGCCGGCGCTTCCAGGGCCGCCTTGGCGCCGTAGGGATCCTCGACCCGGGCGACTACGTGAACCATGCGGCTTCGGGCGTCGATCTCACCCTCGGTCCGAACGATGCTTCCGACCCACTGGTGTTCGCGTCCGGCGAAATTCGTCCGGAGGATGACTGTCGGACCCTCATCGAGTTGCGCGCCAGATCGAAAATTCGGGAGATCCAGGAAAGCCAGCTGTCGATCCGCGATGGGTAGGCGAATTTCTGCGAAGTCCGTCGCGTAGAGCTTGGCAACCGGAGCGCCCCGGCCGACGAATTGACCCATATCGATATGCTCCTCGCGGACCCGGCCCTGGAAGGGGGCGCTGATCGCGGTGCGGCCGAGGTCGCGTTGGGCCTGCTCCAAAGCAATCCGGGCGGAATCGAGGGCAGCGCCGGTCACCCGGGAAGCCCTGCGGGCATTGCTCAGGTGGGAGGGGCTGGTGGCCTTGGATTTTGCCAGACCCTGCTGGCGCCGGAGTTCGGCCCGGGCGTGTTCGTCTTCGCCCTCGGCGCGTGCGATTTCGGCCCTTGCCCTGGCCACGCTGGCCTCATAATCCCGGGCGTCAATTCGGAAGAGGACATCCCCCTCGTTGAAAAAACCACCCGATACGAGGGAGGGTGAGACCCAGACGACCGGCCCCGAAACCTCAGGCACGAGATCGCTCTCGGTGCGTGGAACGACGGTTCCCTGGCTTCTGACCCACATGGGGATATCCGACGAGCTGACTTCCATCACCCGCACGGGCGGGTACACCTTCTCGGGGACAACACTCTCGATCTTGGGAGCCGTCACAATCAATCCGAGACCGCCCAATCCCGCCAAAACGAGAATCGCGGTGGGCAGGGCCACTCTCTGCCAATCCTTCATGACTGACTCCTTTCACTTTTATTTCCACTATTTCTTTCGAACTTAACGCCGAGATTGATCATCGTTCGCTCACGTAGCGCGGCGGAAATCTGATGAACGGCCTCCGCGGATTCTGGCCCTTGCCGCGCCGCGAACGCTCGAGCGAGTTCAGCGACCAGGCGCGGGCGTTCATCGTTTTCGCCTTGGTCAAGGATTTCGTTTGAGTAGAGATTCTCTAGGAGGCGCGTCCGTAGGCCGCGATGAACGAGCTCGATGACGGTATTTCCGCTCGAGTGGGCCACCAGATCCCCGACTTCCGTGAAGAGTTCAAACTCTTCGGCCCCCGAGAGGTCATGCTGCGAAAGTCGCTCGAGGAGTTCGCTCGTCCGGCGATGGTCTGCCTCGTCGGCGTGTTCGGCGCAGAGGCGGAAACCGAGGGCCATGATGGCCGAGGTTGCTTCCAGGATTTCGTAGACGATGCGCGGATCCGGTGGATCCGAAAGCGCCAGGAGGTGCTGGACGATGTCCAGGCTGGCCTCTTCCACGGGGTTGACCCGGGCTCCTCCGGCCTCGATCTTGGCGAGCCCCAATTGTTCCAATTTCTTGAGGGCCTCGCGGACCGCGCCCCGGCTGACCTCGAAGCGCTGGGCGAGGTCGCGCTCCGAGGGCAGGCGATCTCCTGAGCGGTAGCGACCGCGGAGGATCTCACTGCGCAATTCGGCAGAAATCTGTTCGCTGTGGGACGGAGTTTTCATGGGGGATGTGGTCCGGGGGGTTGGGGGGTTGGGGGGTATAAGGGGGGGGGGTAGGGGGTAAGGGGTATTAAGGGCGGCGGGGGGTAAGGGGGGTAAAGGGGGTAAAAAAAAAGGGGGGGGTCGGTGCTGGGCCAAGCGGATCGTTCGTCTTGGTCAGACCAAATTGGCTAGACCGCTTCGGTCTGACCAATTCGGTCCGACCGAAACTACCAGAAGCCCGCCAGAGCGCAACCCAGAGGGTTTTTTCTCCCTTTGGGGAGGCTAATCTCGGGCCATGGCTCACCCCAGTCTCCCTCCCGCGCGTCTCCGCGCCGTCGCCCCTGCGTGCCGGCGAGGCCGCTGGGCGCCGCTTCTCCTCGCCCTGATCCTGGCCCAGGGTTGCTCGACCCCGCCCCCGCCCCCGGATTTGCCCGATCTGGTGCTCAGGGGAGGGCGGGTGGTAGACCCTGAGTCGGGGCTCGATGGGGTGCGAAACGTCGCGATCGACAGGGGCCGGATTGTGGCTATTTCTGAGCAGGAGATTCCCGGACGTCGCGAACTCGATGTCACGGGCCTGGTGGTGGCTCCAGGTTTTGTCGACCTGCACAGCCATGCCCAAACGCCCCTGGGTCAGCAATTCCAGTTGTTGGACGGCGTGACCACGGCGCTGGAACTTGAGTCCGGCTCCTACCCCGTCGCGGACCTTGGGGATTATCCCCCCATCGATATCGCGCGTCAGCCACTGATCAACTTCGGAGCCTCCGTAGGGCACGCCTGGCTTCGGGGGCAAATTCTCGAGGGCCCGAATGCGCCGACGGGGATCGACGACCTCTACGCGCGCGTCATTCGCGGCGAGTCCGCGGCTTCCCTCGATGGCCCCGCCTTCACCCAAAGCCTGAGCCCCGAACAACTCCCCATGCTCCGGACCGGTCTTCATCGGGGGCTCGACGAGGGCGGGATCGGCATTGGTTTTTTGCTCGATTATATGAGCGAAGTCGTGACCGACGCCGAAATGCGGGTGGTCTTCGAAGTGGCGGCGGAGCGGCAGGCCCCGATCATCGTGCATATTCGCCGCGGAATCGCCGGAGATCCGACGGGCCTCATCGAGGTGATCGACTGGGCGAAGAAGACGGGAGCCCCCGTGCATATCTGCCATGTCCAGGCGAATGCGATGTCGGCCATCGATGAATTTATGATTCTGATCCGTCAGGCCCGGGCCGACGGTGTTCAGATCAGCACGGAGTCATTTCCCTATAACGCGGGATCCACATCGATCAGTGCGGCGGTTTTTGGCCGCAATTGGCAGGAAATTTTCGATATCACCTATGAGGACGTCGAATGGCCCGCCACGGGCGAACGTTTCAACGAAGAGATGTGGAATCGGTATCGCAAGGAACATCCCGAGGGCAGCGTAGTCCACCATTACAACAAGGAGGCCTGGACTCGAGTGGCCACTCTGGCGCCCGATGTGGCCATCGCAAGCGATGGGCTCCCGATCATCTCCCCCGAGTTCGGAGTGCCGCCCTGGGGCATCGGAACCTTCTCAAAAATACTTCGCCGCTACGTTCGCGAGGAAAAGAGCCTTGCGTTGGTCGATGCACTCAACAAGATGAGCCTGCTTCCCGCGACGATCCTTGAGGGCTGGGCGCCAGCCTTTCGGCGCAAGGGCCGGGTGCGAGTTGGGGCTGACGCCGATCTCACGATTTTCAGCCTCGCCGAGGTTTCGGATCAGGCGACCTTTGCGGACCCTCTGCAAGCCTCGACGGGCATCGAATATGTCCTGGTGGGGGGCAGGGTGGTGGTCTCAGAGGGCGAGATCGTTTCGGATCTCTACCCGGGCGAGCGCGTATTGGCGCCACTGAAGGTCAAGGAGCACTGATCTATGGGAAAGCTTCCCGACCAGTCCCGGGTTGTGATTATTGGTGGCGGAATTATTGGTGCGAGCGTCGCCTATCACCTCGGCAAGCTGGGAGTGACGGACACCCTTCTCCTCGAGCGCGATCGCTACACCTGTGGAACCACCTGGCATGCGGCCGGGCTGGTCGGCCAATTGCGCGCGACGGAGAACCTGACCCGGCTCTGTCGTTATAGCCTCGACCTCTATGCCGGACTCGAGGCGGAAACCGGCCAGGCCACGGGCTTTCGTCAACCCGGCGCGATTTCCCTCGCGACCACCCAGGAGCGTTTCCTGGAATTGCGCCGTACCGCGGCGGTGGCCGAGCATCTCGGCGTCGAGGCCGAGGTGCTCACTCCGGAGGAAGCCCACGCCCTCTGGCCCCGAATGGAAATCGGGGACGTGGTGGGAGCGGTTCATCTCCCCAAGGATGGCATGGTGAGCCCGGTCGACGTCACCATGGCGCTGCTCGCGGGGGCTCGTCAGTCCGGGGTCACGACCCTGCAAGATGTTTCCGTAACAGGTTTGATCGTCGAGGGCGGGCGAGCGGTTGGCGTGACCACCGCCGAAGGGCAGGTGCGCGCGGAGACGGTGGTGCTCGCAGCGGGCATGTGGTCCCGGGATTTTGCAGCGCGCTATGGCGTGTCCGTCCCGCTTCACGCGGCGGAACACTATTACGCGATCACCCAGCCCATAGAGGGCCTGACCGAGGATACCCCCATCCTTCGCGATCCGAATCATGCCGCGTATTTCAAGGAAGACGCTCGCCGCTTGCTCGTCGGCCTCTTTGAGCCCGTTTGCCGGCCCTGGGGAATGGGCGGCGTTCCCGACGTTTCCTTCGCAGAGATTCCCGCCGATCTCGACCACGTGATGCCCCTCCTCGAGAGAGCCTATGCGCGCATGCCCTTTCTCCACGACGTCGAAATCAGGCAACTCTTCTGTGGACCGGAGAGTTTTACGCCCGACGACAATTTTATCCTGGGCGAAGCGCCCACTTTGCCCGGACTTTTCGTGGCGGCGGGCTTCAACTCCATCGGGATTCAGGCAGGGGGAGGCGTGGGTAAGGCCCTGGCCGAGTGGATTGTGGAAGGTGAGGCCACTATGGATCTGGCCGAAGTGGATATCCGACGCTTCGAGCCCTTTCATGCGGGCCGGCGATTTCTCGCCGAGCGAACGGTGGAAACCCTCGGACTTCTCTACGGCATGCACTGGCCCTTCCGCCAATTTGATACGGCCCGGGGTGCGAAACATTCCCCCTTTCACCAACGCCTGCTGAAACACGGGGCCTGCTATGGAGAGACAGCGGGTTGGGAGAGGCCAAATTTCTATGCACCCGAAGGCGAAAAGGCCGAGTACGAATACAGCTACTCCCGCCAGAATTTCTTTCCCTGGACGGGTGCCGAGCACAGGGCGACCCGAGAGGGAGTAGGTCTCTACGATCAGACCTCCTATGCGAAATTTTTGCTCCAAGGTCCAGGGGCCGAGGCCGTCCTACAGCGGATTTCGGCGAATGATGTTGCAACCCCTACGGGCAAGGTGATCTACACCCAATGGCTGAACGAGAACGGAGGGATCGAGGCCGATCTTACGATTACCCGGATCGAGGACGAGAGTTTTCTTGTGGTGACCACGCCGGCTACGCGCTTCCGTGATTTCCATTTTCTCAAGGCTGCGATCGGAGAGGCCCAGGCCTACCTGACGGACATCACTTCGGGTCTTGCGACCCTGGGGATCATGGGCCCGCGCTCGCGGGAGTTGATGGAAAAGGTCACTTCCGCCGATCTCTCCAACGAGGCCTTCCCCTTTGCGACAAGCCAGGAGATCGAACTCGGCTATGCCCAGGTTCGCGCCGTGCGAATCACCTACGTGGGCGAGCTGGGCTGGGAAATCTATATCCCCACTGAGTTCGCACTTCACGTTTTCGACGAAATCATGCGGGCGGGAGAGGCTGTGGACCTGCGTCTTTGCGGTTTTCACGCCATGGGCAGCTGCCGGCTCGAGAAGGGCTATCGGCATTGGGGGCACGATATTGGCCCCGAGGATTCCCCGCTGGAGGCGGGCCTTGGCTTCGCCGTGGCCCTGGGCAAGGAAGCAGATTTCGTGGGCCGCAGTGCGCTTGAGGCACAAAAGGCGAAGGGGCTCGAACGTCGTCTGGTGCAATTCCAACTCGATGAACCCGAGTTGATGCTCTATCACGACGAGCCGATCTATCGGAACGGTGAGCGGATGGGGCTCACGACTTCCGGGGGCTGGGGACATAGCGTGGGCAAGGCCATCGCCATGGGCTACGCGCACGGGGAAGCAGGTAGCATGGATGCGGCCTGGGTACGCGAGGCCGATTGGGAAATCGAACTGGCAGGTAAGCGCTACCCGGCTTCGGCTTCTCTGCGCCCCGCCTACGATCCCGCCAGCAAGCGCGTGCGCGCTTGAGCGCAGGCGACGCTCGAAACTCCACTCTTCTCCAGGTGCCGCCTAGTGCCGCTCTTCTACCGCCGTTCTTCCACCGATTTCCAGTAGAGGTCGAGTTCCTTGCGTAGGGTGGGTGCGAAGACGAAGAGGCCGATCAGGTTCGCGAAGGCCATGGCGAAAACCATGGCATCGGAAAAGTCGAGGATCGCCGCCAGGCTGGTTGTGCATCCGACGACAGCGCAGAGGGAGTAAAAGATATTGAACGAGAAGCGAACCGAGGGGCGGGGGCCGAAAAGGTAGACGCAGCCTTCCAGGCCATAATAGGACCAGGAGATGAGGGTCGAGTAGGCAAAGAGAAGCACGACGACCGAGAGCACCGGGGGGAACCAGGAGACGACTTGCTCAAAGGCCGCTGAAGTCAGCTGAACGCCGTTGATCTCACCGGTGGCCAGGGTGCCCGGGTCGAAGGCCGTCACGATCACGAGAGCGGTGATCGAGCAGACGATGATGGTGTCAATAAAGGGCTCCAGCATGGCGACGAAGCCCTGAGTGATGGGCTCACTGGTTCTCACGGCCGCGTGGGCGATGGAAGAGGAGCCAATGCCTGCCTCGTTCGAGAAGGCGGCGCGACGAAAGCCGAGCACTAGGACTCCTAACGCTCCTCCCTTCAGGCCTTCGGGCTGAAAGGCCCCATGGACGATGGCGATGAGGCCGGCTGGGATGCGATCCGCGTTAGAAAGAATGACGAAGAGGCCAGTCCCGATATAGAGCAGTGCCATCAAGGGGACCAACTTCGAAGTCACGCGGGCGATGCTTTGGATGCCGCCCATGATGACCACGGCGACCAGGATGGCGAGCACCAGGCCGAATGCCCAACCCAAGTCCACGGCGAAGCTTTCGCTTCCCCCCGTGGCAACAACGAATTGTTCGTAGGCCTGGTTCGACTGGAACATTGCCCCGACGCCGATGCTCCCGATAGCAATGCAGATCGCGTAATAGATTCCCAGCACGCGTCCGGTTCGGGGCCAGCCCTTTTCGGCTAATCCCTTGTCGAGAAAGAACATCGGGCCGCCGGAAACTGTTCCGTCGGGATTTTCGTTGCGATATTTAACGCCCAGGGTGCATTCGGCGAATTTGGACGCCATTCCAAGGAAGCCTGCAACGACCATCCAGAATGCGGCGCCTGCACCGCCCACGGAAACCGCCACGGCGACATGGGCGATATTGCCGACACCCACCGTGCCGGAGACGGCGGTGGTCAGGGCCTGAAAATGGGAGACCTCGCCGACATCGCCCGGCTTATCCTCCTTGCCCAAAACGATCCGGATGGCATGGCGAAAGCCACGGATGTTGATGAAGCGTAGGTAGAAGGTGAAGAAGGTCGCTCCGGCGATGAGCCAGATGACGATGAGGGGCAGCTCCACGTCACCCACGGAAATCGAATAGAAGACGACCTTCGAAAAGGCCTGGGCGACAGGACGAAAAGCCTGGTCGATGGTCTGATCGATACCCAGTGGAATCTCCTGGCTTGAGCGGCTGCTGGCGGAACTTTAGCGGCAACCCAGGGGAGTACCACGTTTTTCAGTCGGCGATCCGGGCTCGGGGCCGGCCCTTCGCGCTAACCTTGAGTTTCCAGTGCCTAGTTCAGAGACGGCTTGTCCGGTGAAAACCGCGAGAGGGAGGTCCCCGTGGAGTTGAAGGTCACCCGCTTCGAGGTCGACACAGGCATTGCGACCCTTACCCTGAGCCGGCCAGAGCGACTCAATTCGTGGACGGGTCGCATGCACACCGAGTATCGCCACCTTCTTTCCCGGGCCGAGGACGATCCTGCGATCCGGGCAATCGTCGTGACAGGCGCTGGCCGAGGTTTTTGCGCTGGTGCTGATACTTCTGCCTTGGAGAGCCACGTCGAGCGAGGAGCATACGATCCGGGTACCCCGGCTGATCTGGCCTGCCCGGGTTACGGCGTGCGGCCAGAATTTGATGCCGATTTTGCCTTTCAGTTCGGAATGACGAAGCCGATCATTGCTGCGATCAACGGTCCGGCCGCTGGGGTGGGTTTCGTGATCGCTTGCTACGCAGACCTTCGCTTTGCCGCACCGGCCATCAAGCTCACCACCGCCCATGGCAAGCTCAACCTGCCTGTCGAGTATGGCCTTTCCTGGTTATTGCCCCGGTTGGTTGGCCTGACTCGGGCCAATGATCTGCTCTTTTCGAGTCGAATATTCATGAGCGAAGAGGCGATGGAACTGGGCCTTCTTAACGGACTTTTCCCTGCCGACGAACTTCTCCCGCGAACCTACGACTACGTACGCGATCTGGTCGCGCGTGTATCGCCGGGGTCCCTGGCAGCGAGTAAACGCCAGGTCTATACCGACCAGCACAGAGATGTTGGTGCGTCGGTTGCCGAGGCGGGTTCCCTGCTTGAAAAAATGATGAAGGAGCCGGATTATCGCGAGGCCGTCGCGGCCTGGCTCGAAAAGCGCGCTCCGCGTTGGCGCGGCGAGTGACCGCTTCCCCCGGGCCGATTTGTGGCGCATGCTTCTGTCTCGAACCCGGCTTGAGAGGGTTTGAAGACCAAATGAAAGCGGAGGCTCCTCTCTTATGTACCGATTGAAGACCGCACTGGTCGCGATTTTTCTTCTTGCCCTTGGAGGAGTCGCCCGTGCGGAGTACCCGGATTGGAATCGGCTGGCCGATATTCAGGTGATCGATGTCTTGACCGTCGATGAAGATGGAACTCTTCGCGAAACTCCGGTCTGGTTCGTTCTCCTGAATGGAGAGGCCTACCTCCGCACCTCGAATTCGCATTGGCTCGAAAACCTGCGCCGAGATTCAAACCTCCGAATTGAAATTGAGGGGAAAATCTACGAAGCCCAGGTCGAAGAGATTTCGGATCAGGGCATGGTGGAGAAGGTCGATATCGCTTCCCAGCGAAAATACGGTTGGCAGGAGTACCTGATCAATTTTTTCAGGATGAGCTCTCCCCAGATTCTGCGAATTCTGCCCCAGGAGCAGGCCCGGGACTGAGCGCGCGCGGTTGGTGCTGAATGCCCGGCGTTATACCCCCCCCAGAAAAATCCCTGGCGTGCCCAGGCAGGGAATACAGAAGGAGGCAAGAATGGAAGTGAAGATTACCGAGAGTTTTTCGGTCAAGCCTGAAGTCGTTTGGGGATTCCTTCGCGAATTCGGAGGCATCCTGCGCTGGAACTCCAAGGGAATCGAGTCCGTGAGTGTGGAGGGCGAGGGTATTGGCGCCGTGCGGACCATCGGAATCCCCGGCGGTCTAGAGCTCCAGGAAAAGTTGGAAGCGTACGATGAGGGCACGCGCTCGTTCAGTTATAGCTTTACGGGCAAGCCGGTGATTCCCCTGGATGATTATTACGCGACAATGACGGTTCTGGATGAAGGTGATTCCGGCTGTCGCGTGGATTGGGAATCGACCTTCGAGCATCCCTCTATGGACGGGGACGCGGCACGCGAGCTCATGGAGGGAATCTACAACGCGGGCTTCGCCGCTCTTAAGGAAACCGTCGAGGGCTGAGCTTCAGCCCGGGGATGGGTGGCCGGCCTATATCGGGCAAACGAGGAAAACTCATGTTGACGCAGATCGACCATCTCATCGTCGCCACGGATGATCTCGACGAAGCCCAGCGCCAATGCGTCGCATTGCTCGGTCGCACCCCCTGCTGGACGGGGAGTCACCCCTCCTTCGGGACACGAAACGTGATCTTCCGCCTAGAGAACACCTATATCGAGTTGTTGGCGCCCGAGGGTGAGGGGCCGGTGGCCGATGCCCTGAGGGCCTACCTCGCGGAAAGTGGCCCGGGCTTCTACGCCCTCGCGCTGGGAACCGAGGACGCCGACGCGGCAGTGGCCGAGATGCGCAAGCGCGGTCTCTCGCCATCGGAGCCCGTCGAGGGCCTGGCCCACGACGATCCGTCTGGGGCCTTTCGCCGCTTCCGGAATGTGTGGTTGCCGGGGGAGGATACCCGGGGTATTCGGATGTTTGTCATCGAGCATCTCTCCGAGCCCGAATTGCTACCGCTTTCGTTGCCGGTGGGCGCCCCGGATGCAGTGGTCAAGCGGGTCGATCACGTGGTGATGATGACCCGGGAGCCCGAAGAGGCCATCGATTTCTACGAAGGCAAACTCGGCATTCGGCTTGCTCTCGACCGAACTTTCGAGAAACGTGGCCTGCGCCTACTCTTCTTCAGGCTTGGGGGAACAACCCTCGAAATCAGCTCACCCCTTCGCAGTGATGCTGAGCTCGGAGCCGGTCAGGCCAACCCGGAGAGCGATCATCTCTGGGGCGTCGCCTACTCGGTGGGTGATGCGGAGGCGGCGCGCGCGCGGGTGCTTGAGGTCGGACTCAAGGCGAGCCCCGTTCGGGACGGCCACAAGCCGGGGACGCGCGTCTTTTCGATTGGCGGGAGCCCGCTCGGCATTCCCACCCTGGTGATCGAGCCCGCGAGCAACTAGGCGCAGCAGCCCCGACCCGGGGGTTCGGGTTCCGCGCTTTCGGCGAATGTTTCTGCATCCCTGAGAACGCGATAGAACTCCCACTGCATGCCCTGAGGATCGATGGACCAGACCTTGTCCTGCTGGGCATAACAACAGGTTTCCTTGTTCTCCACCCGGTCCACGATGCCCGCCTCCTGGAGACGGTGGGTGGCAGCCTCAACTTCGCCGTCGTTGAAAACCTCTACGCCCAGGTGGTTGAGCCGCTCATCGGCGTCGGGGTTCTCGAAGAGAACGAGCTTGAGCGGAGGCGAGTCGATGGCAAAATTGGCGTAGCCCGGCTTGCGTTTGTTGACCTCGACATCAAATAGCCTTGAGTAGTAGGCCACGGCCTCCTCGAGATTTTTTACGTTGAGAGCGAGTTGGACGCGCATTGAGTTGAACTCCTCGGGTTTGGGATAGAGAGATTCTTTTTTGGAGAAGACCCGGCCGCTGATTAGCCCGGGACGCCCTGGCAGCAGCTTTCGGTCAGAAAGCTCACGAGCTGGTTCATGGCCTGGAAATCGGGTCGGTAGATTCGCGAGCGTCCCTCGCGCTGGCAGGTGAGGAGCCCAGCGCTCCGTAATTCTTTGAGGTGAAAGGAGAGGGTGGCCGGGGCGAGGTCGAGAACCTGGGCGATCCGGCCGGCTTGAAGTCCCTCGTGGCCGCTTCGCACGAGGAGCCGAAACACGTCGAGTCGAGTTTCCTGAGCAAGAGCAGCCAGGGCACTGACGGCGATTTGTTTTTCCATAGTTCCAAATATATCGAAATATTGATTTCCGTCAAGGGGGGAGCGCGAGCCGGTTGAAAGCGCGAACCGACTTGGGCACGCTCGCGCTGTCACACGCGCGGTCACGGGAGAGGAGGCCAGTCGGGATGGGTTGGGAAGAAGAGCTCAGAGGCGAGGCCGAGGCGCTTCTGCCCTCGGTGGTTGAACTGCGTCGCGCGCTGCACCGGACCCCGGAGCTGGGCAATGATCTCCCGCGCACCACCGCTCTGGTGCTCGACGCCCTGGCTCCCTTGGGCCTGGAGATCGAGAAGAGTGAGGCGACCACGAGTTTCGTCGCCACCCTCAAAGGCGATGCCCCGGGCCGTTGCATCCTTTTACGCGCCGACATGGACGCGCTTCCCATGCCCGAGGATTCGGGCGTTGCGTTTGCTTCGGAGCATCCCGGTCGCATGCACGCCTGCGGCCACGATGCCCATACAGCCATGTTGGTCGGGGCGGCCCGATTGCTCGCCGCGCGCGCTTCCGCTTTGGCCGGCGAAATCAAATTTTTCTTCCAAACCGGGGAAGAAGGGCATTTCGGGGCCAAGATCTGCGCCGAGGAAGGCCTGCTCGAACGCGGTCGGCCTCCCGAGGCGGCCTTCGCGCTTCACAGCGAACCACGCATGGGGTGTGGCCGTGTTGCGAGCCGGGCCGGCGCCCTGCTCGCTTCGACCACCGAGTGGCGGATACAGATCAAGGGCAAAGGAGGGCATGCTTCGATGCCTCACAACGCGGTGGATCCGATTCCCGCTGCATGTGAAGTGGTTGAGGCCTTGCAGTTGATGGTGACCCGCCGGATCAATGTCTTCGACCCGGTGGTGATCACGACTACGCAGATCAATGCGGGAACGACGAACAACGTGATTCCCGAGACCGCCGAATTGTGCGGAACCCTGCGCGCGACTTCCGAGGCTTCAAGGTTGGCCGCAGAGGAGGGGATCCATCGCGTCGCGCATGGCATCGCTCAGGCCCACGGGGTCGAAGCCGATGTGAATATTGAGAGCGGCTATCCAGTGACCTTCAACGACGTAGACTTCACAGGTTTCGCCAGTCGCGCCGCTCGCGATGTGCTGGGCGCCCAGGGCTACTCAGAACTTCCCTCTCCCATCATGGGAGGCGAAGATTTTTCTTATATTCTTCAGCGCTGGCCCGGGGCCATGTTCTTTATCGGCATGAGAGACAACGAGATTGCCGATCCCGCGCCGGTGCATTCGAACCGTATGGTGCTCGACGAAGGCGGTATGAGCCACGGCATTGCGGTGCATGCGGCAGTTGCTCTTCAATTTTTGGCAGGGGATAGTCGTATTGAATTCTCTTGATGGGGGAACCCGTTTTTCCCGAGTCGCTTTTCGCGCCAGTGCCTGGCTTCTTTCTCCGGCTCTTTTCGTGTTGTTGCTGGCTGGGTCGAGTGCGGCCTTCGAGCGCACTGAGGAGCGGGAAGCTTGCGCGGACTACGCCCCCCTGCGTCGCCCCTTCTTCGGGGACCTTCACGTTCACAGCAGCTATTCCTTCGATTCCTATATTTCGAGCCAGCGCAATGACCCCTGGCAGGCCTACAGCTTTGCCAGGGGGGAGCCCATCACCCTGCCGAATGCGGATGGAGAGCAAGCGCTGACCGCTCAGTTACGGCGCCCGCTTGATTTCACCGCTCTCACCGACCATGCCGAGCTCCTGGGCGAAATGAATATCTGCACCCGCGAGGGCTTCAGCTGGGGTCGCTACGCCCCCCTTTGCCTGATGACGCGCAGCGACATCATCTATGTCCAATTTCTTGCCGCGAGTTGGTGGAAGAACCTGGCCGTGGATCGGGATATAAACGGGGAGCGTTCGTCGATTTGCAATTTTCCGGGGTCGAATTGTCGAGAAAGCTTGCTCGAATTCTGGTCCAATCTGCAGCGGGCGGCGGAAGATTATTATGACCGGAGCGCCACGTGCTCGTTTACAACCTTCGTCGCCTATGAGTACAGCGACGCACCGGGCTTCAGGAATCTTCATCGGAACGTAATTTTTCGCAATGAAAGGGTCACCGAAGCCCCGATCGGTGCCTACGAGACCGGCTCTCGCAATGTCAAGAAGCTCTGGAGCCTGCTCGATCAAGAATGCATCAAGGGAGGCGTGGGCTGCGACGTGCTCGCCATTCCCCATAACCCAAACTTGTCCTCGGGCTGGATGTTCCCCGACCCGGCCACTCTCGAGGAGGCCGAGGCTCGGCGATTTTTCGAGCCCCTTGTGGAATTGACCCAGCACAAGGCGAGCAGCGAATGTCGCTTCGATCGAGTTGCGGGAAGAGGTGTGGGCACCGCCGATGAACTCTGCACCTTCGAGCAAAATGAAACGGACAACCTCTCGTCCCTGGGTGTCGTTTTCGGCGAAATGCGGGCGCCCGAGGGTGCCCCCGTGCCCATCGATGATTTTGCCCGGCGCAACATGGTGCGAAATGTCCTGAAGGACGGACTCACACTCGAGCAAAAAATGGGAATCAATCCCTTCAAGCTCGGCTTCATCGGCAGCACCGACACCCATAGTGCCACTCCTGGAGCGGCTGAAGAGGATGATTATCTGGGGCATCTGGGGCGACGCGATGCCGGCTACCGCAATGTTCAGGATCATTTTTCAGACAACCCGGGCGGGCTCGCCGTGGTTTGGGCCGAGGAAAATTCTCGGGATGCCCTCTTCGAGGCCATGCGCCGCCGGGAGACCTACGCGACCAGCGGCACCCGCCCTGTCCTGCGCTTTTTTGGCGGCTTTGAGCTCGAGGCCGATGCTTGCCAGGGCGATGATTTTGTCGCCCACGGCTACGCGAAGGGGGTTCCCATGGGAGGCGATCTGGCTCCGACCTCCGGAGTCGGGAACCCCCGCTTCCTAGTCGCGGCCCTTAAGGACCCGGGCACCCCCGATCACCCGGGGCTCGATCTCCAGCGAATTCAGATCATCAAGGGCTGGGTGGGAGAGGATGGGGCCAGCCGGGAAGAGGTGATCGATGTTGCGGGTGGACCCCTGGGCGTAGCGGGTGTCGACCCAGAAACCTGCGCGCCCACGGGGCGTGGGCACAGACAGCTCTGCTCGGTTTGGGAGGATCCTAATTTCGATCCGGGCGAACCAGCCTTCTATTATGCCCGCCTGCTCGAGAACCCGAGCTGCCGCTGGAGCACTCTTCAATGCCAGGCAGCCGGGGTTAATCCCTTCTCCGATGCGTGCGAGACCCAGGCGGAAGCGGCGACCGCGGCCGCCCAAGCAGCCGGGGCCATCGGGGATGTTTACGGACGCTGTTGCCTCGATGAGGCCGAAGAGCCCTTTTATTCGCCGATCATCCAGGAGCGCGCCTGGAGTTCGCCCATCTGGTATCGCCCCGGGGAGCCCCTCAAGGCGCCAGCGCCCTAATGCGGCGGGGTGGGGTGCCCGGGCGCTCTAGGAGATAATATCTTCGCCGGATTGGAGTCGTTTTTAGTTTCTCCATTTCAGCCAGGCTGAGGGTCATTCTTTTTTTCGCACGGGATAATTGTCGCAACTCAGGGAGCAAGATCATGCATTATGACGGAATCGAAGGAAAAGTAGCCATCGTGACCGGCGCAGGGGGCGGGATCGGGGAAGCCTACGCGCAAGGTCTTGCGGGCCAGGGCGCAAAGGTCGTCGTCGCCGAAATTCATAAAGAGAACGGCGAGCGCGCTGCTGAAGCGATCCGTTCCCAGGGCGGCGAAGCTTGCTTCGTTCATGTCGATGTCGGAGACCCCGAGAGCACGACCCAGATGGCTGAGCAAGTGATCGAGCGTTATGGCGGGATCGATCTGCTGGTGAACAACGCGGCGATCTTTGGCGATATGAAACTCGACTCGTTGTTGAATGTCGATTGGGATTACTACCAAAAATTCATGAACGTCAATATGAACGGGGCACTCCTCTGCTCCCGAGCCTGCTTCCGATCGATGAAAGAGCGCGGCGGCGGGGCCATTGTCAACCAGTCCTCTACGGCGGCATGGATGGGAGTGGGTTTTTACGGCCTTGCGAAGTTGGGAATCAACGGCGTGACCCACTGCCTTTCCAAAGAACTTGGCCCGCAGGGTATTCGAGTCAATGCGATTGCTCCGGGCCCCACCCAGACCGAAGCCCTGGCCAAGACGGCGGGCGATTATGTGAAGCAGATGATTCCCCAACTCTCTTTGCAGAGATTGGGAGAACCCGCAGATCTCGTGGAGACCTGCCTCTTCCTTCTCTCGGACGGAGCCCGCTGGCTGACGGGTCAAATCGTCAACGTCGATGGTGGGCAGATCACCCGGCCCTAGGGGGCTGCAGGCCCCTTCACGCCCGGAAGGACGCAGAGCATCTCGAAGAGCAGGTTGGCGGCGAGTAGGGATGTGTTGCCCGAGGTGTCGTAGACCGGGGAGACCTCGACCAAATCGGCGCCGACCAGGTCGAGCCCCTGGCAACCCCGGATGATCTCGAGTGCTTGGATACTGGTCAGCCCACCGATTTCCGGTGTCCCCGTGCCCCCCGCGAATGCCGGATCGATGCCATCGATGTCGAAGCTCAAATAGACCGGTCCCGGGCCGAGGTTGCCGCGAATTTCCTCGAGCAGGGGGGTCAGGCTTTTATGCCAGCACTCGTCAGCGGGCACGACCCGGAAGCCCTGATCCCGCGCCCAGTCGAAGTCTTTCGCGCTATAGCCGCTCCCCCGTAATCCGATTTGAACCACGCGTTCTCCATTGAGAAGTCCCTCTTCCACGGCTCGGCGAAAAGGCGTGCCGTGGGTAATGGACTCCCCGAACATGGCCTCGCTGGTATCCGAGTGGGCATCGATATGCACCATGCCTACGGGTCCGTACTTCTTCCTCATGGCCCGGAGGATCGGAAGTGCGATGGTGTGGTCGCCGCCCAGAGTCAGCGGCACGCAATCGTGGCCCAGGATCTCGTCGTAGGCGCGCTCGATGATATCCATCGAAGCGTCCATATTGAACGTGTTGATCGCGATGTCTCCGATATCCGCGACCTTCAATGCGTCGAAGGGGGCGGCCCCAGTGGCCATATTGTAGGGGCGCAGAAGAACCGATTCGTTGCGGATCTCGCGGGGGCCATAGCGCGCGCCAGGCCGATTTGAAGTGCCGATGTCGAGGGGTACGCCGACAAAGCACGCATCGAGCTCCGCCGCGCTCTCACGGGCGGGAAGTCGCATCATCGTCCCCGGGCCGCCGAAACGAGGCATTGCGTTGCCGCCGAGGGGTTGAGGGTTCTCCTGGGACTCAGTCATTGCGGTTGATTCCGGTTTCTATGCATTGGGAAGCGAGTTCAACTTTAGGGTCTCAGGGGCTCTTATTGCCATCAGCCGTGGAGGGCCCTGGAAATTCGAGCAGAGCTTTCTCGAGCCGGCTGAGAAAGCGCTCAATCGTCTTGTCCCAGAAGGGCGCCAGGGCGTTCTTCCCCGCAGCCGGGGAGCGCCGCCCGGCCTGGAGGCTGGGCAAAATATCAACGTCTTGCTGATTGATGCGGTTCATGATCGTCGAGAATTCCTGGGCGGCTTCGGAATTTCGCTCGCTCAGGTTGTCCATGGCGTAGAGCCCCAGAACTTCGTCCGATTGGTCGACCCGGGTTGGCTGCACGCTAATGACCTGAAACCAGCCTCCCGTGATGGCCACCAAGGTATTGGGGAAGAGATAGAAGAAGAACTGTGCGTGCTCCAACTCCGGGGGGAGTGGAAGGCGAAAAAGCCATTCGGGTTTCTTCTTGTCGGCATCCCCTTGGGGGAGTGTGAATCCAAAAATATCTGGCGACAGTTCGAGGTCTGCAAAGTTGATGGCGGTTTCCGGACCGCCCGCTTGGTTATGCACAAAGGGTACGTGATAAGCATCCAAGAAATTTTCGCAGACGAGTTTCCAATTGGCTTTGATCGTGTAGTCCGTCGCCGAGATGAGGTGAAGCCGAGGGGAGTCGAATGGGTTCAATTGATCATCGAGAGGAGCGATCCATTCAGAAAAAGCAGGAGCGTTTTCTGCCAGATTGACGAAGATGGTGTCGAACCATACGGCGTGACGGATGGGCTGAAGCCCAAAGCCTTTATCCTCACCTTGGGGGATTGAGCTTCCCTTCTTTCCAGCGAGGTAGGGAGCGCCTTTGAGTTCACCCGAGAGGCTGTAGCTCCAAGCGTGGTAGGGGCAGGTCAGATGGCGTTGATTCTCACAGGGCACTGGTACCAATTGGGCGCCGCGGTGCGCGCAAATATTATGAAAGACATGAAGGGACCCATCGCGGGTTCGGGTCAACAAGAGGGGAGAGCCCGCTAGCTGGGTTGGCCGGGCACAGCCGGGCTTGACGGTGCTCGCTAGGCCAACGCTCGCCCAGCCCTTGGCGAAGAGGCAATCGCGCTCCTGCTCAAGCACCTGGGTGTCGGTGTAATAGCGAGGGTCGAGAACACGCTTCGAGTAAATGTCCTGCATGGGCAAGCCGAATTCTAGGGCCTCGCCCATAACTTGCCAGGAAACTAGGGACACGGACGAGGCCGCCGAAGCAAAAGGGGCTTGGCCAAGGGGCGGCGGCGGGTACTCGGATTGAGGTTGGGTTAGAATTCGCTGGCCATCGAGCGCCTAAGTTCGCGCCTCGGCCTGAAAATTCGGGTCCGAAGATGAGCTTGTGAGGAGGAAACTTATATGGCGACCGATTCCGGAGCGCCCTTTGCCCAGAAGCTCGAAGGGCTTATTTCAGACCAGCCAGCGGGGTCGTCCCTGCTCCAGCCCTTTTATGGGGATTCTGAAATTTTCGAACACGATATGGCTCGCATTCACATGCGGCGCTGGCTATGCGCGGGGCATGCAAGCCAGATCCCCAAGCCAGGCGATTGGTTTCGTTACGATTTGATTGGCGAGTCCTTGATCCTCATGCGCGGGAGCGAAGGCGAAGTGCGTGCGCTGGTGAACGTCTGCAGGCATCGCGGCTCCGTTGTTTGTTCCGCAGCCTCGGGTCATTCGAATCGTCTTGTTTGTCCGTATCATGGCTGGGTTTACGATTCAGCAGGGAAATTGCGCCAGGCACGAAATATGGGCGATGTCGACCTTTCCGATCGGGACCTGGCGACAGTGAGCTGCCGGGTGATCGAAGGCCTGATCTTCGTCAACTTCGCCCCAGACCCGGTGGGTCTCGATCATGCCGAATCAGTGTTGAAGCAGTCACTCGGTCGTTTTGGTTGGGCCAATGCAAAGGTCGCGCATAGAGCCGAGTACACCGTTTCAGCGAATTGGAAACTCGTGACTGAGAATTACCAGGAGTGTTATCACTGCCGCCCCGCCCACCCGGAGTTCTCCCGATTTCATTCCACCGAACGCCCGGAAGAGAAGACCGTCGACCTGCGCCAAGGTGCTGCCGAGCTCGCGGCGGCCCAGGGGATCAAGATTGAAGAGTGGGATATGTGGCCTGCTGGAAAAGACGATGATCAGGAGGGAGTGGCCTGCGCCAACGACGCCATGTACGAGGGGTCGGTGACGGGGAGCCAGCAGGGCGATCCGTTGGCCCCCTTGATGGGCGATTTCAGGGATTATTGCGATGGCTTCTTTACCTACGTCGAGGTCGGACCGTCCAGCTTTTTCCTCGCGTACCCCGATCATGGCGTGATCTATCGCTTCCTGCCTCGGGGCGCCCAGAGAACCGATATGGAGATTCTCTGGTTGGTGGACGCCAAGGCTGAGGAGGGAGTCGACTACCGAGTCGAAGACCTGATTTGGCTATGGGACGTCACCAGTATCGCGGATAAGCGGATTATCGAGAACAACCAAAAAGGCGTGAACTCCCGTTTCTATGTACCCGGACCCTACGGTCTCATGGAAGACATGACCCGGCGTTTCGCTGCGTGGTACCTCGAACAGGTCGGCGCCTGAGTGGCGGGTCCGGGCTGGGGAGAAGCCGGGCGCGCCCCCATTGCGGAGATTTGGGGGCTGGTACACTGATCCGGCGTCGCCAAGGCCGTCGACCGAACCTATTTCAATGGGCGCAGAGTCGGTTAGGGCGGCATGCATCTTCCGAGATTCTTCATGAGAGCTGGCGTTGCCGAACGGGATTGAGAGTTCGGCTCAAGGGAGCGGGAAATTGAGAAGAGGAAGAAAAGCGCGCCACGAGAATCCCCCGGTTGCCAACGCCGTCGGGCCTGGGATGGTTGGCGGCCGCTTCGCGCCGCTTACGAACCATGAACTCGAGCAGGTGCATGCGACTGTTTTAGACGTGCTGGAGCGAATAGGGATGGCGGATCCAATCCCCGTTCTGAAGGAAAAGGCGCTGGCGCGGGGTTGCAAGATCAACGAACACGGGCGGCTCTGTTTTCCGCGTGCCTTGGTCGAGGATGTCATTGCGAATGCCGGGCGTGCCATTCAATGGCACGGGCAGGACGAGCGTTACGATCTGGATCTCAGTGGAGCTCGGGTGCACACTTACGGAGGCGGCGAAGCGGTGAACGCGCTTGACCCTGGGGCAGACCACTATCGTCCATCGACGATCCGTGACGTCTACGACCTTGCCCGCTTGGTCGATCGTATGGATAATATCCATGCCTTTTCACGGCTGGTCGTCGCCACCGAATTATCCGATCTCAAGGTCTGCGATATCAATACGGCCTACGCGAGCATCGCGGGTACCCAGAAGCACACGGCGCTCACTTTTTCCTATGCGGAACACATCGAGCCCACTCTCGAGATGCTCTATATGGTCGCGGGCGGGGAAAAGCGCTTCAAGGAGCGCCCCTTCTGTCATGGTGGGGGGTGCCCGATCATCTCCCCCCTGCGCTACGGGGTCCATAACAGCGAAGTGTGCATCGAAGCCACCAAATTTGGATCGCCGGTTTGGATCGTGACCGCCCCCCAAGCGGGCGCCACGGCCCCCGCCGCCCTGGCGGGAACATTGGTTCAGGTGATCGCCGAGGCCCTGGCGGCTCTGCTTATGGTGGATCTCGTCCACCCGGGGTATCCGGTGATTATGGGGCCCTGGCCCTTTGTTTCGGATTTGCGGACCGGTTCATTCAGCGGTGGGGGAGGCGAAGAGGCGGTGCTCAGCGCGGCGGCCGCCCAGGTGATCAACCACTACGGGCTGGTGAGTTCGGTGGGTGCCGGCATGACCGATTCGAAGTCGCCCGATAATCAATCAGGCTACGAGAAGGGGATAACAGTGACCCTCGCGGCCTTGGCGGGCTGCAATAATGTCTCCGAATCGGCGGGGATGGTCGGGAGCCTCATGGGCTGCTCCTACGAAGCGATCGTCGCCGATAACGACATGCTCGGAAACGTGTTGCGAGCGGTTCGCGGAATCGAGATCAACGAGGAGACCCTCTCCTACGACATCATCGATAGTGTGGTTCACGGCGAAGGCCATTTCCTGAGGGAGCCGCAGACCCTCGAGTTGATGCGTTCGGAATATGCCTACCCCGAGATCGCAGACCGCGGCACCCATTCGGAATGGGAAGAGGCAGGCTCTCTCGATATGCGACAAAGAGCCGCAGAGCGAGCGCGTGAGATCCTGTCCACTCATTATCCTGAGTACATCGACCCAGAGGTCGATCGCAAGATCAGGGAGAAATTCCCCATCGTTCTCTCGTCGGACGACATGCGTTCGGAGTGTGGGCGTTGGTAGTGTTCGACTCGGCCCAGAGCTGCCCTGCGGCTTCGGGGAAGTTCTGAACGCCAAAGAGGTGAGTGCGTGAGCAACCTGTTGCAAGAGCTCCTTGATGAACGCGAATATCTCGTGGCTGATGGCGCTACGGGGACCAACTTGATGGACGTGGGTCTGCCTCCAGGTCAGGCTCCGGATCTCTGGAATACCGATGAGCCCAGCAAGGTCGCCCGCCTTCACGAGAGCTTCATCGACGCCGGGGCGGATATTCTGCTCACCAATACCTTCGGTGGGAATCGATGCCGGTTGGGCATGGAGAAAGCCGAGGATCGGGTTGTCGAGATCAACGAGGCTGGCGCCCGGATTGCCGTGAAGGCCGCCCAGGGCGCGGGGCGTCCGGTGGTGGTGGCGGGCTCGATGGGGCCGACCGGCGAGATCATGGAACCCCTGGGTTCGCTCACGCCCGCGCGCGCCGAAGAGGTATTCGGCGAGCAGGCCGAGGCATTGGCGCGGGGGGGTGTGAACGTTCTCTGGATCGAAACCATTTACGACTTTGCAGAATTGCAGGCGGCCGTTGCGGCGGCGTCTCGCACCGGGCTTCCCGTGGTTTCCACGATGACTTTCGATACGAAGGGCCACACCATGATGGGTGATTCGCCCGAGGAGGCCGCCCGCTTCATTCAAACCCTGCCCACGCCCCTGGTGGCCTACGGGGCCAATTGCGGCGTGGGTCCCGCCACCCTGATCGATGCGGTTCGGGGCTTGCGGCGGGGTGCTGCCGAGGGGGATGTGATCATCGCCAAGGGAAATTGCGGGATCCCCGAAATGATCGATGGCAAGGTGGTTTTCAGGGGCGACGAAGAGATCATGGCCACCTATGCACGATTCGCCAGGGATGCCGGGGCGCGCATCATTGGCGGTTGCTGTGGAACTTCGGCCAAACATCTCGCGGCCATCGCGCAAAGTCTCGATGGCTATAAGCCGGGCCCACCGCCGGACGATGCCGCCATCGAAGCCGCCCTGGGCCTGATCGAGCGTAGCAAGGGGAAGAAGAAGCGAAGGAATACTCGAAGGCGCTAGGAGCCAGCATGGAGAGAGCGTTGTGAGCGAAAAAAAAGAAGCATCGAAGCGATCGCGCCGACCCCGGAGAGGGGGCGGCCGCGATGCACGAAGAGCCGCTCGGGCGGCGGATACCGGAGGGGAAGTCGTCCGGCCCGGATTTTCGGGCGGACAGTACAAGCCGCTCAGCGAGGCCGATATCCAGCGTATCCACGGGGCCGCCCTGGATGTGCTCGAGAATATCGGCATCGGCGATGCTATCCCCGAAATTCTTGACGCGGTTCTCCCCAAGGGCTGCGTCCTGGGAGAAGATGGTAGGCTCCGATTTCCGCGCGGCCTTGTCGAAGAGGCTATAGCGAACGCGCCAAAGAGCTACGTTTTGCACGCTCCCGACCCAGATCTCGATATGGAAGTACGGGACCAGGAGGTCATCCTGACGACCTCGGGCGAGCCCGTGAAGATCTTGGATTATGAGACGCAAAAATTTCGGGATCCGCATCTCATCGACATCTACGATGCCGCCCGCCTCGTGGATCGAATGGAGCATATCCATTATTTCGGTCAACCCTTCGTGGCGACGGATTGGAGTCACGATCTCTACGTTCACGATATGAATACCGCGTATGCGGCGTTGGCCGGAACCCGCAAAACGTTTTCCCTAGGCGTTGCCACGGTCGGCCATATCGACCCCTTGATTTCGCTCTTTGATCTCTACCTGGGGAAGGAGGGGGCGTTTCTCGAGCGCCCCTTCTGCTGCTTTGGGGGTTGCCCCATCGTTTCGCCACTGCGCTTCGCCGAAGAGAATGCCCAGGTTTTGGTCAAGCTGGCGAAGCTGGGCCTCGTCGTCGATGTCGCGATTGCGGCCCAGGCCGGAGCCACGGCTCCGGCCGCCCTGGCGGGGGCGTTAGTCCAGACCTTCGCCGAGACTCTGGCCTGCTTGACTGTGGTGTACCTCATCAATCCGAGCTGTCCGATGAATTTCGGAATGTGGCCCTTCATTTCTGATCTGCGAACCGGGGCGTTCAGCGGAGGGAGCGGCGAAGAGGCGCTAATCACCGCGGCGACGGTTCAAATCATCAACCACTATGGGCTCATTTCGAGCGTGCCCAGCGGTATGACAGATGCGAAGACGATGGACGCACAGGCTGGCTACGAAAAGGCCATTACGACTCTATCCGCCGTTCTCGCGGGCGGAAATATGGTCGCGACGTACCCTGGGGCGGTGGGGAGCTTGATGGGCCAATCCATGGAAGGCATCCTGATCGACAACGACATGATGGGAGCCTGCCTGAGGGTGCTGCGCGGGATCGAGGTGACCGAAGAGCGCCTCTCTCTCAAGGAAATCGAGAGCGCCGTCTTTGGCGATGGACATTTCCTCAACCAGCCCCAGACCCTGGAAATCATGCGAACCGAATACCTCTACCCCGAAGTGGCTGATCGGAGCCCTGTGGGAGATTGGGAAGAAAGTGGTAGCCCGACGGTCTATGATCGAGCCCATGATCGCGTCAAAGAGATTTTGTCCGGCCATTATCCCGAGTATATCGATCCGAAAATAGATGCGACGATTCGCGATAGCTTCCCCATCCAGATCCTCCCAGCAGATATGAAGCCAGGAAATGGCCGCTGGGATTGAGAAATGGAAGGAAGCTGATTTGGCACCCCGGAGTCAGCCCCCGAGCGGTGAATTCTGGTAGGGGTCGAGAATAGTGAGCGGGTAAGTCGAGGAGCAGGAATATGACGGACGAAACAACTGACGAGGAAGTCGATATCGTTCTCGCGGATCTTTCCGACGAAGAACTCGTCAAGCAGATGCATGACGATCTCTACGACGGGCTGGCCGAAGAGATCGATGAAGGAACGCGCATTCTGCTCGGTCGGGAATGGTCTCCTACTCGTGTTCTCGACGAGGCATTGGTGGCGGGGATGACGGTCGTTGGCATCGATTTTCGTGATGGCATTCTCTTTGTTCCGGAGGTGCTACTCGCCGCCAACGCGATGAAAGCCGGAATGGCCATCCTGAAACCCCTACTCATCGCGACTGGGGCCGAGCCCATGGGCAAAATGGTGATCGGTACCGTCAAGGGTGATATCCACGATATCGGAAAGAACCTAGTGGGTATGATGATGGAGGGGGCAGGCTTCGAAGTTGTAGATCTAGGTGTCAATACCGACTACCAACAATTTCGCGAAGCAATCGAAGAGCACCGTCCGAATATTCTGGGCATGTCGGCCCTTTTGACCACCACGATGCCCTACATGAAGGTGGTCATCGCGGAACTCGTCAAGGAAGGGATCCGCGACGACTACATCATTCTGGTGGGCGGCGCGCCGTTGAACGAAGACTTCGCCGCCAATATCGGCGCTGATGCCTATTGCCGTGACGCGGCCACGGCTGTCGATACGGCCAAGGAACTCGTGGCCAAGCGCGCTGCTGCACGCTGACGATCCCCATGATGAAATCGCGTCTGCCCATTCTCCTGATCGGCTGCGCGGCATTGGCCAGAGAAGTGACGGCGCTGGTCCAGCTCAACGGTTGGACCCATCTGGAGACCGAATGGCTTCCGGCGGAGCTCCACAACCGCCCGCAGGAAATTCCCGGGGCCGTGGCTCGTTGTCTGGAAGAAGCCGAGGGCCAGTACGCCGAGGTTCTCGTGGCGTACGGAGATTGCGGCACCGGCGGACAACTCGACAAGCTCCTCGGCGAGCGAGGGATTCGGCGTCTTCCCGGCGCGCACTGCTACGCATTTTTCGCGGGTCCCGGCGTTTTTGATGGGCTCCATGAGGAAGAACTGGGAACCTTCTATTTGACGGATTTTCTGGTTAGGAATTTCGATCGGCTCGTGATTCGGGGTCTCGGTCTCGATCGACATCCCGAACTCCACGGGAGCTATTTCGGAAATTACCGACGGGTGGTCTACCTCGCCCAAACGCGTTCGGATTCACTCCTTGCCCGGGCTCGCGAATGCGCGGCTCAGCTTCAACTCGATTTTGAACTTCGTTTCACGGGCTTGGAGCCATTCGCCTCTGCTCTGGGGATCAGTCAGCCCGGGACGAATTCAGGCGGCGGCACCCAATGAACCGTCTGATTACGATCTACTGGCGGGATATCCCTTCTCGGGTGGTCGGCCGCCGAGGGCGAAAAAGTTTGTTCAAGCAGACCCTGGATTCGCGTTTCGATCGAGCGATCGAGCGAGCGGCCCGGCGAGGGGGGGGAGGATCCAGCAAGCAATACCTCGAGGATTGGCGGCGGGAGAGCCGATCTTGTAGCTCCGAACTCGAAAAAGAGGTGGCCGAAGAAGTCGCCCGGCTCGAGGCGCAGTTTCCGCCGGATACCCTGGAGAAGTTGGTCCGCGCGGCCGGTATCATTATCAGATCGGAAAGCTGAAGAGGGATCCTGAATTCAATGCCGACCCAGTCTCGCGAGCCCCTCGTCACTTTTTCACCTTCTGGAAAGCGCGGCCGTTTTGCCCGGGGGACCAACCTGTTGGCTGCCGCGCGGGAGTTGGGAGTTGACCTCGATTCGGTGTGCGGCGCGCGCGGTATTTGTGGTCGCTGCCGTATCCTCGTGCACGAGGGCGATTCCCCTGCCCAGGGCATCCGGTCCACGATGGAAAACCTCAGTCCAATCTCCGAACCCGAGCAGCGCTACGCCGAGCGCAGGACGCTGAAAAATCAAGAGCGGCTGGCCTGCCATACCCGGATCGAGGGGGATTGCATCATCGATGTCCCCGCCGAGAGCCAACTTCACCGCCAGGTGGTGCGCAAGGCATTCGGGAGTCATTCCATCGAATTGGATTCACCGATTCGCTTGCATTATTGCGAAGTCGAAGAGCCGAGCCTGGAGGACCCAAGCGGCGATCTCCAACGATTGCTCGCTGCGCTCGGGCGTGAGTGGTCGCTGGTCGACTTGGAGGTCGACCCGACCCTGTTGCCTGGGCTCCAGGTAACGCTTCGCGAGGCCAAATTCGCGGTGACCGCGGCAGTTCGCGACGGCCGCCAGGTCGTCGGGCTTTGGCCTGGTCTCTGGGAGCGAGTCTTTGGGGTGGCGGTGGATGTTGGATCCACCACGGTCGCCGCGCATCTTTGCGATCTCAGCAGTGGCGAGGTTTTGGCCAGTCGGGGGGTTATGAACCCTCAGATCCGCTTCGGCGAAGATCTGATGAGCCGGGTTTCCCATGTCATGCTCAACCCGGGGAGCGACGCCGAGATGACCCGGGTGGTGCGACAGGCGGTAGACGGAATGATTGGCGAATTGGTCGCCGAGGTGGAGGCCAGCCCCGAAGATGTCCTCGAGGTCGTTCTCGTCGCGAATCCCATCATGCATCACCTCTTTCTCGGGTTGAGCCCGGTTGAGCTCGGCATGGCGCCCTTTGCTTTGGCGACGGACGGCGCGGTCAGCGTGAAAGCGACGGATCTGGACCTCGGGCTTCATCCGGCCGCCCGCGCCTATTGGTTGCCCTGCATCGCCGGACATGTCGGGGCCGACGCTGCCGGAATGCTGCTCGCCGAGGCGCCCTGGGAGCGCGAGGCCACGACCCTGCTCGTCGATGTTGGGACCAATGCCGAGATCATCCTCTCGGGCGGCGGCCGTCTTCTCGCCGCTTCGAGCCCGACGGGCCCGGCCTTCGAAGGCGCACAGATTTCCTGTGGTCAACGTGCCACGCCCGGGGCGATCGATCGGGTTCGCGTGGATCCCGAAACCCTCGAGCCCCGCTTCAGTGTGATCGGCAGCGCCCTCTGGTCCGATCAGGAGGGTTTCGCCGGATCGCTCGGCCCCCAAGGCGTGACGGGTATCTGCGGAACCGGGATCATCGAAGTTGTGGCAGAGCTCTTCCTCGCGGGAGTGATCCTTTCCGATGGCCGTATCGATGGGACTTTGGCCGAGCGAAGTGCTCGGGTTGTCGAAGACGACCGGACCTTCGCTTATACCCTCGTGGCGGGCGCTTCGCCGATTCGGATCAGCCAGAACGATGTCCGGGCGATCCAGCTCGCCAAGGCCGCACTCTACGCCGGGATCCGCCTGCTGATGGACCGGATGGGCATCCAATCGGTCGAGCGGATTCGCTTGGCGGGTGCCTTCGGCAGCCACATCGACGTGAAGTACGCGATGCTGCTGGGGATGATCCCGGATTGCGAACTCTCCGAGGTTTCGTCGGCGGGCAACGCCGCGGGCACCGGAGCGGCGACAGCCCTCCTCAACCGAGGTGCGCGCACCCGGATCGAAAAAGAGGTGGGCCGAGTGGAAAAAATCGAAACGGCCGTAGAGGCCGATTTTCAGGAGCATTTTGTCTCCGCTATGGGCCTGCCCCATAGCGTCGACAGCTTTCCGGAGTTGGCCAAGCATTTCGTGTTGCCGAAGAAGGCCCGCCGAAAGAAGAAGCGTTCGCGCTGAGCGGCGCGTCGGGGCAGTACGCAGGGGCAGTACGTAGGAGCAGTGCGCCCGGCCCGCTGGTCCAGCGCCTTGGTCTAAGCCCAGGTCTAAGCCTAGGTCTAAGCCCAGGTCCAAGCCCCGGGTTCGAGGGTTTCCGCCGGCCTGCTCGGATCAAAATTTCCGATTTCCGGATGCTATCGTGGGCTGATGCCGTTCGGAAACCCAGTCTACTCACCGGGTTTTCTGGAAGATTCGACGGCCGCAAAAGAGTAAATCGATAGGGAGTGCGCCATGAATTTTTCAGGCACTGAATTACGCGAGGTCTATCGAAAGCTGCGAACGATTCGCTCCTTCGAAGAAAAGTTGCAGGAGCTCGTGAGCGCGGGGAAGATCGGCGGCTTCATGCATCTCTACGCGGGAGAAGAAGCCGTGGCCGTCGGGGTCTGCGCTCATTTGGGCCGAGAGGACTTATTGGGCTCGACTCATCGCGGCCATGGGCATTGCATCGCAAAGGGCGTGGACGTGAAGGCCATGATGGCGGAGCTCTTTGGCCGCAGCACGGGAACCAACCGGGGAAAGGGCGGCTCGATGCATATCGCCGATGTCGATACCGGCATGCTCGGGGCCAATGGCATCGTGGGGGGCGGCATTCCCCTGGTGACCGGGGCGGCTCTGACCGCCCAGGTCAAGGGAACCGATAACGTCGCCGTCGGTTTTTTTGGCGATGGGGCGACCAATCAGGGTCAGTTCCATGAATCCCTGACCATGGCCTCGAACTGGAAGCTGCCCGTGGTCTACGTTTGTGAGAACAACGGTTTCGGCGAATTCACGCCCACCGAATTTGTGGTTCCCGTCAAGGATATCGTCGAGAGGGCCGGTTCCTACGGCATGCGATCGGTGATCGCTGACGGGATGGATTTTTTTGATGTCTACGAGAAGGCCGGGGAGGCCATTGATTTGGCTCGTCGGGGGGAGGGCCCGACCCTTGTCGAATGCAAGACCTATCGCTTCTACGGCCATTATGTGGGCGACCAGACGCCCTACCGAAACAAGGAAGAAGCCGAGGACTGGATCCAGAACCGGGATCCACTCGATCTCTTCGAGACGAGAGTGAGCGAGGCGGGCATCCTAGCGCCCGACGATTTCCGGACGGTGGATGGCGAGGTGGCGACCTATCTCGCCGAGGTCGTCGAGGCCGCGGAGGCGGCGCCCGAGCCCGAAATCGGCGAGCTCTTGACCGACGTTTATGTCAACTACCAGGGAGGCAGCCCCGATGGCGCGTAAACTACACACGGGTGGCGCGATCAACGAGGCCATCGCCATCGCGATGCGAACCGATCCCGATGTGATCCTGATGGGCGAGGACGTCGCCGGGGGGGGTGACCGCTCAAAGGAAGGCACCGAGGAAATGGGTGGCGTTCTGGGCACGACTCGGGGGCTCGTGGGCGAGTTCGGAATGAATCGCGTCCGCGATACGCCGATCGCCGAGATGGGCCTGATCGGAACCGCCGTAGGTGCGGCCGCCACGGGCCTGCGACCCATCGCCGAATTGATGTTCATGGATTTTCTGGGAACCTCCCTCGACCCCCTGCTCAACCAGGCCTCCAAGCTTCGATACATGTTCGGAGGGAAGGTGAAGGTCCCCCTGACGGTGCGGACGGTTTGTGGGGCGGGTATGCAGGCTGCGGCCCAGCATTCGCAATCCCTCTACTGGATGACCACGGGTATCCCCGGGCTGAAGACGGTGATCCCCTCGAGCCCCGCCGAGGCCAAGGGCCTGCTCCTGGCTTCGATTCGCGACGACGATCCCGTGATCTTCTGCGAGGCCAAGGGCATCCTGAACATGGTCGAGGAGGTTCCCGAGGGCGATTACGAAATTCCCCTGGGCCAGGCTCGCATCGTGCGCGAAGGCAGCGATGTCTCGCTCGTCGCCTTCGGTGCGACAGTGAAGGTCGCCCTGGCTGCCGCCGAGGCTTTGGAGGGCGCGGGAACGAGCGCCGAGATCGTCGACCTGCGCACACTTTCCCCCCTCGACGAAGGAGCGATTCTCTCGTCGCTGGAGAAGACTGGGCGCATGGTGATCATCGATGAATCCACCCCGCGCTGTTCCATCGCCCGAGATGTTGCCGCGCTCTGCGTCGATCGGGGCTTCGATTCCCTCCAGGCGCCGGTGAAATGCGTGACCGCGCCGCATACGCCGGTTCCCTTCAGCCGGGTGCTCGAGCAGGCCTTCCTGCCCTCGGCCCAGGATGTTCTCAACGCGGTCGGGGAGATGGGCTGAGTTCATGGCGACTGCGATTTTGATGCCGAGGCTCGGTATGACGATGGAAGAGGGAACCGTGATCCAGTGGCCTCTGGCTACGGGCGGCAAAGTAGAAAAGGGTGAGATTGTCCTGATCATCGAATCGGAAAAATCTGAAGTCGAGATCGAAGCGCCCGCCTCGGGATTTTTTAGGCATGCCTATGTCGAAGAAGGGGAAACGGTTCCCTGCGGCGAACTCCTGGGGGTGATGACCGAAACTTCCGATGAGGCCTTTGATAGCGATGGCTTCCGGGCCGAGCAGCAATCCCCACCGGACGCGGCGGGCGGCGCCCTAGAGGTGAAGCCTCGCGAGAGCTCTCCGGCGAGAGCCGAAGCGCCCGGGTCGTCGCGCAAGCCTGTTGTTCCCGCCGCCCGGGCGGCGGCCAAGGCGCTGGGTATAGACCCGCAAAGAGTCGAGGGCACGGGGCCTCGGGGCCGGGTGACGAAGGAGGACGTCGAGGCCTACGCGGCAGCGCGGGAATCGCTGGTCGATGTGGGGGAAGGCGTGCGCCTAGAGGTGAGGGTCGCTGGCCAGGGCGAGCCCGTCGTTCTGCTCCCGGGATTGGGCGTCGATGTTTCGGCTTTCAGCCAGCAGTCGGCGCGTTTTGTCGACGAGTACTGCATCCACGCGGTGAACCCGCGCGGGGTGGGGCTCTCGGATGCTCCTGAAGCCGAGGGCTACGAGCTCGCCCAGGCCGCGCGGGATGTTGCGGCCAGCTACGCGGGCGCCGGCCATGTCGTGGGCGCGAGTCTCGGCGCTGCGGTCGCGCTCGAGTTGGCGATTGCCCACCCGGAGCGCGTAAAAACTCTGACCTTGATCACGCCCTTTGTCGAAGCGACGGCGCGGCTGCTCGCGGTGGGGGAGGGCTGGCAACGACTCGCGGCGGAAACGACCTCCGAGACCCTGGCCTCGGCTCTATTGCCCTGGTTTTTTTCCGACGGCTTTCTGGCCGATCCCGCCGCTCGGGGGCGGACGCTTCGGGGGCTGGCCCAGAGCGTGGCCCGGGTGCCGGCGACCACGATCGAGCGCTCGCTCGCCGGCCTGATGCGCTGGTCCGGGTCTCGGAAGGGCGAACTCGCCGGGGTTTCGGTGCCCACCCTCGTGATCGCCGCCGGGGAGGACCTGCTGACCCCGTCGGCCGGTGCCATCGCCGAGGCCATCGCCGGGGCGAGGCTGCTGACGGTGCCCGGCGCCGGGCACGCGGTGGCTCTGGAGGCCTCTGAGGCGGTTAACGCGGCCCTAGCGTCCCATTTTGCCGGGGAGAAGCAGGCCGAATAAGCCAAAATTGGACGATCAGTCAATATTGGCCCGACGTTCAATCCTTGGTTAGTCTCCCGACTTGGCAGCCCGCGCCTTGGTGGCGACTCTTTGGGCCGCCACAATCCCCCACGGTCCGTCCTGCCAGGGAGCCTCCCCCAGTGTCGTCTCGTCCGAGTAGAACGGCCCCGGCCAGCGAGCTCAGAACCCCGCCCCGCGACGAGCGTCGACGACGCCAACTCGTGGATGCGGCCATCGAGTCCATTGCCACCTACGGCTTGTCGCGAACCACCGTCGCGCGGGTGGCCGGGCTCGCCGGACTTTCCACGGGCATCGTCAACTTCTATTTCCAGGGCAAAGATGCGCTGCTCCTCGCCACCCTGGAAACCGTCGACGCCCAATACCTGCTGCGCCAGCGCGACGCGATTCGGGATTATTCCGCCGATCCCGTGGGTCGTTTGAACGCCATGATCGATGCCGCCTTCGATCCCGAGATATGCATCCCCAGCCGGGTGGCGGTTTGGGCGGCGTTCTGGGGCGAGGCCGGTTCCCGAGACGACTATATGCGCATCTGTGCCGCCCGGGAGGCCGAGCTTGAAGCGACGAGCGTAGGCGCCTTCGAGGAGATCACCCGGGTGGGCGGCTACGCACATCTCGTACCCGAGGCCCTGGGCAGGGCCTTTCATCACCTGCTCGCCTCCATCCCCGAGTCCATGTTGGGCGACGAGGGCCCCTTCGATTTGGTGGGTGCCCGAGCGACTTGCCGCGGTTTCCTGCGCAGTATCTTTCCCCTTGAATTTTCCGGCGAACCGCCCCGCCTCGAAGAGGAGCTGGCTTCTCTCGCACCCGGGTGCGAGGGCACGGGCGAGAGCTTCCAGACCCTTCCGCCCTGGGTCTACCACGACCCGGAGTTCTACGAACTCGAGAAGGAACATATCTTCGCCCGGCAGTGGATTCTGCTCGGGCATATCAGCCAGGTCCAGAAGCCCGGTGACTACATCACCGCAGATTTCATGGCGGAGAGGATCCTGGTGATTCGCGGCAGGGATGGCCGGCTCAGGGCGCTGGATAATGTCTGCCGTCACCGGGCTTCCCGGCTGGTCACCGGCGTTTCGGGGCATTGCTCGGGGAGTCTTGTCTGCCCCTATCACGGCTGGCGTTACGCACTCGACGGGAAGCTCGAGGGAGTCCCCTCTGAGAGCACCTTCGCCGGCCTCGATAAGTCGAAGATCCGCTTGCCCGAGCTCAATCTCGAAGAATGGATGGGCTTTATCTTCGTTCGTTTCTCGCCCGAGGGAGCAAGCGTTGCCGAATCCATGAGCACCTACGCGGAAGATGCGGCGCTCTACAAATTCGAAGACATGCAGCCCCTGGGCGAGAGTCGGGTGCTCGATTGCGATTTCAATTGGAAGCTCTTCGTCGAGAACGATTCAGAGGGCTACCACATTCGGGCGGGCCACCCGGGCCTGAGTCGGCTTTTTGGCAGCGATTACAACGAGGCGATCGGCGGGGACGCGGGCTCCCAGGCTTTTTCTACCCTGGTCCGGGAGGAGTCCTCGGTCTGGGCGGAAGCGAGCTACCAGCGGCTGCTTCCCGAGGTGGCGCATTTGCCCGACCGGTTGAAGCGGGCGTGGGCGTATTTCGGACTCTTTCCCGGGGCCGTCGTCCAGGCCAGCCCGGATGTGGCGGACTGTTATCAGGTTCTGCCCACGGGCCCGGAATCGTGCCGTTTATTGACCTTTCGCGTCGCGCTGCCCGATGAGCGCCGGGAGATGCGGGCCGCCCGTTACCTCAGCAGCAGGATCGTGCGCAATGTGATCAACGAAGATTTGACCCTCTGTCGCTCGACCAACGAGGGCATCAAATCGGGTCGTTATATCGGCGGTTACCTTTCGAGTCGCGAATTGGGTGTGAAGATCTTCCAGCAGAAGATTCGTGACCTCATCCCGGTGGCCACTCAGGAAGAGAAGCCGGCGGAGGGGCGTGTGGCCAGTTCGAATTCGCTCTTGAGAGCAGCGAGTGGGCGACAGCGAGTCGAGGGCGCGTTGTCTCCAAGCGGAGCGAGCGCCTGATGACCGAGAGGCACGACCCAAATGAAGAGCACATCGACCGAAGCTCTCCTCTCCTTTGGAGGAGAAGCTCGGGGTTGGAGGAAATGAGATGCTGAAAAAGACACCTTTTCATGAGCGCACTTCACAACTCTGTGAAGGGGAGAGCTGGCTGGATTGGGCGGGGCACTTGTCCGCGAATTCCTACGAGCTCGACCACAGCCATGAGTATTACGCGGTTCGGACGGGTTGCGGAATATTCGATGTTTCTCCGCTCTACAAATATCATGTACGCGGCCGCGACGCGATGGCGCTTCTCGATCGGATGTCGACGAGGAACGTCGCAAAGTGCAAAGTTGGGCAAATAGTTTATACCGCGTGGTGTGACGACGATGGGCATATCGTCGATGACGGGACCATTGCTCGACTGGGCGAAAATTTCTTCCGGCTCACCACGGCCATGTCACTCCTCTACTGGCTCGAGGATGTGGGCTTTGGCATGGATGTGGAGATCGAGGAAGTTTCCCAGGAGCAGGGCGCCCTCGCGATACAGGGACCCACCTCCAAGGTTCTCCTCCAACAATTGGCCGACGCAAATTTGGATGATCTGAAGTATTTCCGAATCATCGAAACCAAGCTGGCGGGTGTGCCCGTTCGAATCGGCCGAAACGGGTATACCGGGGATCTTGGCTACGAGGTCTTTATGGATGCCAACGACGGGCTCGCTGTCTGGGACGCGTTGATGGAGAAATCCGACGAATACAAGCTGCGCCCCGCAGGCCATATCGCCCTCGATATGGTTCGTATCGAGGCGGGCCTGGTTCTTATCGACGCGGAGTTCATGTCGGCGACGAACGCTATGTATCCGATTCAGCGGACCACGCCCTTCGAACTCGGGTTGGACTGGGTGGTGAATCTCAAGAAGAGTCATTTTATCGGCCTGCGGGCTCTCCGGGAGGAGAAGGCGCGGGGCCCGGCGTGGACGACGGTGGGCCTTCAGATCGATGTGGTCGCCCTCGAGGCGCTCTATGCCCGGTTCGGCATGCCGTTGATCCTCCCCTATCACTCTTGGACGGATCCCGTGCCCCTCTATGCCGATGCCAAACAGGGGCGGCATATCGGGAAGGCGACCAGTGGCACGTGGTCGCCCATCTTGAAGCGCTACGTGGCCCTGGCCCGGTTGAAACCCGAAGCGGCCAAAATCGGAAATAGCCTTCATATCGAGATGACAGTCGAAGGGCAGCGTTTCACGGTTCCCGCCACGGTGGTGGAGACCCCCTTCTTTGATCCGCCGCGCAAGCGCGCTTGAACTCTGCACCTGAACTTCTGACTGAATGTCGAACTCAACCCAACCTTTTTAAGTAGGGAATGAATTTGAATGACTGAGCAATACGACGCGATTATTATCGGGGGTGGCCATAACGGGCTTACCTGTGCCGCCTATCTCGCCAAGGCGGGCCGAAAAGTACTGGTTCTCGAACGCCGCCACCTGGTGGGTGGAGCCGCAGTGACCGAGGAAATCTATCCGGGCTTCAAGTTCACGGTCTGTTCCTACGTGGTCAGCCTTCTTCGTCCTGAAGTCATTCGGGAACTGGAGCTCGCCAAGCACGGTCTGCACATCATGCCTTTGCTGAGTTCTTTCGCGCCTATGGAGAACGGCGATTATCTCCTGACTCACGCGGACGACTCGAGCAATTACCACGAGCTGCGGCGGCACTCGAAGCGCGATGCCGAGATGTTTCCGCTCTTCAACCAGATGATGTATGAGATGGCGCATGCAGTGAAGCCCATTCTGGCAACTGTCCCCCCGGATCCCAGCGCTCCTGGCTTGCGCGGGCTGCAAGATCTCAACTTGCTCCGGAAACACTTTCAAGGGATGAGCAAGAAATCGTTCCATTGCCTGACCAAGTTGATGACCATGAGCGTGAGCGATTTTCTCGACGAGTGGTTCGAGACCGACATCTTGAAATCCCTGATGGCTTTAAATGGCATCATCGGGACAATGCTCGGCCCGAAATCTCCCGGCACGGCTTACGTGCTCCTGCATCACTATATGGGAGAACTCGACGGAGCCTTCACGGCCTGGGGAGCTCAGCAGGGCGGCACCGGGGGAGTGAGCGAGGCCATCGCCAGCGCCGCGCGCAGTTATGGGGCGGAGATCCGCTGCAATGCCCCCGTCGAAAGGGTGCTGGTCGAGGACGGCACAGCGGTAGGCGTGGTGATGGAAAATGGCGACGAGATCAAATCCAAGGTCGTCGCCTCGGGTTGCGACCCGACGGTCACCTTCCGAAAGCTTCTCGAGGAAAAAGAACTCCCCGACGATCTGATCTCCGCGATCGACAACTTCAAGTACCGGGGCTCCTCGGGCAAGGTAAACCTCGCTCTCGACGGGATGCCGCGCTTCTCGGCTCTCGGCGACGATGCCTCGGCCCAGTGCATGGCCGAAATTTGTCCCAATATGGACTACCTCGAAAAGGCCTACGACGACGCCGTCTATGGAGGGTTCTCGAAGCGTCCCTTCATGGACGTTGAAATGCCCACGGCCAACGATCCCACCATGGCGCCCCCGGGCAAGCACGTCCTGTCGATCTTCGTGCAATACGCCAACTATGCTCTCGATCCCTACGACTCACGGGATGCGCAGCGAGATGCTTTTGGCGATGCGGTGGTCAACACACTCTCCGACTTCGTTCCCAATATCAAGGACCTGATTCTTCACAAGCAGGTGCTGACACCGTGGGATATCGAGCAGCGCATCGGGCTCACCGAGGGGAATATTTTTCAGGGCGAACTCACCCTGGATCAGCTGTTCTTTTTCCGGCCGGCTCCGGGCTACTCGGATTACCGAACGCCGGTGAAGAATTACTACCAGTGCGGTTCTGGAACGCACCCGGGTGGCGGAATCACTGCCGGCCCGGGGCGCCTGGGTGCCCTGGAAATTTTGAGGGACGGAAACGTTTAGTTGATTCTGCGCTGGGTCGCGCCGCCTCAGGGCACGCGACACACGCTCAGTAGTGAGGATATAAAAATGTCGAATTACGACGTCATCATCGTTGGAGGAGGCCATAACGGCCTCGTGGCCGGCAGTTACCTGGCCAAGGCCGGTCGCCGGGTCGTGATCCTGGAGAAGAAAAAGGCGGTGGGAGGCGCCGCGGTTTCCGAGGAGTTCGCGCCGGGCTTCACGGCTTCGAGTTGTGCGGGGGGAGCGGGTTATCTGAGCAGCAAGGTCGTGGGCGACCTCGGCCTGAAGGCGCATGGCCTGGCCATCGAGCCCAGCGAGGCCGTTGCCTTCGTGCCCCAGTCCGACGGTTCACAGTTGACGATCTGGCGCGACGTCGATCGGACCGTCGCCGAAATCGCCAAGTTTTCGGAAGCCGATGCCAAGGCCTACCCGGGTTTCCTGGCCGCCATGCGCCCCATGGCGGAAGCCGTCTCGGGTTTGCTCGAGATTACGCCCCCCGACCTGCCCGAGGTGAGTTGGTCGGATTTCCCCAGTGCTCGAACGATGGCTGGCCCCATGCGGAGGCTCGGGCGCAAGAACGTCAGCCAGTTCCTGAAGACCCTGCCCATGCCGGTGTCGGATCTGCTCGACGAGTGGTTCGAATCCGATGTCCTGAAGGGGGCGATCTCGGCGAGCGCGGTCAAGGATATCAGCTGGGGCCCCAGGGAGTCGGGCACGGCCTACACGCTCCTCTACAACTGGGCGCTGAGCAATAGTGGGCTCTTTCGATCGTCGGGCGGCATGAAGGGCGGGATGGGGGCCATTACGCAAGTGCTCGCCACCGCGGCGCGCAGCTTCGGGGTAGAGATCCAGACCGATTCGCCGGTCAGCGAGATCTTGCTGGAGAATGGCGTGGCCACGGGAGTTGGTCTGGCCGGCGGCGACAAGCTTAACGCCAAGGTCATCGTCTCTGGAGTCGACCCCCGAACAACCTTCACCGAATTGCTCAACCCGAGCCGCCTCGACCTCTCGGTGGTTCGCAACCTGCGCAATATCAAGTACCGGGGTTCGGCCGCGAGAATTCACTTGGCCCTGGACTCATTGCCCGAGTTCTCGGCCCTGGCGGGGAGCGCTGATTTGAGCGCCTTGGAAGGGGCGATTCAAATCGCGCCCAACATGATGTATATCCAGCGCGCCTACGACTGCACGAAATACGGCGAGTACTCGCCGCATCCCTACCTCGATATCGAGATTCCCACCCTGTCGGATCCGGAGATGGCCCCGGCTGGCCAGCACGTGATGTCGATCACGGCCAAGTATGTTCCCTACGCCCTTCGCCAGGGCAGCTGGGAGGGGCATCGGGAGGCTGTGGTCGATGCGGTGCTCTCGACCCTGGCCGAATACGCTCCGAACCTCAGGGATTCGATTATCCATAAGGAGGTCCTGTTGCCGCCGGATCTCGAAGAGCGCTTCGGTTTGCCCGAGGGAAACGGCAACCACGGAGAAATGAGTCTCGATCAGTTCCTGCACATGCGCCCGCTTCCGGGGTACGCGCAATATAAGGCGCCCGTCGAGGGGCTCTTTCTCTGCGGGGCAGGGGCACATCCCGGTGGCGGGGTGACCGGGCTGCCCGGGCATAATGCGGCGCGGGAGATTCTGAAGGCGACCCGATAGGGCTTGTTCTACTCGGGCAATGACTGGGCTGCGCTCGAGTTTACGAAGCGGGTCATCCATCGAAGTTGTGGGATCGTGAGGATTGAGTCGGCCCCGGGCCCGCCCCTCGGAACGGCGACGGAGATCGCATCCCAGGAGGCCCGAGTTTTTAACGAGGTACTCGAGCGAGCGGGCTCGAAGGCGGCCGATCGCCTAGCGGCGCGGTAAGCTCGCGATAGAAGGGGACGGGAGTCCTTGACGGGAGCATGGGGCGATGGCGAAGGCTTTTGGGTCGGGCTGGGCAGTATTGGGGGGCGTCGTGCTCCTGATAGGGCTCGCAAGCCTGCTGTGGCGAGGGCCAGAACCGAATCACGAGCGCGTAGCGACCCCGGCGGACTCCGGAACCGGCGCTGCACCCGCCCGCGAAAGGCCTCCGGCCACGGAGCTCGGGGAGCGAGAGAGGTCGGTCGCCCCGCCTTCGCTGGCGAATAGAGAGAGTGAACGCCCGACGGCAGAGGAACCGCTGGAAGGATTGCCCGAGCGTCGTGACTGGATCGAAGAGCGTTATCAGAACGCTCAGGCCCGCAGGGCAGAGATCAAGGACGCAGCCACGGCCGAGCATCGCAAGCTCAGGCCGGATGAGCTTGCGCAGAGTTGGGGGATCGAGTTCGAGCTCGTCGACGAGATCGGCTCGTCCGGCTACGACCGCATGCTCTACGATGAAGGCCGCGCCAATCGCACCAAGGTACACTGGGTGGGGCCGGGCTCGAATGCCGATCTCGCGGGCATCGAAAGGGGCGATATTCCCATATCGTTTGACGGCCATCCCGTTTTTTCGCCGCAATTTTTTCGGGAGCGCAAGTGGGAACAAAACGCCGGAGCCGTGGTGCCCATTGAAGTTCTGAGGAACGGTGAAATCGTTGCCCTGCTGATGACGAACGACGAACTCATCCGCAGTCGTTCGGGTGTTATTAATGGAATGACCCTTCTTCCTTTCGCCGAGGAACCCTGACGCCGTTTGCGTCAAAGAGCTGCGCCGGAGGTCGGAGATGTCGAACCTGGTCGATGCAAAAGTCGAAAGCCTGAGCTTCTGGCATTCAAGCTACCCCGCGCCGTGCCAGGAGTCTCCTCGCTTGGACGAAGACCTCGAGGTCGACGTGGCGATCGTGGGTGCCGGCTTTACCGGTCTGTGGACCGCGTATTACCTGAAGACCCTTGACCCCTCTCTTTCGATTTGCCTCCTCGAAGCCAACTTTCCCGGTTTCGGTGCTTCGGGCCGAAATGGTGGCTGGGCCGTAGGAGAGATGGCGGGGATGGGCGTTCGGTTGAGTGACGAAAACCTAAGGGAATCGGCTATTCGCTTGCAGTACGCCATGTTCGAGACCGTAGACGAGATGGCCCGGGTGATCGAAAAGGAGGCCATTGATTGCCACTGGGCCAAGGGCGGCCAGATCAATTTGGCGACGACGCCGGCCCACGAGGGAAAACTCCGGGCAGAGGTGCAGCACTGGGCGAGCCTGGGTTTCGGCGAGGAGGATTTCCGCTGGCTCGATCCCGGGGAGGCTGAACAGCTTGTTCGTCCCCGAAGAAACCACGGAGCTCTTTTCAGTCCCCACTGCGCGGCCATTCATCCTTTGCGCCTTGTCGCCGGGCTCGCCGCAACACTCGAGGGGTTGGGGGTATCCATCTACTCGAATACACCGGTGCAGTCGATCCAAGCCGGCCGGGTGCGAACGCCCGAAGCCAATGTGAAGGCGGGGCTGGTGGTTGGGGCCACCGAAGCGTACACGGATTCCCTGGCGGGCCGAAAAAGGGAGATGCTTCCCTACCATTCCCTGATGATCGCTACCGAGCCGATTCCGGCTGCGCTGTGGGAAGAAATCGGGCTCGACGAGCGCCAGACCTTCGGCGATCCGCGTCGAACGGTGATCTACGGCCAGCGAACTTTAGACGGTCGTATGGCTTTCGGAGCCCGCGGTGGCTATCGCTTCGGTTCGGGGATTCGTACCCGTTTTTCTCGGGATGAGCCCATCTTCGAAGGTGTGCGCCACAGCCTAGACGATATTTTTCCCGCTCTTGCCGGAGTGGGGACGGCTCAGGTCTGGGGCGGGGCCCTCGGGATCCCGCGAAACTGGATGCCCTCGGTGGGCATCGATCGCAAGGCGGCCTTTGCCTGGGCGGGTGGTTATGTGGGAGAGGGCGTGGCGGCCAGCAACTTGGCGGGCCGAACCTTGGCGGACCTGATCCTGAAGCGCGAATCCCCCCTCGTCGACCTGGCCTGGGTCGGCCCCCATTTTACGCCTTGGGAGCCCGAGCCCCTGCGTTGGCTGGGCGTCAAGGCTTTCGATTTTCTCGGGGAAAAGTTGGATCTCAGGGAGTTTGCGGGAAAGAGAGTGCCCCGACTCCTAGACGGCCTCTACGATCGGATTGTCAATAAGTAGTCGGGATTCTGGTAGACTGCTTCGCTCCTGCCCGCGGGCCTTTCTTGGGAGCGGACTATCGACGATGATGAGCTCTTCGAGTTTCCGCATGGGGATTGCTTTCGCTGGTGCACTGGCCTTCGCGCCGCTTGCCGAGTCGGCTGAATTTGATTTCGCCCCCCCCGCCCCGGAAGAGGCGCAAGTGAGCAGGGCGGGAAACGCCGATTCGACCCGTACCATTCTTGAGACGATCGGTAGCCTCGAAGCCGAGCAGGACGCGAAGTGCAATTCGACGGCCAGTCGTTTCGAAGACTTTCTCTTCGGAACGCCCCTATCTGCGGCAGCTCGTCAGGAGAAGACGCGATTGCAGAAGGTTCTGGTGCGTCGACTCTGGTTCGCTGCGAGCGAAAAGGCCCGGGCAGCGGGGGAAAGACAAATTTCGGCGGAGCGGATCCGCGATGAATCACGCCAGACGCTGCTCGCTTCGGAAGTCGAGGGCGGGATTTTGGAACTTCGCTTTCCCGATTTTCCCGTCTTTGAGATTTCCGCCCGTCGCGGCGAGCAATACGGCTCTATCGCCTTCTCCTTGCGGGCTATTCTCGGGGTCCAACAGGAATTGTTGCTGTCGACGGGTCAGCTGCCCTTGCCGTTGACGCCCGAAGCCACCGAGGCGCTTCGGATCACTCTCGACCGTGTGGCCCTCGCAGCCCAGCTCTCGGCGGACGAAAGCGCGCGCCTGGCCAGTGAATTCGAAATCGATTCCGCGACGATTCGCGTGGCCTGGGAGCTTCTCGTGGGCGCTCAAGAGCCGTCCGAATCCCTGGAATCCTTCGGTGAAGGTTTTCGTCCCAACCCCCTGGAGAGCTCTTTATTGGGCGACTTGATCGACCAAAAGACCGCGGCCTACCAAACCTATAACAAGCTTTCAGGACGCAAAAGGCGCGCCCTCTTCGTGACGAATACTGTGCGCTTCTACGCCCGAGCTAAGATCGCCCGGGATGCACAAGCCCGGGGCGATATCATCGCCGCTGTCAATCTGGGTTTGGACGAATTTTCTCAGGAACTTCTCACCCTTGCTCAGGGGATCGCCGAGGAGGAAAAGCATCTCCTGGTCAGGGCCGATGATGCGCATGAGGCGGCCCGACGGCTGCTTCCCCAAAAGATCGATGTGTTCGAGGACGTTCATGTCTTCCCCAACTTGCCCGAAGACGAGCGCGTGACTCTCGAGGCTTACGATTGCGATTCCTTCAGGGATTTCGGCATCCACTGGCTCTCGCTCAAGCGCGTTTTCGCCCTGCAGGCCGAGGGGGCCATGTCGGTAGACCCCTTCGCGGCGGAGATTATCGCCGAAGCCATCTCTCAGTACGGCGTGCTGCTCCTTCGCATTGCGGGTGAGAATGTCAACGGCAGTGGTCAGGATCTTTTCCTGAAACCGAAAGACCTTGCCCAGAGCGCTCGGGAGATCGCGGGCAGGAGCGGGCGCCATCCCGATATGACTCCGGTTCGCCCCGAGTCAGCGCCGATTGCCTCTGCAGCCGTCATCGTTTCCCCGACGGATAGCGAGGCACTCTACTTCACGGATATCACAGATGAGGTTGGCCTTTCATTTCAGCATCGATCGTCGAAATGGTTGGGAGAATTCCGGCACAAGCAGGTCAAGACGCCTCCAACCTTTTCCGGAGGGGGTGTTGCGGCCGAAGACATCGACGGTGACGGGCACACGGATCTCCTCTTCGTCGGTGGAGCGGGCAATGCCCTGCTGATAAACCAAGGCGATGGTCGGTTCATCGACCTCACCGATCAGGCAGGCCTCGATTATCTTCGCGAAGATGGCTCTCCTGCAGAGGCTCGGAATCCCATCGTGGCGGATTTTGACAATGATGGTCTTCAGGACATCCTGATCACCTACGTCGATGACGAGCATCGTCTCTACCGAAATCTTGGCAATAGAAAGTTCTCCGATTCCACAGCTTTGGCAGGACTCGGTGGGAAGGGCGGGGTGGGCGGCCCTGTGGCGACCTTCGATTATGATGGCGATGGCCTGCTCGACCTCTATATCGGCTATTTCGGTGACTACCTCAACGGGGATTTCCCTGCCCAAGAGAGAGATAACCACCAAGCGCTGCCCAATAGACTCCTGCGCAATCTCGGGGGCATGCGATTCGAGGACGTCACCGAGGCTAGCGGTACGGGCGATCGGGGCTGGGCCCAGGCGGTCTCACATCTTGACTTCGATGGGGACGGCAAGCAGGACATTATCGTCGCGAACGATTACGGACTGAACGCGGTCTTCCGCAATAAAGGTGGGGGCCAGTTCGAGAATGTCGCTCCGGATTTGAACATGAGAAGGGCGCTCCATTCAATGAACGTGGGAACGACGGATATCAACAGAGATGGCTACCCAGATATCTATATCTCGAATATTGCAACCCTGGTCAAGGACAACAAATACACATTCCCGGACGTGAACACGGCCTTGGATTTCGATCCCCACGCTATGGCGGGAATGCTCGTCAAGGAGGCGGACACTTTTTTTGTTTCTCGTACCAGGGAAGGCGAATTCTCCGGCTATGAAATCTCCCGGGATATCGAACGGGGCGCTACATCGACGGGCTGGGCCTGGGACGCCGAATTCTTCGACTTCGACCACGACGGAGATGACGACCTCTATCTCGTCAACGGCATCAACGATTATAATGCGTTCTCGATGATCTATGGCGGGGGAGGCGATGAGGGGCAGGGAAAGTCGGTTCTGCTCAGCCACGGTAGGGAATCGAATGTCTTCTTCCTCAACGAGGGTGCCAGGCTCAAGAACCGCTCGGCTGTAAGTGGGGCGGATTTCACCGGGAACTCTCGAAGCACCGCGTATCTCGATTTTGATCAGGATGGGGACCTGGATATCGCGATCAATAATTTTCATTCAGGCGCCACTCTGCTTCGAAATAATACGCGCGAGGGAGGCGAGGTCTCTGGTAAGCGCTGGCTCAAGATCAGGCTCGAAGGTGACCCGGAGAAAGGTTCCAATCGCGATGCGATCGGGGCGCGAATCGAGGTCAGGGGTGAGGGCCGCGGTGCGGAGGGAATCGGGAATTCAAGAATTGTTCAGGGCGGATCGGGCTACCTCTCGATGAATCCGAAGGAGCAGCATTTCGGGATGGCCGACGCCCAATACGCGAATATCTGGGTGACTTGGCCGAACGGGGAAAAGGCGGAGTTTCAGCGGGTCGTCACCAATCGAGCGCATCGGATTTCCCAGGCCGAAGGAATCAATCCAAAGGCGCTGTCGGGTCCGGGGCAAGGGCTTCCACCCGGTGGTAGCGATTGATCTCGGGGTTTCGAAGCGTTCGCGTCGACCCGCCGATCCAGCGCACCTCGAGAGATTGAACTTCCTGATTTTTGCCGAGGCCGAAATGCACGGTTGTTGGGTGCTGGCCCATGACGCTTTCTCCAACCAGCACATGCTTGATCTGAGAACGTTCTCCTGCTCGGATTCGAATCGAAGCGCCCACCGGTGAAGGCCCGCCTTCAGATTCTGAGAGCTCGATTCCAATCCAGTGGTTTTCAGTGTCGAGTTCGTTTCGGTAGGCGTGGAGGTATTGGCCCTCCTCGCCACGATCCTCCATCACCAGGACATCAACTCGACCGTCTCGGTCGAGATCCGCGGTGATTGCCGAGCGGCTGTCGAACTCGTCCGCGAGCCCCATTAGGAAGGCGATATTGAGGAAAGCCTTGCCCGACTGGTTCATCAACAAAGAGTTTTTTTGGTAGCCATCCCAGGATTCCCTGCCGCTGGTAAAACCGCTCATTTCCTCTGAAAAGAGATTTTCGAGGGATTTGTTCGGCTTGGAGTCACCGTCAAAGATGTCGTGGCGCCAGAAAGTCGAGCAATAATCCTTGGTGGACTCGCCGCTCTCGTGGCCGTTGGCGGCGAAGAGATCGGGGTCCCCGTCGTTGTCGAAGTCCAGGGCGCTGGTCCCCCAGGTCCAGCCTGTTCGCGCAATGTCGGCATGGAAGGAGGGTCTGCTCCAAATTCCATCCCCGGCGAGATACATCCGGTTTCCGTAGGCCATACGCATGCGCATGGCGTCTGTATCGGGCCTGTCTTCCCGGGAGAGTCCCAGGGCCTCCATGCGCCGTGCTGTAGTCGATCCCATGCCGGCGACGAAGAAATCCAATCGCCCGTCGAGGTCGTAGTCGGCCAAGGCGCCCGACATGCCGAAGAGGTGGCGATCCTCCTTGAGCGTTGCGTTTGCGTCGGAAAAGTGCCCTGAGCCGTCATTGCGATAAAGATCGACCCCCGAGAAGTCACTGATTACCAGTAGGTCGAGGTCACCATCCTCGTCGAGGTCGGAAAAGACGCTGGCGTAGGTTCGCCGGAACCTTTTCGCCCCGAGGCCGGCCATCTCGGTCCGCAATTCGAAGTGACCCTTCCCATCGTTGATCAGGAGGTGAGATTCCCAGCCGTCATTCGCGTCGAAAAAGGGAGTGGGCATTTGGCCTCCCGAGTAGGGGGGCCTGTACTGGGTTAGCCAGGCGTCGAGGTCGCCGTCCGCGTCGATATCCCCCACCGCGATGGAGGAAGGGCCCTGGAGCAGTCCACGGAGTCGGGGAGTCAGTCGTGGCGAGTCGGGGAAGCGGCCTTTCCCGTCGCCTCGGTAAAGGACGATATCTCCGCTCCGTCTGGGGGCGAGGAGATCGGGTTGGCCGTCGCCATCGAAGTCCGCGACGGCGCCGGCCTCGGCGAGGGGGTAGGGTTCGGTTAGCAGTGGCTGTTCTTCCGAGAGAGCACCGCCGTGGTTCCATCGAATCGTGCCGGCACCGAGGAGCAGAACATCCTCGAATCCGTTCTTGTCGAGGTCGTAGACGACTAGGGGATGAAGTCGGCGGGGCGAACTTCCCCCTGGGCTCGTTTTCAACTTGATTTCGCTGAAGGCGGGACCGTCACTGCGGCTTAGCATTTGCAGATTTGTGGCGTCGACTCGGGCGGGGATCGGGTTGCCTCGGGAATCGCGGCCGGCCGCCCACTCGACTTCGAGAGGGCCGTCGATGACAAAGCGCCGACCGGAGGGCTCATGGATGCCGTGGAGCACGATACTGACCCGGGAGCGAGCGGGGTCGTTTCCATCGCTCGGTTCAAATCGGGCGTGGTGCCATTCGGATTGGACGAGCGCGTAGCCGCCCGCTTCGAGTTTTTTGAGCCACGCTCGCCATCCCGGGTGGCCGAGGGTCTGAAGCGGCGGTCCGAAAGTTTTTCTCTGGATTCCGTGGGGCAGGTCTTCGCTGCGGGTTGGCTCGCCCAGGGTAATTTGGCCGAGTTGGAGTGCAGCCAGGGCGCGAAATTTCTCCGGTCGGGCGTCTCGGCGATCGGCGGCCAGCAACTGATCCCAGAGAGCGACCAGACTCGCCTCGTATTCCTGGGCGAGGTTCTCGCTCTGCCAGACCGTGGTATCGCGCTCGGCGCGCTCCAGGCGCAAACTCGTCTCCCCGCCGTTTGCGGCGTGGCCCCCCCCCTCTTGCCTTAGGCTTCCTCCAAACTCGGAATCGCAAGCGAGGGTCAGGCAAAATAAGCCGAGGACCCATCCCGTGTGGAGCGGGCGTGAAATGTTGACCGCTGCCCCCATTCTTTTGCTCCTTCGTAAGTAAGTTATTGAATTATATATCGTTTTTATTTTCCCAAGAGAGGGAGAACAAGCTGGAAGAGGCCCTGCCCCCCGGGTCTCCTTGCCCTTTGGGGTCATTTTCCGCTTGACCGTCACCGCCGGTGGGGCTCATTATAGGGAACGAGACTAGTTGGAGATTCGAATGATTCTACTGGCGGGCCTAATTTCTGAGGTTCCGCGGTACTTTCGGCGGCCACGCCGGGAATTGGGGAGATCCGAAATGAGGGCAGGGAACTTTTTGGAAGCCGGTCAGTGGACGAAGCGCACTTCACTGGTTCTGGGATTGATGGCCGCAGGCATGGTTGCCGTAGCCAGCGCCCAGGCGGCAGTACCGATGTACGTGCTCGGTAAGTTAACGGTTCCCTCCTTCGGGAACGATACGACGACCGGCGCCTCGGCGCCGTTAATGTCGACCAACTACTTGGGCATTCCCTTTGGCCAGGCCTGCAACTCAGCCCATGGGACGGGAACGACTGCCTGTTACGCGACTTCGTCCTATCAGAGTGCTCATGATGGTTCCCCGCTCTTGGGAACCGGGGTTCTTTCGGTGGCGACTGGAGCCAGTCCGAATCCGCTCAGCCTGCCGGCCAGCCTCGTTTCGGTCAAGTTGGGCACCTTTCCGACGGTGTTCAGTAGTCCCTCCTTTGCTAAGAAGCCGGTGAACGGTGTTCCGGGTGGCTCTTTCTCCTATTACCCGCCCTATATCTACAGCTACACGTACGCGGACCTCAAGAACGCAGCCGGCAATTTCTTCGCGGGTGGCGGGCCCGGGAACTTTACCTTCAACGCTACCGCCGGTGGCCTCCCGGCGGGCAGCCTGACTACGACGGCGGGCGCCAACAAGTTTGGTGGCACCATGGGCATGCTGGGCATGTTGCAGACCCATTTCGCGTATTCCCGAGCGGGCGGCTTGAGCATCGGAACCGATAACTGGCTGGTGGACTGGATGGGCAAGGGTATCGCTACAGTGGGAGGTGCGAGCGTTGTGACCACGGCGACGACCGGCACGAACAAGCACAACGTACTCATGGAGACCAACACCAATTATGTCTCGGTGAGTGCTTTTCCCTGGACGACGGGTGTCGCATCGGCCACGGCCACACGCGGGCCCTTCTTCACCGTTTTCGCGCGGTCGGGTTACGATACTCGCACGGCGGGTGGCGCGGGCAATATTCAGATGGTGAGCCCCATGCTGACCCACTGGCGCACCCCGGCCGGCGATGTCGATTACGAAACCGCCAGCATCGGCGTTTTCACCCTTCAGTTCGTTCCCGAGCCCTCGAGCGCCATGATTCTGATGGCCGGCATTTCTCTTCTGGGCCTCGCCTATCGCGGCAGCCGCAAGCGCTGAGCGCGATCGGCGGCTGCGCTGGGCCCTTTTGCGGGCTCGAGTGGCGGCAAGGCGCTTAGAGAATGCGCTGACATAAATAGAGAAGCAACGACACGGCCCCCGGCAGCATTCGCTCCGGGGGCCGCATTGCGTTTGGGGCTGCGGTAGGCTCAAAAGCATGTGGAAGCGCCTGTTTGACTCGCGATGGTTCTATTGGGTGGCGCTGGCCCTGATGCTGGTGCTCTTCACCTTGTCCCAGGTCAGGTTCGGTACGAATCCGCGTCCCATGGCGACGCCCGAGGCGATCGCCGGGTTGTCGGAAATCGAAGATCTGAATATCGTCTTCATCCTGATCGACACCCTACGCGCGGATCGATTGGGTGCCTACGGCCACGAGAGGGCTACGAGCCCGGCCATCGACGCCCTGGCGGCGGATGGGCTGCGCTTCGCCCGCAATATGTCCCAGTCGTCTTGGACCAAGTGCTCCATGGCCTCGATGTGGACGGCGCATTACCCGGTGCGGACCGGCGTGACTCGCTCGGAGGATGCGATCTCCAGCGATGCCCAGATGCCCGCGGAGATCCTCAGGGAAGCTGGATACGAGACGTACGCACTCTGGCGCAATGCCTGGGTAGGGCCGAGCTTCGGCTTCTCTCAAGGCTTTGAGGTTTATCACAGTCCCCGGCCGTCGCCGATTCCGCCTTCGATCAGGCGCGAAAAACCCACCACCGGCGTCGCGGGCACGGACCAGGACATCATCCACTCGGCGCGCGAATTTTTCCGGACTCATGGGGAGAAGCGCTTCTTTCTTTACCTGCATTTGATGGATGTTCACCAGTACGTGTACGACGAGGCCTCGGCGCTCTTCGGCACGACCTACTCGGATATCTATGACAACTCGATTCATTGGGAGGATCGCCTTGTTGGCAGCCTGGTGGCCGACCTGGACCGGCGAGGTTTGCGCGAGAAGACGCTGATCGTATTGGCATCGGACCACGGGGAAGCCTTTGGAGAGCACGGTCGAGAGGGCCACGCCCGCGATGTCTACAGCGAGGTCGTGACGACGCCGCTCATTATCAGCTTTCCCTTCCGCCTGGCCGAGCCCCTGGTGGTCGATGCTGTCAGCGAGAATGTGGATCTGTGGCCGACTCTTCTCGACCTTTTGGGCCTCCCCCCCATAGAAGGCGCCAATGGGCGTTCCCTCGTGCCCGAGATCCAGGCGAGCATCGCGGGCGAGGAACTCGAATCGGCCCCTCGCTACGCCCATATCGACCAGAGTTGGGGGCGTAAGGACGAAGACCCCCAGCCCATGGTGGCGGTCACCGAGGGGCCCTATCGACTCATCTACCGGGAGGCGGGCCGGGGCCCGCGACGGGCAGAGCTCTACGCCTACGCTTCGGATCGCCAGGAGAGCCGACGTATCGATAACGAGGAGCCCGAGGTGCGCGAGCGGATGATCGGCCTCGCCCAGGCCTACTTGGAGTCCGAGGCGCCGGCCTGGGGGGATGCGCCCGAGATCGAGCTCAATGACGCCCAACTCCAGCAACTCAGGGCCCTCGGCTACGAGGTTGAGTAGGCGAGTATCTGTCAGTGCCTGATCAGTAGAAGAAGGAAACCGTGACACCCATCATTCGCGGTTCACCCCACACTTGCAGAATTTCCGAGTTGTCTCGCGAGAGATCGAAAACATCGACGAGATATTGAGCGTCCGTGACATTGGTCATCCAAAAGGCCACTTCTATGTCCTCGTTTTCGTTTGTGTATGAGAGCCTCAGGTCGACGTACCAGTAGGCGGGCATCGATATCAAGTCCATGCCCTGGGGGTCCAGGAAGACCTTGGTCTGATAGGAGTAGTCGAGGCGTGGATTAAGGCTCCCCCAGCCAGGCATGTAGAAACTGTATTGGGCGCTCCCATTGAGCTGAAATTCAGGGGCGGCGATGGTGCTATTGCCCGAGTAGTCCAGCCAGAGAAGGTCGGGCTTTCCACCACCCACCACGCCTCCGCCGAGTCTCTTGCTCACGATGAAATCTTGGAAGGTGGAGTCGAGCCAATTGAAACCCAGGGTCAGAACGACCTGGTCGAGCGGAAGGACTTCAAGATCGGCTTCAAAGCCGAGCACGCGAGCATCGGCGCTGAGCAGAGCTTGGGTCGGTAACGATCCCTTTTCGTTGACGAGGTCGAAAACTTGCAGGTCCTGGTACCAGTAGCGATAGAAGGCGCCGGACAAGAGGATTCGTTTTTCCGCCCAACTCGAATCGAAGCCGATCTCGAGTGAGTTGACGTACTCGGGGGCGACTGGTTCGAGCAGAGATTCAAGCAGTTGGCCCTCACCTTGAGGCTTGGGGTCTGTCGTAAGGCCGGCGTTGAAATGACCGTTCTTCATGCCCCGAGTGTATTTCGCATGAAGCGTGAGGTCGTATTCGTCCTGAACTACAGGTGTCCAGGAAAGCATCAGGTTGCCGGTCAGCCCCGACCAGGTTGCTTCCTGAGGATCCGCCTGGATGACTTCGGCTTCGACGCCGGCGATGGTGACAACTCGGCTATCCAAGAAAAAATTCTTGTGTTCGCGGCCGAGCCTGATGCTGGCACTCAATCTGAGTTCTTCGAGCCAGGGTCGGGAATTTCGGCCGTTGACGAAGTCATAGTGCCCGCTCGCAAAAAAACCCAAGCCCGTGAGGGACTGGTCAAATTTTTGGGTCCAGGTTTCCTCCCGTGCGGCGGCAGGCCAGGTGTTGAGTGAAGCGACTTCTTCGTGGAGCGCACTGATACCAACCAACCAACTGAAGTCGTCCCTTTCGACTTCGATGCGAAACTCCTGGCTTATCTGCCAGGCTTGATCCGACCAATCGGTCCAGAGGAGCTTCCGAGGGGTGGCGTCCCCTTCGTCCTCAACCAGGCGTTGGTTAGCCTCGTAGCCCGTCAGGGAGTGGAAAGAAAAACTCCCCTGATCCCAGCGCCCGATAATCCCGACCCCCCAGAGATCCAGCAGTTCCTGTCCGTCTCGGTCGTAGAAACCCAGATATGGGTTTGAACCCCCAGTGCCCGGCTGGGTCCCTGTTGGCTGCCAAAGCCCGGGTATGATCTTGGCGGGCTCGCCCATTCTCTCTTCGGTCCAGTTTTGGTGGGGCGCTTGATTGGGGGCCATTCGGAAGAGATTGACGTCTGTCGGCGTCCGGCAGGGTGCATCAATATCGTCCAGGGTCGCTCCGGTGCAATTGAAGCCGAGGCTGGGATCGACTTTGTAGCCCACCACGGGGATCATCTGCAGGTGGGCCGAGTCTCCGAGATTCTGCCCTCCGTGAAAGCCGAAGAGAATTTCGACGTCTTCGGTCGGGGTGAAGAGAAACATCGTCCGGGCCGCCCAATTATTCACGTTGTTGGTGTAGGGCTTGAGCGAATCGAAATCATCCATGGTGGCGTGATTGATGTCGGGATAGAAGGTGCCCGCCACGCGTTCGGGTTTGTTCCCGGTCAGGGCCCCTTGAGGAGACCAGACTTCGCCGGGAGACTGAAGGTTGCAGCCCTGGTCGCGGCCTGGCGCAAGGGTGAAGGCGTTGGTCTGGTAGTAGACGAGGTTCCCGTCACTATCGTATCGGTTCCCTTTGATTGTTAGGTTGCCGAAGCCTCCCTGGCTCACAGGATCGGAAAGGTTCTCGGCGAGGGCATTGTTTTCATAAAGAGGTCGGCTCTGGTGGATAAGAGGCCCGTTTACCTCCTCCCTCTGCCGCCAGGGGTTGCCGTTCTTGAGATAGAGGAGCGTCGGGTCGGAAGCGGGTTGCAACTCTTGATAGAGCCGCTCGGTCTCAGCCTGGGTTTTGATGCTATATCCGTTGGCCTCGGGGTCCCACCCGGCACAGCCGTTCTTCGTGTAGCCATCTCGCCGGTTGTACGTAAATGCGACACGCCCGGATAGGATCTCATCGACGATGGGAAACCCGATGGCTCCGATCGCCTCGACATCGTTGTAGGAGCCGTAGGTGAGGGAACCGTCGCTGCTCCATTCGCCGTCGGGGAGATTGGAATCGACGATGATCGCGCCTGCGGTGGCGTTGCGCCCCCAGCGCCCACTCTGAGGGCCCTTGAGAACAGTGACGTTCTTGACATCGAAGAGTTGAAAGAGTTGACCCGCTGGAGAATTGATCGCCATGCCGTCGAAAAAGACGGGGACCGCTCCCGCCGCATTGGCGTTGTAGTCCTTGAGCCCGATGCCTCGAATGAAGAGGGTGGGGTTCGAAGCCGCGAAGGCAGTGTTGATCTCAAGTCCTGGGGTGAAGCGGGCGACATCCGAGATGTCCTGGATCCGCATGGCCTTCAGGTCTTCGGCGTTGAAAGAAGTTTCGGAGATCGACTGGTCGTCGTGGGTATTGCGGGCTTGCGACGTGATCAGGATCTCTTCGATGGGCCGACCGTTGGCTCCGAGGGTCGGTTCGTCTTCGACGGATTCAGCGTACTGCCCATCGAAGGATTCGATGGGTTCCTCTTGAGCGAGGGCGAGGGCGGGGACCACTAGAAGACTGATGCCCGCGAGCGCTAACAGGCAAGTCCGGGCCGTTATTCTGGGGGCCATTCCGAGGAGATCCTCCGCTATTCGTACCTTCACCCAAGACTACGAGTCTATAGATAAATAGTCTCTGTGTTAGGCTGTCGAAGGCGTTATTTTGGGGAGTTCAGGCACCCATGCGCCCCAAGGGAAAGTCCGGGAAAGGACCAGCGACCATGACCAAAGGGATCTCTCTCCCCTCTCTCCTCTGTGTTCTCGCTTTGGGTGTCGGTTTCGCCGCTGGCTACGCGGCAGCGCCGAAATTTTCCGACCCCGTCGCCGAGACCCCGGCCTTGGTCGAAGCCCTCCAAGAGGACAATCTGCTGAATCGGTCTCTGAAGCTCGGCCAGTTTTTGCAGACCCTAGGCCCCGACAACCTCGACGAGTCTCTGGTGACCTTGCGCGAAAACCGGGTGGGGGTCAGCGATCAGGAACTCCAGGTCTTCATGCTGGCTTGGGGGCGCTTTGATCCGGCGGGAGCATTCCGCTGGGCCCGTGCCCAGGAGGCCGATTGGCGGTCTCGCTTGGAAAAGGCAGCCACGTATGCTTGGGGGTTCATCGATCCGCACTCGGCCCTCCAGACCCTGAAGAGCGTGCCCTCGAAAGGGGTTGGGAAGGCAGGGGCCACCTTGGACAACGATTTGGTGGCGGGCTGGCGTGTCAACGGCGATGTCGCGGGGCTGACGGCGTACCTGATCTCCCTGCCGGCAAGCCGGGAGAGGGAGTCCATGACCACCCATCTCCTGGCACAGATCGGCAAGGGTGGGCCCGAAGCCGTGATCGCCTGGGCGGACGCGATTCCCGAGGATGCAAACGGAGGCTTCAAGCGAGTGGCCTTCAACCGGGCGGCCGGCGTGGTTGCCCACGCGAACGACCGCCTGGCGGCGGAGTGGTACGAGAGGCACCGGGGCCGAAAGTATACGGAGCGCGCGCTGCCCGTGATTGCCCGTCGTTGGATTGATTATCACGAGCCGACGGAACTCTTGGGCTGGCTCGCGGGCCTTCCGCCCCTCCCCGGCCAGACCTCCGATCCCGAGCAGATCCGTGCCATCGGTCAGGGGATGAAATGGTGGCTCCGTCGAGATCCCTCCGCGGCGGGGGAGTGGCTCAACTCCATGGTGGTTATTCCTTGGGTCTACGATCCAGCGCTGGCCTCCATGGCGCAGTACCAGCTCAAGCAAAGCCCAGAGATTGCGGTCTATTGGGCGGGCCGCATCCAGGGCGACACGTTGCGCTCGGAGACATTGATCAAGTCCGTCGGCCGCTGGCGGCGACGGGATCGTGAGGCGGCCGAGAAGTGGCTGGCCGAGGCGGAGATCAGCGAAGAGCTTCGCGCCAGCATTTTGGCGGCCAAGGAGAAACCCCGCACCCGCCGGACGCGGGGAGCGAAGCCCGACTAGGCATGCGTCGTCATCTCGAACTCTCGGATTCTCCTACGGGCGGCTCTCCGGGCTTTCTCATCTTTTCCAGGATTGCCTTGGCCTGATCGGCTTCGGGGCCGGGTTTTCCCTGGGCGACGGCTTGAAATGCCTGGGCGCTGGCCCGCATGGCGCCTCGATCGAATAGGGCGGTGCGCCGGGCCAGGGCCAAGGCGCGCGCCGGGTCGTCCCCTCGCTCGGCGACCCGCTGGGCGAGTTCGCTGGCGAGGAATGCGCTGTGAACGTGGCGCAGGAGGAACTCCTCGTTTCGCCGCTCCTGTTCGGCCGGAGGTGTCCGTTTTGCGATCAGCCGAAGCGCTGCTATTGCAGCTCCCATTTTTTGCGGATCGGCGAGGGACGCCCGGTCGTAGAGGTCGATGGCGAGTTCCGGGTGGCCCGAATCGGCTTCGAGCCGGGCAAGGGCCACAAGGGATTCGGCATTGAGAGGATCTAATTCAATGGCGCGCCGGTAGGAGGCTTGGGGCGCGGCCGCGGCCTCGGCCAGCTCTTCCTGCTGTCTTCCCATCAGAAAATGAAAATCCGCGCACTCGGGGTGGGCTTCGAGGGCGATCACGATCGCCTGCATCGCTTCCTGCTCGCGGTCCAGGCGGTTGAGGTTCGCGGTGAGGATGGCGAGCGCCTCAGCGTTTTCGGGCTCTCTCATGTCGAGTGGAGATTGTTTGATGAGCGAAACCGCGTCCTCCGCCCCCTTCCGCTGGGCGACCATCCTCGCACTGATAGAGAGCGCGACCCCTTTTTGGCCCGGGATCTTGGCCAGGCGACTAAGGCCTTGTTTCGCGATCTCGTTCTGGCCCACCCGCTGGGCGAGGCGGATCGTCCGGATATACCCGTCGGGGTCGTTGGGGAAGCTTCGGACATAACGCCCGATCGAATCGAAAGCTTGGGCGTCCAGTCCCTGGGCCTCCAGAAGGCTTGTCAGGGCGAGGGGTGCGTCGGCTTGTCCCTTGTCGGCGCGTATGGCTTCGCGGTACTGAGAGGAGGCGATATCGAAGCGGCCGAGTTTTTCGGCAGTTTGACCGGCGAGGAAACGGGCGCCCGGATTATTGGGCCAAAGCTTGATCCCCGCTTCGAAGGAGGCGAGGGCCGCTTCCCAATTTCCCTCGGCGGCGAGTATCCGACCTTCGATGAGATCGGCCAAAGCGCTCCCCTCCAAGCGCCGCGCGGCCTGCCGTGCTTCTTCGAATCTTTCGACCTGGATCAGGGTGTCAGCATGGGCGAAGACAAGCATGGGTGAAGGGTCCGGACTCGCCTTGACACCGCTTTCGAATGCCGCCACCGCGTCCGTGAGCATCTCTCGCTGGACGAAATGGTCGCCCAGGGTGAACCAGGCATTGGGCGATCCGCTCTCGGTGGCCTCTTCTCGCAGTAGGCGCTCGGTTTTCTCGAGGTCTCCGCTTCGCTCGGCGCGTTGGGCCATTTGGGTTCGCAGGGCGCTCGAGGATTCCAGGGTATAAGCGGCTTCAAGAACTTCCGTGGCGCGTTCGGCGTTGCCCGTGCCGTCGAAATAACTGACGGATTCTCCGATGACGAGGGGGTCGGTGGGATATTTCGTAACGCATTCCTCGAATTTCTGATCCGCACCCTCCTGATCTCCGCGCTCGAAGGTGAACATGCCCGTGACCACGCAAAGTTTGGCCCGGGCGGTCTGCAGCGCCGGGTTGGCCTCTTCGCTTGCACCCTCGGGCTCCAGGGCGGTGCGGGCGAGTAGGAGAGCCTCGGCGGCTTCCTCTTCTTTCTCCAAGCTCAGGTACGCGAGGACCCGGGGGACAAGGACCTTTTTGTTCTCCGGGTCGAGAGCGAGCACGCGTTCGATCTCGCTGAGCACGTCTTCTGTCCGCCCCGCGTGCTGGTAAGCCTCGATACGCATCTCGAGGGCGGAGACGTTCTCGGGGTCGAGGAGGAGGACTGCGTCGGCAGCCTGGATGGCTTCGTCCTTGAAACGACTTTGAAGGGCCGCCTCGGTGAGGGCCAGCCCCGCCGCGACCGCGAGGTTCGGGTCGTTGACCGCGACGCGCAGGGGCCATATTGCCGAGCCGGCCTCGCCTACTCGCAGCAGCGCGACGCCGAGCAGAAGGTTGGCCTCGGGATTCCCGGGGTCGGCGTCCACGAGCGCACGCAAGGGCTCGAGGGTGGCGTGGAAATTTCCGCTTTTGTGTTGCGTCCGTATGGACGCGACGGGGTCGGCGGGGACGCAGGCGCCCAGGGTGAGGATTGTCCCCAGGATGGAGAGCAGGCAGATCCTGAGGGCGTAGGGACGAAGCGATCGCCGAGTCTGAGGGCGGGGCGGCTCCGCTCCGCGCCGGGAATGGAGACGGTCGATCTGCATGGCGGGTTTTTTCTCCCGGGTTCGACGGACATCTTCGGCTGGTTGATCATGCCCTGTGGGTTTGTGAATTGTACAGCAGTTGGGAGATCTTATGCCCGGATCGTAGAGCTCGATATCAAACCATTCCGTGGACTTGATCGGGGCACCGTTGGTCTTGAGGCGCCGATTATTCCTCGGCCGGGATAGTTGAACGCGGGGGTTGCCCTTGCGTTGACTTCCGGCGTTTTTCCCGAACCTGGGCGAGAGTGGATTCGTCAACGGGGTTTTCGGAGAGCCAGCCGTTGGCGGCCTGGACATCGACTTGGAGCCATTGGCGGAGAGTGACGACAAGAGCCTTCTGTCTCAGGCTGGGGTCGTCTATTTTCTGTACGAACTGGAGGGCGCGGAAGGGCGAGGTGGCCGTGAGCCTCCGAGCGACCCGGAAGCGCGCGGGGTCCAGTTCCCGGCCGATCTCCGCCGCAAAGAGCCATTGTTCGGCCACTGTCGGATTTTTCTTCTGCCAGCGGGCGAAGGTGCTCTGGATCGCGGCGGTGCGACCCGTGCCCTCGGGCAACGACTGGGCCCATTCGGCGGCGTCTTCGGGATTCTCGCTCGCCCAGCGCCGGGCAACGGCGGCGAGAGCGGGCGGGCGCGAGGTCGAATCTCCGTTGCGCTGGGCGAAGGCGGCGGCGTAGGCGGGATCGTCCTGGGCCAGGATCCCGGCAGCCTTGGTGAAGGCTAGGCTCTTGAAGTTGGAGTCTGCCGCAGGGGGAAGGGCCTCGACCCATGCCACCACGGCCTCGCGACCGCCGCCGAAGATCTCGCGAATCAGGATGCTGGTGAGTCGGTCTCGGGCCGGGTTGTCGGGAAGGTCGGCCAGGTAGAGAGTCAAGCTTTCACGATCGCCGTCGTGGCTCCAGGCGGCTACGATGCGATCGAGGAGCAGCGCTCTCAGGGAGCTGTCATCAACGCCCATGGCCGCGGAATGGGCAGCCTTTGGGTTGTACAGCGCCCAGCCATAGGTCGCCGCCGCGGCGCCCTTGTTGCGGGTGTGGTCGGGCCAGGTCAGGCTGCGTTCGAAGGCTCCAGCGGGATCGAAGGCCGCCCAGGCGCTCATGAAGAGGCGAAGTTCGTCCTGGCTGAGCCAGCGCCTGCGCGCTTCGACCGCTGCCAGCGCTTCGGGGAGATTCTCGGGGCCCAGTTGGGTTACATAGTGCCCGATGGTGCGAGCGCGGTAGGCCCAGTCGGGGCTGGCCAGGGCCTCCCGGAATTCTGCTTCCGAGACGGCATCGCCCACCGAGGAAATATGAGCCGAGTAGCGGCCGCCCATGAAGGCGACAGCCACGAGCGCGACGCAGAGCAGAACTTTCCCCTCTCGCTTCACCGATTGCATCCTCCGGGTTTCATGGAGATAATAGGACCCGTAAGCTCTGGGGTCTTGCTCTTTAATCAGCGGGAACCGAGCCCCATTTCTCGGTCGAAAAAGCTTGTCGCGTTCGAAGCCACGGAGAGGAGCCAGAATGAGTCGGATCCTCGTGGGTGTTTTTGCGGTCATTGTCCTGGCTGGAGTCTTCGTTCTGGGCCGCCAATCCACGGACGCCCTGGAGGCACAGCCGAGCCCTCCCGGCGCCCATCAGATGGGCGATAGGGTCGAGATTTTCGGGGAGTCCGACCGGGTGGAGCGGGCCTATCGATTCAGCACCTGGGTTCGCCAACTCGGGCCCCAGGGCCTGGCCTCGGCCTTGGGGGTTTTCGAGGAGCATTCCCGGGAGCTTCCCCGGGCGGAAATCCGCCTCTTTATGTCGGGCTGGGCTCGCTTCGACCCTGAAGCGGCTTTTGAGTACGCGCTCTTCGCCCCCGAAGTGAACCGCCACACGATGGCGAGCGCCGTGATGTACACCTGGGCCCAGGGCGATCCGGTTGCGGCCCAGGGAGCCCTGCTGGGTGTGCGGAATACCAGCCTCGGTCGTGCCCTCGAAGAGCATTTTATTCTGGGGCAGATCAGCGTGGGCGGCTTGGAGTTGGTGCACGAATACACGGAAGACCTCCGGCCCTCAAAGCGTCGGGAATTATTGGTGGGCCACATCGCTCAGGCGCTGGCGATGCAAAGCGCGGATACGGTGATCGACTGGGCCGAGGCCGTAGACGATGATGATTCGCGTTTTAGACGAACCGTCTTCAACAAGACCGCGGGCGCCCTTGCGCAATATAACCATGAGCGCGGTGTGGAGTGGGTGGTTGGGCACTACGGGGAGCCCGACGCCCGAGGCAGCGCGCGCCTTCTGGCGCTCCGCTGGGCGGATTCGGACCCCGACGCCGCTTTCGCCTGGCTCTCTTCTCTCCCGGGTGGGGAAGAGAAGAATGACGCGACGGGTTTCGTTTTTGCCTACTGGCTCAACTCCCGTCCCGAAGAGGCTTCGGCCTGGCTGGCCCAACGAGACCATGGCGTGGCGCTGGATCCGGCCATGCGGACCATGGCTCTCTCGAAGATCGCCGAGAGCCCCCCAGTCGCGATCGAATGGGCACGCCGAGTTCACGACTCCGGTATTCGCGAGCGGACCCTGGTGCAGATTGCCAAGGCCTGGCTAGGGTCGGACCCGGAGGCGGCCCGGCGATGGTTGGCGGCGAGTGGCTTGCCGCGATCGGCCCGGAAGAATGTTCTTGGAGGTTCGCGTTGAGGGTAGCAACCGGACTCAATGGAGAGAGCCCCGTGGCCCGGTACGAGCGAAAGTCCGGGGCGACCTGAGTGAAGATTTTCATCGCTCTTCTATTGACCGTCCTGACCGGCTTTACCGGCCTCGTTTACGAGGTGACGTGGCAAAAATATCTGGCCACCCTCCTGGGCTCGCATAGTGAAGCGACAGCCGCGGTTCTGGCGATCTTTCTCGGGGGTCTCTCCCTCGGCTATGCGCTTTTTGGTCAGGCCACCCGACTTCTTCAGGAGCGCGCCAGATCAAGGGGTTCCGCCCCCAGGCTCCTCACCTTCTACGCAGCCGTCGAGGCTGCCATCGGCCTCTATGCTCTCGCGTTTCCTTGGCTCTTCGGTGTCGTTCAGTCCCTTTCGCTGAAGTTGCCCAGCTTCGGTCCGGCCACGGACTTTTTCTGCGATGTGCTGCTTTCGACTCTGCTTATCGGTCCGCCGTCGATCTTGATGGGAGGAACGATTCCCATCCTTACCCTGGTACTCACGCGTAGCCTCGACACGGCGACCCGGATTCATGCCTGGGTATACGGGTTCAATACCGTCGGCGCTTTCGCGGGCGCGGTCATCGGGGGCTTCTTTTTGATCCCCGAGTTGGGTCTGGATCGGGTGTCCTACTCGATGGGAGCGATCAATCTCCTGGCGGCTTCGATTTTTCTTCTACTCGATATCCGCTCACCGGCCTCACGGGATGGTGAGGTCGCCGCCGCCGAAGCAGTGGCCAGCCCCGTGGGGCCGGCCCGGGTCGAGGGCTATCTGGGGCTGGTGGCCGTCGCCGCCCTGTCTGGTTTTTCGATGATGACGCTTCAGACCACTCTGAACCGAATCGGCGCACTCGCGCTTGGCCCCTCGCTCTTTACCTTTGCCATGGTCGTGGCGGTTTTTGTTCTCTCCATCGCCCTGGGGAGCCTCGCTATTTCATTTCTCAAGAAGATTCCGGGCTGGGTCATCGTCACGTCTCAGTGGGCGCTGGTTCTCTTGCTCGTCGTGCTCTACGGCTTCCTCGAAAACGCGCCTTATTATGCCCACGTGATTCGGAGCTTGTTCCAGCCGACCGAGGCCGCCTTCTATTCCTTTCAGTTTTTTGTCTTCCTGGCCCTATTTGTCTTCCTTGTCGTGCCTATTGGGCTCTCGGGTGCCCTCTTGCCGCTGCTCTTCCATCATCTCCGACAGACGGTGGGCGATCTTGGAACTACGGCGGGGAGTCTCTATAGCTGGAACACGGCAGGATCCTTGCTCGGGGCCCTGATCGGCGGCTATCTGCTGCTCTTTTTCTTCGATCTTCATGTGGTGTTCCGAGTCGCCTTGGGGGCCTTGGTTCTTTCCGCTGTGATTCTGACTGTCCTCTTGCTCCGGGTGTCGATGAGGGCGGCGCTGGTTCTCGTTCTGGTGCCTGCCCTAGTCGGTATCTGGAGCTTGCCTTCATGGGATCCGGAACGCCTGGATTCGGGGCTCTTCCGCAAGCGCGAGGCGACTCCGCTGACCTATTCGGGGGCGGACGCATTTTTCAAGAATCGCAAGCAGCGCATCGTGTTCCACAGGGACGGGCCTTCGACGACGGCGACGGTTCGTGATGGGCGCAAGGATGACGACCGGCCTGGTTTCTCTCTCAGTACCAACGGCAAGCCCGACGGAAACCTGATCGGTGATTACCCCACGATGGCCCTGGCGGCGCTCTTCCCCGCGCTGCTCGCCAAGCAGAATCGCCGTAGCTTCGTAATCGGCTATGGCACGGGAGTCACTGCGGGTGAGTTGGCGTCCATCGACTCCATGGAGGAAGTCCATGTCGCCGAGATCTCCCAGGCGGTGCTCGATGCGGCTCCCTATTTCGAAGTCGGTAACCAGGCGCCACTGGCGAGCCCGAAGGTCGTTCTTCACCGCAGTGATGCCTACCGTAGCCTTCTACGAGCTCAAGGGGTCTATGACATCATCGTTTCCGAGCCGAGCAACCCCTGGGTGAGTGGAGTCGAAATGCTCTTCAGCCGCGAGTTCCTCGAGGCCGCGAAAGCCAAGCTCAGCCCGGGCGGAATCTATGCTCAATGGTTCCACCTCTACGAATCCGATGAGGAAGCCGTGGAACTGGTGATTCGCACCTACCTTTCGGTCTTCGACCATGTTTCGCTTTGGTTTACGATGCAGTCCGACTTGATCATCATGGGAGTTCAAGATCCGGATCGGGCCCTCGACGTGGGAGCGATACGGGCCAGGTTCGAGGGAGATGATTTCAAGGCCAGCTTCGATCGGGTTGGAATCAGTAACCTGGCGGCGGTCTTTGCTCACGAGTTGGTGCCCCTGGGTGTCTTGAACGATCTGAATTTGAAGGGTCCTATTCAGACCCTTCGGTATCCGCGTTTGAGCCATCACGCGGCCAAAGCATTCTTTCGGGGAGAGCAGGGCAGCCTTCCCGAATTGGTGCGGCCCGAGAGTGTTCGAGTGGGTCTGAAAAATTCGTTGCTGCGAAAGCTGGCGCCCGGAAAGGAAATACCTCCAGTGATCCTGGGTGTCGCCGCTTCAGAAAATTGCCGCTTTGATCGGGGGGCGGCATGCGCGACCTTTCTGGCGCGCTGGCATTACGATCAACCAGGGTCAAGTCGGCTTACCGAAGTTCTCAAGAAAATGGGCAGGAACCCGTCTGTTGCGAGCCAATTACGTCCGGACTCGATTGAGGGCATTTCGACTTTTTTTGGCCAAGGCCCGAGACGCGCCAATGGAGTGCGGCCCCTGCCGTTCGCTCGGAAGCAGAGCAGTCGCTATCTGAATCATTTTAATGTGGTGATCCCCTTTAACCGTAGGGCGCTCGAGAATGTCTGGCGGGCCTGTGATACGCCGCCCTGTGAGAGGGGGCGGAAAAGGATAGAGAGTCAGGTAGGCCCACTCGACATTTACTCCTCCCAGCCGCCTGCGGGTCTGGGGCGTTGAGACGAGCGAGGGGATGGTTCACACGGGCATGCCCCCTAGACTTCAAGTCGGGGAAATAAGATTGAAAAAAAGAGACCCCTGGGAGGCATGAATGGCTGAGACAAAGGTTCCGTCGGATATCGAAATTGCGCAGGCGGCAGAACTCCATCCGATCACGAAAATCGCCGAGGCCGCCGGGCTTAGCGATCAGGATTATGAAGCCTACGGGCGGAATATCGGAAAGCTGTCGAGCCAGTTCTGCCGCGACCTACTCTCGGGGAATCGGAAGGATGGCAAGCTGATTCTGGTGACGGCCATGAGTCCGACGCCTGCGGGTGAGGGTAAGACGACGACCTCTGTGGGCCTGGCCGATGCGCTCTCCGCCATCGGGAAGAAGACCATGGTTTGCTTGCGCGAACCTTCGTTGGGTCCTTGCTTTGGAATGAAGGGGGGCGCGGCAGGCGGCGGGTACGCCCAGGTTCTGCCCATGGAGCAGATCAATCTTCATTTCACCGGAGATTTTCATGCCATCGGTCTGGCGAATAACCTGCTCTCCGCCGCCCTCGACAATCATATTCACCACGGCAACGCACTGAATATCGACCCGCGCAGGATCACCTGGTCCAGGGTTGTGGATATGAATGACAGGGCATTGCGGAATCTCGTGGTGGGCCTTGGCGGAGTCACGAACTCCATGCCTCGGCAGGAGGAATTCCAGATCAGCGTCGCATCGGAGGTGATGGCCTGCCTTTGTCTGTGCGACGGGCTCAAAGATCTAAAAAGGCGACTCGGCAATATCATCGTCGGGCATACCTACGATCGCCTGCCCATTCGCGCGAAAGACCTGAAGGTGGATGGGGCGATGACCGCGCTCCTAAAAGACGCGATTCGTCCCAACCTGGTGCAGACTATCGAGCATACCCCGGCACTCATTCATGGCGGCCCCTTTGCCAATATCGCGCACGGAGCGAACTCGATCCTGGCCACGCGAACGGCGCTGAAATTGGCGGACTACGTGGTGACCGAAGCGGGTTTCGGATCGGATCTGGGCGGCGAGAAGTTCATGAATATCGTGTGTCGAAAGGCCGGCTTCTCCCCCGATGCTGTGGTGATGGTCGCCACCATAAGGGCCCTCAAGATGAATGGTGGGGCCCCCTTGGGGGCTCTCGATCAGCAAGACCCCGCGGCCCTCACGCGAGGGTTGGCGAATCTCAAGCGGCATATCGAAAATATTCGAAATTTCGGACTGCCGGTGGTCGTGGCTTTGAACCGCTTCAGCCAGGATACAAGCGACGAGGTGGCCATCGTCAGCGAAAAGTGCGCGCATTTGGGCGTTGACGTCGTTGAGTGCAATGTGTGGGCGGAGGGCTCCGAGGGCGGAGTCGATCTGGCGAAAGCGGTGGTGGAGACCATCGAGCGGGTGCCTTCAGATTTTCAGCTTCTCTACCCGGATGATCTCTCGCTCTGGAAGAAAGTGGAGACCATTGCCCAGCGGGTCTACGGGGCGCGTGAAGTGAGTGCGGACAAGAGAGTGCGCCGGAAATTCAAAAACCTCGATCGGGACGGGTATGGTCATCTGCCGGTCTGCATTGCTAAAACCCAGTACTCCTTTTCCTCCGATCCCAAATTGCTCGGCGCTCCCAAGAATTTCGATCTCCTCCTGCGAGATGTGCGACTCGCTGCGGGAGCCGAATTCGTGATCGTCTACTGCGGCGATATCATGACCATGCCCGGCTTACCCGCCCGGCCCGCCGCCGAGGGCATCGATGTCGATGATGAGGGTCGAATTTCAGGCCTTTTCTGAATCGAAAGACTGCGGAGCAGTGCGCCAGGAACTTGGGATCGAGGGAGAGATGACGATGAGTGAGGGCGACCGCTACAGAATTCTCTTTGACGAGATCAAGATAGGCCCGGTGGTGGCGCCGAACCGCTTCTATCAGGTCCCCCATTGCACGGGCATGGGCTACCAGGCGCCCAATACCCTGGCGGCCATGCGGGAAACCAAGGCGGAGGGGGGTTGGGGGGTCGTTTGTACCGAGTATTGCTCGATTCATCCGACCTCGGATGACACGCCCATGCCCTCGGCCTCCATCTGGGATACCGCCGATATCAAGGCCCATGCCAAGATGGTGGAAAATGTTCATCGACATGGCTCGCTTGCCGGCATCCAGCTCTGGCATGGGGGCTACACGAGCCCCAATCTTTACACGAGGGAAATTCCGATTGGGCCACAGAGCCGACCGTCTGCTCGGGGGAACCCGGTTCAATCCCTCGCCATGGACAAGCGCGATATTGCGAATTACCGGGAGTGGCACCGCGCGGCGGCCCAGCGCGCGGTCGAGGCCGGCTTTGATCTGGTCTATGTCTACGCGACCCACGGCTATATCCTCTCGCAATTCCTTTCGCCGGAAAACGACCGAAGCGATGAGTACGGTGGATGTCTGGAAAATCGGGTTCGCCTGACCCGAGAGATCTTGGAGGATACCCGGGAGGTTTTGGGGGACCGCTGCGCGCTCGCGGTCAGGATTTCGAGCGATGCGGGGATGACCGACGGGGAGCCCGACAGCGAGGAGCAGAAACAAGTCATCGCTCTGCTTGCTGATTTCCCTGATCTCTGGGACGTCAATATCCATGACTACTCATACGAAATGGGGACGTCGCGCTTCGTCGGCGAGGCCTCCCTCGAGAAATATGTTTCCTATGTGAAGAGCATGACGGGAAAGCCCGTAGTGGGAGTCGGCCGATTCACGTCTCCGGACACCATGTTGCGGCAGGTCCAGGAAGGCGTTTTGGACTTGATCGGCTGCGCCCGCCCGTCGATTGCCGATCCCTTCCTTCCGAAGAAGATCAAGGAAGGGCGAATCGAGGACGTGCGTGAATGCATTGGCTGCAATATTTGCTACGCCGGCGATTCCCTGGCCAACCCGATTTCGTGTACCCAGAACCCTGCCATGGGGGAAGAGTGGCGTCGGGGGTGGCATCCCGAATACATCCCGCGACGCACATCGGAAAAGAAGATTCTCGTTGTAGGCGGCGGCCCTGCCGGGCTCGAAGCCGCCCGGGCTCTGGGCGATCGCGGGTACGAGGTAGCCCTGGCCGAGCGGCGCTCTGCTTTGGGAGGCCGGGTCTCGTTGGAAGCCGAGCTTCCCGGGCTTTCCGAGTGGGGCCGAGTCCGGGATTGGCGCCTGACCCAGATCGGCAAGATGGACAACGTTGAAATTTTCCTGGAGAGCGAAGTGGATTGCGAGCAGATCCGGGAGTTCGGAGCGGACCGGGTGGCTCTAGCCACCGGGTCCCATTGGCGCGCCGATGGGATCGGTCGCTGGCACGGCTCGGCAGTGTCGGGCTGGCGGGATGCCCGGGTGATCACTCCCGACGATATTTTTTCCGGAGTAGAGATCGCTGGGCCCGTCTTGATCTACGACGACGACCACTACTATATGGGAGGAGTTATGGCCGAACTCCTCGCTGGCCGGGGTCTTTCTGTCACTCTGGTGACCCCCGAGCCTCTCGTCTCTGCCTGGACGCATAATACCGAGGAGCAGGCCCGCATTCAGAAGCGGCTACTGGAGCTCGATGTGACCATTGAGGCCAACTCGGCCCTCGAGAGGCTATCGACGGAGAGTGCCACGCTGGTTTGCACTTTTACCGGCCGCGAGCGAGTTGTAGAAGCGCCTGTGGTCTTGATGGTGACGCTACGCCGCCCTGACGAAGAGCTCTACGCGAGCCTGCAAGGTTTCATCGAGGCGAACGAGCCGGGCGTGGTCACGAGGATTGGTGACTGCCTGGCGCCTGGAACGATCGCGGCTTCTGTGCGCTCTGGGCACCGCTACGCGAGGGAGATGGATGAGGACGCCGCCCACGGGGCCGTGCCCTTTCTAAGGGAAACCCCCGAACTCTTCGGCTAGGCCGTTGGCGTTAGCCCGCGTCTTCGTCTTCGTCTTCTTCGCGGGAGCCCATGATGATGCCCTTGGCATCGCGCAGAAAAAAAACGAAGATTCCCACGGCGCTTCCGGCGAGAACGACGCAACAAAAGTAGGTGAAGATATCCCAGCCGTTCATTGGCTTTGCTCCCCCAAGTGGGTTGCTCGGGGAGAGCCGAAAAGATTTCCGATTAGAAACCCTAGGAAGCTGATCGGAAGGCTGAAGAAGAGGGAGTACTCTTGCCAGAGCTCATAGGATGAGCCGGAGAACTCGAACGTCCAGATATAGGTTCCCCAGGTTTCGTTATAGGCGCCCAACTGGCTGATGCCGAAATAAAAGACGGCGACGCTCACCAGGCCGAAGAGAAAGCTCAATATTCCAGCGGCAGCGGTTTTTCGGCCCTTCCAGAAGAGGCCCATAAAAATCGGAACAAGAACTGTAGATGTCATCAGGCTGGCGTTGAAGACCCATAACGACATCAATCGTTCGAAGAGAAAAGCGAGCAGGTAGCCAAGGATCCAGGAAACCGCGATGCCGATCTTGGTGGCCCGGACAAGTTCCCGATCGGTTGCGTCGGGCTTGAAGAGCGGGCGGTAGACGTCGTAGGAGATATTTGCACCCGCGACCAGGCTATAGGAGTCGATGGTCGACATGGCCGTCGCGAGGACGCCGGCGAGAAAAAGCCCGACCAGTCCGACGGGGAGCGCCATGACCACGGCGGTGAGCAAAGCATCGTTGGAGTGGAGGTCAGCGGGAAGAGCCCCCATGGCCACACCACTTCGTGCCAGCATGCCCGCGGCGGTGACCAGCCAATCGTATGCGCCCCAGACCACCAGGGCGATCAGCATGGCGTTGCGGACCTGGCTAAAATTTTTTGCCGCGAAGATGCGCTGGTAGAAGGCCGGGTCGACGAGAATACTGATCCCCGTGGCCATATACGCCAGCATGAGCCAGAAGGGGATTCCGCCGAAAATATCGAAATGGGTCGAGGGAACGTGGGCGGCGACCGTGTCGAACCCCCCGAGATCGGACATGAGTAGGGGGACCGCAATGGCGAGGGTGACGCACATGAAGACGAACTGGACCGTATCCGTGATTGCGACAGCCCAGAGGCCGCCCCAGAGCGTATAGATAAGAGCGATGCTGCCCAGGAGAAGCGCGCCGATCTGTGCGTCGATCCCGAACATGACTTCGGAAATTCGCCCAAGCGCAAAGAGGCTGAGTGCGGGAATGGAGTAGATGATCGAAGAGATCGCACCTAGGTACCCGGCGCTCTGGCCATATTGGCGCGTCAGGATCTCGGGGAGGGAAGTGAAGTTAGCCTCTTTTAACTTTCGGCTGAGTCCGTAGGCGGCAAAGAGGTAGAAGCCGAGGGACATTTCCGAGTAGCCGAAGAACGCAACCACTCCATCATTGAAGCCCACCTCCGAGGTTCCGAAGAGGACGTCGAGGCCGTAGTAGGTCGAGGCGAGTGTGCAGACGAGGATCGGGGTGGTCATGGACCGGCCCGCGACCAAGTACTCCTCGAAATTCGGAGCCTTTTTGAAGATGTAGTACCCGATGCCCAGCATACCGGCGATGTAAACGGCGACGATGCTGAGGTCGATGGGCGAAATTGCCATTCTGATCAGGACACCTTGGTTCAGCCAAGCTGGCCTGGCTGTGTTGAGCCGCTCTCGCTCGACGCTGGAAAATTTATCTATCCGGGAAAAACAGTAGCCTCTGGAGCGGCGATGGTAAGGGGGGAAGTGAGGGTTCCGGAAAGAGCTTGGGAGGGGAGAAGAGCTTGCCCCTCGGCGATAAGGGCGGCTATCTTCGGCCTTGCGGGGTGGGGAGAACCTTAGGAGTGGCCACATGGATTCGCATCGGCGAGCGCTCAGCGATACCCAGCCTGCGTGCTTCTGGTTGGATCAGGATGAGCGTCCCCCCGTGGCTGGGAGCCTCGAAGATGACGACGAAGCCGATTTAGTTATCGTCGGAGGCGGTTTTACCGGTCTTTGGGCTGCTCTTCAGGCCAAGGAAGCCCTGCCCGATCGAGATATCGTCTTGCTGGAGGCTGGCCGTATCGCCGACGGTGCTTCCGGGCGCAACGGTGGCTTTGCCGACCCTTCGCTGACCCACGGGCTGGCGAATGGTCTCTCGCATTTTCCCAATGAGATGGCGGCGATCCAGACCCTGGCCGCGGAGAATTACCGAGGCTTTGCCGATTCGATCGATCGGTACGGGATCGATGCGCGAATGGAATCGACAGGAACTCTCGATGTGGCCACCGCGGAGTATCAAGTCGAGGGTTTGCGCGAATATCACGACCTGAATACTGACCACGGAGAACGTTCATTTCTGCTGGGGCAGGAGGCGGCGAGGGCGGAGTTGAACTCTCCAACCTATATGGGCGCTGTTTTCCGACCGGATACGGCCATCGTCGATCCGGCAAGGTTGGCGTGGGGTTTGTCACGGGCGGTTCGGGATCTCGGCGTACGTGTCTACGAGCAGACGCCGATGAACACTTTGTCCCGGCGTGGTCCAGGGATCGAGGTGCGGACTCCCACAGGGCGAGTGCGCGGCCGCAAATGCCTTTTGGCCACGAACGCATTCAAGACGCCTGTGCGGCGTATGCAGCGGGTGACGGTTCCGATCTGGGATTATGTACTCATGACGGAGCCTCTGGGAGATGAGCAACTCGCGAGCCTGGGCTGGGCTAACAGGCAGGGGGCCGGCGAGGAAACGAACCAATTCCACTACTACCGATTGACGGCGGATAACCGAATTCTTTGGGGCGGTTACGATGCGATTTACCATTTCGGAAGTGATATCAGGCCGAGCTACGAGCAGCGCGGCGCGAGTTTCGAGGGCTTGTCCGATAGATTCTTCGCGACCTTCCCCCAACTCGAGGGCCTTCGCTTCAGTCATAGTTGGGGCGGCCCCATCGCGAGCACCACTCGCTTCTGCCTGGACGCGGGGAGTTCTCACGGGGGGAGAGTCGCATGGGCAGCCGGGTATACCGGCCTCGGCGTGGTGGCGAGTCGTTTTGGGGGGCAAGTGGCCCTGGGCCTTCTCGATCAACTCGACCGGCCTGAGCTGAAACTCGAACTCGTACGCAAGCGCCCGTTTCCGTGGCCCCCAGAGCCGATTCGCTCCCTCGTGATTAAAATGACCCAGCGGGGGCTCGCCCGGGCCGATCGCAATGAAGGCCGCAGGGGCCCCTGGCTTCGCCTGCTGGATCAACTGGGATTGGGCTTCGACTCATGAGCGGCCAAGCGGCAGGCCCAGTTGGGGATTTCGGGGTTTTTCGAGACTGGCTAGAATCTGCAAGCGGCTCGCTCGCATCGTTTTTCCCTCTCAAACCGTATTGGAGAAAAGTTTTGCCGATCTTGGAGGTACCGTCTCGCTATCGCGTGCCCACTCGGGGAGAGGCGGTGCTCGAGTTGTCGGGAACCACAATTCGGGAATGTATCGCTGAGGCGGAGACACGCTTCCCGGGTTTTCTGGAATTGATTCTCGACAGTCAGGGGCGGCAGAAGCGCTTCGTTCGTTTCTTCTTGAATGGCGAAGGACTCGAGCGAGATGCCCTGGATTCGGCCCTCGAGCCAGGCGACCGGGTCACCATCATGGCGAGCGCGGCCGGAGGGTAGAGCGGCCCCCCGCGCTCTAGAGCAGGTTCGTGCGAGCGAGTGACGTATTACTTTTTTAGGTGAGGAGAATGGAAACATGGCTGATAGAAAAACGGACAGGCTTATTCGCGTTGATATGACGCGGCAGACCGCGACGATCGAGTCGTTTCCCGAGAAGTGGAAATTGTTGGGCGGCCGGGGCCTCTCCGCACGAATTCTTCTCGAGGAGTGCGATCCCACATGCGACCCTCTCGAGGCGGAGAATGTCTTTGTTCTTGCCCCCGGCTTGCTCGCCGGAAGCAGTGCACCGACTTCGGGTCGATTGTCTGTTGGAGGCAAGAGCCCGCTCACAGGCGGGATCAAAGAAGCCAATGTGGGTGGCGACGCGGGGCAGGATCTGATGAAACTCGGCTACCGCGCCGTCATCGTGACCGGAAAGCCGGAAAACCCAGATCTTCGTTACGGCCTTTCCGTCTTCGCGGATGAGGTGACAGTCGTTGGCGCAGACGAGCACAAGGGCAAGTGGAATTACCCTTTGATTGAAGATCTCTGCAAGGTGTATTCCAAAAAGGCGTCCTTTGTCTCAATCGGTCCCGCCGGCGAGTTGTTGCTTGCCGGGGCATCGGTGGCCTGCACCGATCATTCCCAGGACAGGCACCCGGCGCGCCATGCGGGCCGAGGCGGCCTGGGGGCGGTGATGGGGAGCAAAGGGCTGAAATTTTTCGTGATTGAAGCGGGGGGGACCCGGGCGCGAAAGCCGGTGGATAAAACCTTCTTTCAGCTTTCGAAGAAATACACTCGAGAGTTCGTTGCCGGACCTGGACAGGAACCCTTCCCCAAGTGGGGAACGAGTGTCATCTGCGAAGAGGCCAATTCGATCTATACGTTCCCCTACAAAAATCGTGTGGAGGGGCGTTCTCCCGATGTGGAAACCCTGGATGGCATGCGCATCGTCGAGAGTTTTGAGACTCGTGGCGGAGGGATGCATAATTGTTTGACCGGCTGCATCGTCAAGTGCAGCAATATCGTTCACGATGCCAACGGGGAATACAAGACCTCGGGCTTGGAGTTTGAAACCCTGACCATGCTCGGTTCTAATTGCGCCATTGCCCACTGGGAAGACGTCGCGGATTTGGACAGGCTCTGCGACGATATTGGTCTCGATACGATAGAGATGGGTGCGGCGATTGGTGTCTATATGGATGCTGGGGGCATGGAATTCGGGGACGCTGAAGGTGCCAAGCGTCTGGTGCGCGAGATCGCCGAAGGAACCGAAATCGGACGCGCCATCGGAAATGGAGCGGCCACAATCGGTCGCTTGAAGAACCACCACAGGGTTCCGAGCGTCAAGGGCCAGGCCATCCCGGCCTGGGACCCGCGCCCCCTAAAGTCCGCTGGCGTGACCTATTGCACGAGCGCCATGGGGGCAGACCACACGGCAGGTCTGGTCGTTGATCCCGGCATGGCCCCGGAGGAGTTCGTGCGAAGCTCCCAGGAAAGCCAGATCCTCAACGCGGTGGTCGATTCGTCGGGATTCTGTCAGTTCCTGATGCCCAATATCGTTGAGATCGGGGAGTTCTATTCTAGCTTCCTCGGCACATCGATTAGCCGGGAAGAGATGGCCGACATGGGCTGGCGATGCCTCGAGGACGAGTGGGAATTCAACCGACGGGCGGGCTTTGGCCCGGAAGACGACAAGATGGCCCCGTGCATGGCCGAGGATGTTATTGGCGATGAAGTCAAGTTTGTGTGGGATGTGCCGGATAGCGTGGTCGCCACGGCGTATGAGCGATTTGAGGCCCGGGAAGAACTTTTTGAAATGCGGCCAAGTTGATCGGGGGTAGGCGCCGAGTCGAGTCAGGCACGCATATGGACCCCGACCTGGATGTGGGTACGGACAGAAGAGACGGAGTAGGCGATGAGTGAATCAGCGATTCGAATAGTGACCGAGATCCCCGGACCGGGGAGCCAGGCGATTGTGGCCCGAAGAGAGGCGGCAACGCCCCAGGGTGCCGCGAAGCTGACAGGGCTTGCCATCGAACGGGGCGAGGGCTCGCGAGTCGAAGATGTCGACGGCAACCGCTTCATCGATATGGCCGGAGGGATTGGTGTCCTCGCCGTGGGACATTGCCCGGAGGGTGTCAGCCGGGCCATGATCGAGCAGGCGGATAAGCTGATTCATATGTGCGCCATCGTGGGCAGTTACGAACTCTACGTCCAGGTGGCCGAGCGTCTCAACGCGATTACGCCCGGGGATTTCGAGAAGAAGACCCTGCTGGTGAATACCGGCGCCGAAGCCGTCGAGGCGGCGGTGGGCCTCGCGCGGGTCCATAGCGGGCGCCAGGGTGTTGTCGTCTTCGAGGGCGCCTATCACGGGCGCTCGAATCTCACCATGTCGATGACCTCCAAGTTCTCCCTTTTCAAAAAAGGCTTTGGCCCCTTCGCCCCCGAGGTCTACCGTTTTCCCTTCCCCTACAACTACCGCCGGCCCGCCGGAATGAGCGAGGAGCAATTTGTCGAAGAGCAGATCCAGCGGCTCTCGGAATGTTTTGTCTCGGTGGTGGATCCGAGCCATGTAGCGGCGGTTGTGGTCGAGCCGGTCCAGGGCGAGGGCGGCTTCTTGCCCGCACCGGCGAGTTGGCTGGTTCGCCTCCGAGAAATTTGCGACGAGCACGGCATCGTGCTGATCGCCGATGAAGTCCAGAGCGGCATGGGGCGAACGGGTGAACTCTTCGCCATGGAGCATTCGGGCGTGATTCCCGACATGGTGACCACTGCGAAGTCCCTGGCAGCGGGAATGCCCCTGGGCGCCGTGGTTGGGCGTGCTGAGATTATGGATTCGGCGCATCCCGGCGGGCTTGGCGGCACCTACAGCGGCAATCCCCTGGCGTGCGCCGCGGCCCTCGAAGCTATGGATACGATCGCGACCCCCGAATTTCTCGCCCGGGCACGCGAGGTCGGCGTACAGATGCGGGAGCGCATGGAAAAATTGGCCGAGCGTTTCCCCAAAATGGTCGGAGATGTGAGGGGCTTGGGGCCGATGCTGGCCATGGAGATCGTGCAGGACGGCGACCCCCTAAAACCCTGCATGGAAACCACCGCGGCAATTACGGCAGAGACCCTGATCCGGGGTGTGATAACCATTCGCGCGGGGCTTTACTCGAATTGTGTGCGTTTCCTGCCGCCTCTGAATATCTCGGATGCGGATCTCCGGGAAGCGATGGACGTGGTCGAAGAGGCGGTGGCGGCAGTGGCCGCTCGCCGAGCGGAGGCGTGAGGGATGAGTGCAACTGAAAAGAGGGATGCGCGTGGCGGATCGCCTCGTATGCGGAAGATCGTCCTTGAAGGGTCACCCGAGAATAGGGGAGCCCATCACGGGGAGACCTACCGAGATGAAATCCGAGCCTACGCCGAGGATCGGGTGGCGCTCTCGGCCAACGGGAGTTGGTCGGGGCGCAGCGCAGGCAAGGAGGAAGTGCTTGCCCTGGCCGAGTCGATGCTGCCGGCGCATCGCGCCTACTCCGAAGACCTCTGCCTCGAAATGGAAACCATGGCGCGAGCTTGCGACCTGACCCCCGCCGAGGCCGTCATCGTGGGCGGTTTCACGGATTTCGTCGACGCGGTTCGCGCGACCGGGGCGGGCGTGCCCGACGAGGACGATTGTACGGCGGTGGTCATCCCCGACGGCATGGCCGACGGGAAGGGCTTTCTGGCCCAGACCTGGGATATGCATGATTCGGCCACCGAACACGTGACCCTGCTCGACGTCAAGCCCGACGATGGACCTCGAAGTTTCGTTTTCTCCACGGTGGGCTGCCTGGGACAGATCGGGATCAACGAGGCCGGCATCGCCATCGGGATCAACAACCTGGCCGCCGAGGTGGGGGCCCTGGGCGTGACCTGGCCTCTGGTGATCCGTCAGGCCCTGGCCCAGACGGAGATCGAGGATGCCCTGCGCGCGATTACCGAGGCCCCGCTCGCGGGGGCGCACCATTACCTGCTGATGGATTCCCACGGTGCCGGCTTTGACGTCGAGGCCATGCCCCAGGGCCATGCCATTCGGCGGCTCGGCGACGAGCCTCTGGTGCACACCAACCATTGCCTCGACGAAGTCTGCCAGGGCCACGAAGCCACCAAGCCCCCGGCATTGATGGCGTCATCCCAGGCGCGGCTCGCCAGGGCCAGAAAATTGCTGGACCGCCCCGAAGTCGGCGTTGCCGACCTGATGGCGCTCACTCGCGACAGCGAGGCGATTTGCCAAGTCTCCAAGCCCCCGTATCACGTCGAATCCTCGGGCGCGGCGATCATGCGTCCAGGCACGGGGGAAATGTGGGCCGTTTGGGGTCTGCCCAGCGAAAACGAATTCGATCTTTTTGAGTTTGGCCAATGAGTGAACTCGAGTACCGAACCCTGACCGAAGAATGGGCGCCGGCTTGCCGGCGCCTCGAACTCAGCATCTTCGAGCACGCCAACCCCGATGAGTTGATCGCCGAGGAAGATTTCAGGGCCTACGCGCGGACCTTTCCCGAAGGCTTCTTTCTCTGCCTCGACGACGACAAGCTCGTGGGCCAGGCCGGCGGAATCTTCCTTGATTTCGATTTCGCTCACCCCCAGCACACCATCGTCGGAATCACGGGTGAGCATCAATGCGGGAATCATGACGCCGATGGGGATTGGTATTACGGCACCGATATCGCGGTCTCGCCCGATTACCGGAGGCAGGGAATCGGGCGGAAATTTTATGAACTGCGCAAGGGTCTTGCCCAGAAGCACAATAGGCGCGGGATCATCGCAGGCGGCCATATGCCCGATTTCGTCAACCATAAATCCGAGATGTCCGCGGCGGACTACGTCGAGAAGGTGGCCTCCGGGGAACTCTACGACGCGACCCTGACCTTCCAGCTCGAGAACGGCTTCGAGATTCGCGGAGTGCTTGAAAACTATATTGAGGATGAGGCGACCGATGGATGGTCGGCTTTGATTGTCTGGGATAACCCGGATTATTCTCCCTAGGAGAAGCGTTTTCTTAGGGAAAGTCTGGTGCAGGGCCCGCAGCTCTCCGGAATTATTTCGTAGCGCTCCGGTTTTTGGTTAATCCAATACGCTTGAATGGAGACTCGCTAAATGGCCGTCCACTACTCAATTCCCAAATCCAATGCGCACTACAAGAAAGCGGCCGAGCGACTCCCCTTGGGCGTGACCTCGAATTATCGGTCATGGGGCCCGGACGAAACTCTCTATGTGTCCCGTGCCAAGGGCGCTCGTTTGTGGGATTTCGACGGCAATGAGTATGTCGACTATAGGATCGGCTACGGGCCGGCAATCCTCGGCTACGGTGACGAGAGAGTCGACGAAGCCGCCCGGAAGGGCATGGAACTCGGAGGCCCGACGGCCCTCTCCACCGAGAGGGAATGGATCGTCGCCGAGCGCATGGCGAAGATGATCAGTTCGGTGGACATGGTGCGCTTCGCCAACTCAGGAACCGAGGCGGTCATGGCCGGTTTGCGCCTTGCTCGTTCGTTTACAGGCCGCAGTCGACACATCATGATTGAGGGCGGATATCACGGTCTTTCGGACGGCGTCCTGTGGGAGGTGCACCACGAACGGGATGCCTCGGGCGAGGTGTCCTTGCAAGTCCAGTCCGAGGGCAAAGGCGTCCCTTCGCTCCTGCGCGAGCTTTTCGACACAGTTCCCCTGAACGATCCCGATGAATTGGAAAGCGTTCTCAAGGTTCACGGCGACGATGTCGCCACGCTCCTGATCGAAGTCATCTTGGGCAATGCCGGCGGGATCGTCTCCGAGCCGGGGTACCTCGAGCGCGTCCGGGCCCTATGCGATGAATATGGCGTTTTGCTGATGGTCGACGAGGTAAAGACAGGCTTCAGAGTCGCCCGGGGTGGGGTTCAGGAATTGATGGGTGTCGATGCGGACCTCTGCACTTTCGCCAAAGCGATGGGGAACGGGTATCCGATTTCGGCCCTCGCGGGTAAAAGAGAGATCATGTCGACCATCGGCCCTGGGGGCTCCGCCCAGGGAGGCACCTATGCGGGGCATCCCGTCTGCCTCGCTGCGGCGGAAAAGACGCTGGAGATCCTCGATGAAACCGAGGCCCTCGAGGATATCGTCCGTTATGGGGAGAAGATGCAAAAGGGCATTTCAGAGATTCTCTCTGCTCGGGGGGTCGCTCATGCGTGGAGTGGACATCCCTCGATGTCGGGAATTTTCTTCTCGGAGTCGGCCCCGCGAAATTACAAGGATTGGGTGAGGAGTGATTACGAACTCTACGAGGCGCTGGCGGCGCACCTGATCTCGTCGGGCATTCTTGTCGAGCCGGATTCTCGGGAGCCCTTCTTCGTTTCGGCCGCGCATGACGACTCTTGCTTGGATGAAACGATGGAAAAATTCGCGGTGGCTCTTGATTTGGCCCTCGATGAGCGTGCGCAGGCCAAGTAGTCGATTCAGATTTCAACTCTTCGTCGCCTTGGTGCTCGCCGAAGATTTGAAGGGAATTCAAAGTTTTAGGCAAGGAGAATCCTATGAGTGAACGCGATGTGGTGATCGTTGGCGGTGGTCATAATGGGTTGGCCTGTGCGGCCTACCTCGCACGGGCCGGTATGGATACCTTGGTTCTCGAACGGCACGCGGTGGAGGGCGGGGCTTCCATTACCCAGGAAGCTTGGCCCGGCTACCAGGTCTCCTCTGCGGCCTACGTGATGAGCTTGATGCCCCAGAAGATCGTCGATGAACTCGAGCTCGAAAAATTTGGCTACAAGGTGACCGTGCTCGACCCCGACTATTTTGTCCCCTACACGGACAGCACATCGCTTGCTCTTTGGAGTGATCCAAATAAAGCTGCTGAGTCGATTCGACAATTCTCCAAGGCCGACGCCGAGTCGTATATCGAGTTTGATCGTTATTTTCATCGGGTGGCCGATCTCATGCGAGATCTGCTCTTCGTGATTCCTCCGAATTTGAGTTTCTCAGAAATCCCGGGTTTCGTTCGTACGGCGGCCAAGCTCCGGCACTGGACGCGTAAGGACATCGCCGAGGTGGTCCGACTCTTTACGGTTTCCGGCGTCGATTTTCTCGACGAATGGTTCGAGGATGATCGCGTTAAAGGCGCTTTGGGGACCCAGACGATTCTGGGTGCCTGGTGTGGACCCATGAGCCCAGGCTCGGCCTACGTTTTGGTCCACCACTGGATTGGCCAGGTCAAGGGAGTCCAGGGCGCTTGGGGATGGGCCCACGGGGGGATGGGCGCGGTGAGTCGGGCGATCGGCGATTCGGCCCGGGCCAAGGGTGCTGAAATTCGAACGGGTGCCGCTGTGCGTCGGGTTGTGATCCGTGACGGACGTGCCGTGGGAGTCGAGCTCGAGGATGGCGAGACCATCCATGCCCGAAGAGTCATATCGAGCGCGCACCCAATTACGACTTATATGGACCTGATCGGCGAGGAAAACCTTGACGCCGAAGTTGTCAAGAACGTCAAGCGCTATCAGACGCGCTCGGGCACAGTGAAGGTCAACCTCGCGATGAACGAGCTCCCCAGGCCCATGGGCTGGACGGGCCCGATGCCCGGCCCCCCGCATTCGGGCATCTTCGCGATTTCGCCTTCTCTGGAATACCTGGAGCGCGCATGGGACGATGCTAAATACGGGCGCTCGTCGGCGAATCCCTATATCGAAGGGGTTTTCCCCACCTATTTTGAACCCCAATTGGCGCCCGAGGGCAAGCATATGGCGCTCTTCTATACCCAGTTCGGCCCCTTTGAGTTGGCCGAGGGATCCTGGGAGACCGAGCGCGAAAAGTACGGAAAAAATGTCATTCGCATCGTGGATGAACATTGCCCGGGCTTCGCAGACTCCGTCGAACACATGGAGGTTCTCGCCCCTCCGGATCTCGAAGAACGCTTTGGACTGATCGGCGGAAATATTATGCAGGGTGAAATGTCGGTAAACCAAATGTTCTCGTTCCGGCCGATCCCAGATTATGGCGACTACCGCTCCCCCGTCTCGGGCTTTTATCTTTGCGGCTCGGGTACGCATCCGGGTGGAGGGGTTTCGGGAATTCCGGCGCGCAACTGTGCCCAGGTGGTCGCTGGAGATCGCCGCCGAGATCGGCTGCGATTCTGGCGACGCTGAGCTTCGCCCGGCTACTCGGCACTCGTGACTGGGTGGCTAACGCCGGGTGCCCTCAAGGGCTGCGATCGAAGGCGAGAGCGAAACGCCGGTGAGCAGCCGGGGGTCGTCTTCGGCTGTGCCAAGCTGGTTGACGATGGGAAGGACGCCAGCCCAAACGGGGATGTCATAGTCAAAGTCTTCGTCATCGGGAGGCCCTTCCGAAATCTTCGCGGACGCGGATTCGATGTGGAGACCAACAACTCCCGTCTGCTTGATTTCCGAATCCAGGGGGGCTCGGAGTTCCTCCCAACGTCCTGGAAAGGTGTGGTCCGAGATGATCTTGAGCGTGCGAAGTTTTTCGCTTTCGCCTTCGACCAACGATCCGGTTCCGAAGATTGTGGCCGACCTGTAGTTCATGGATGAGCTGAAGGCTGAGCGCGCTGCGACGAGGCCATCGAGTAGGGTCACGTTTACGCAGACGGGTGCTCCCGACTCGAGGAGTTTTATGATGCGTGCCTTGCTCCCGCCGTGGAGGTAGAGAGTTTCGCCTTCGCGCCCGTAGATCATCGGCATAACGAAAGGGCGCCCGTCCTGGAGGAAGGCGACATGGGCGACTAGGCCGGCGTCGAGCACCCCGTGGACGGTGTCCTGGTCATAGCGCGCTTTTTCCCTGAGCCGACGAACCTTGTTTTCCTCGTTGATCGCGTAATCGCCCAAGTTGACCTCCACCCGAAAAATCGGATTCGACGGTTAACTGCCCAAGCTGGCTTCTCTCGGGCACGGGCTGAGTTTAGGGTCTCGCGTCTCCCCCCTCCATCCCTCCCTAAAGTCGGCTGCTTTCCGGCGGGTTGGGATCCCTCAATCACGCTACCTTGGAAAAGGATCAGGGTTTTGAGGTTGGGCGAGCGACACCAGACGCTCGTCCAAGCAGAGGCGAGAGGGAAG
>JAPKBZ010000125.1 GCA_028823175.1 Myxococcota bacterium
GCCCAAAGGGATCGGCGAAGAGTCCGCCCGAGGGATCGAGCCAGATATCGAGTTCGATCTGGCGAATACCCAGATCGCCGAATTGCTCGCTGAGGGGGCGGTGGCTGTAGACGAGGCCTTCCGGGTTATCCACACCGGACCCCGGCGGCAGCAAGCTGTAGACGAGATTGATGGCAGCCAGGAGTAGACCTGAGGGCTGAGTTTTGTAGCTGTTGTGCGAGCCGATGACCTGGATTTCGTTCAGGCGCAGATCCGCCGTGGGATCCGGAGGTTCTACCGGAGCGAACTCGGTGCACGCCGTGCCGAAGCTCAGCAGGAAGAAAAGGGTCAAGAGAAAAGACTTTGTCACAGGGGCAGTCTCCCTTTGGGATGAGTCGACTCGGGGAGAGCAAGCGTATCAAAATTCTGTCAGCTCCGTCCAAGCCTGGAATGACTGAAATCAGGCTAGGAGGGCGCGCTCGGATATCGACCCCCCCCCCCCCCCCACGCCCCCCGCGATGGTGAGCAGAAAAAGCCCTTCGAGAAAGACGATGTGATCCGCGCCCACCAAAATATGTTCGATTCCCAGGGTCGTTGTACTGATCGACATGGTTGCCTCTTCCTGTAATTGCGTGAGAACAGAGTTTTTGATTCAGCGGCAGCCCCCGACCTTGTGCCCTCCAGAGTCGAAAGCGATCTCAGCAATGGAGCGCTCCAGTCGCAGAAAGATGGGAGGCGCTCCTGTGTCCCCCCTGATAGCTTCTTTCCTGCTTTTATGGCTAGCTCGGTACGAAAGGAGGCAGAGGCGTGGACAGACAATTTCTTTTTGCCAAGACGCTGCGCATGGCCTGGGGCGATGAGATGGGGGGCTCTGTGCCTCCGACTGGCTACTGACCAAGTGAAGCCCCCCGGACCGCGCGAAAACAGGTTCAGGTCGGTCGCCGTGGTGGGCGCTGGGCCGAGCGGCCTGGCGGCCTGCAAAAGCTTGAAAGAGCATGGCGTTCCCTTTACTGCCTATGAGGCCGGCGAGCGAGTGGGAGGCCAGTGGGTGCTGGGTAATACCAGCGGGACCTCTGTCGCGTATCGCTCGTTGCAGGTAAATACGCATAAGGAAATTTGTCGTTACTCGGATTTCCCTCTTCCCGACGATGCTCCCGGCTTTCCCGGGCACGAAGAAATGGTCGAGTATTTCGAAGCCTACGCCCGGCATTTCGACATTCGGGGTCGCATTCGCTTTGGCGCGCGGGTCGAGCAGGCAACGCCGTCCGAGAGCGGAGGCTATCGGCTTCAGCTGACCGGTGGTGAGAGCGTCGAACACGACGGACTCGTGATTGCGTCGGGCAACCTCTGGGATCCTCGCTGGCCCGAGATTCCGGGTGCCTTCGACGGGGATTTCATTCACGCCAGGGACTACATGGATGCGACCGACCCCGTGGACTGCCGGGGCAAGCGAGTTCTGGTGATGGGGCTCGGGAATACCGCCTGCGAGTTGGCAGTAGAACTCTCGGCGGCCGGGGCGGCTTCCCAGGTTTTGCTCTCGGCTCGATCGGGTCAGCACATCGTGCCCAAGATCGAGGCACCGATCCCCCACCCCTCGGAGCCCCCGACGGGGCTGCTCGCGACCTTGCCGCGTCCGCTTCGCAACGCTCTTTTTCGGCGAGTCTTTCCCCGGGTGATGCGGCGGGTCGTCTCCCATATGCCGGATCCCCAAACCCTGGGCCTTCCCCCGGCCCCAGCGACATTCTTCGAGAAGCGCATGGTGATGAATAACGAGCTCTTCGGGCGTCTCGGGGAAGGGGCTATCAGTGCACGGGCCGGAGTAAAAACCCTATTGGGAAACCGGGTCGAGTTTGAAGACGGCGCCGTGGATGAAGTAGACGTGATTGTCGCGGCAACGGGCTATCGATTCAGTTTGCCCTACCTGTCCGACGATATTTTGGGTTGCTCGCCATCCGACCTCGAGCTCTTTCATGGTGTGATGCATCCTCGACGGCACGATCTATTTGTGATCGGTGTGATGAAAGCGATCTGTTCGATTTGGCCGCGTAGCGAACAACAGATGGCTCTCGTAGCCCCCCTACTTGCCGGGGAATACGCGCTCCCCTCCCAGGCCGCCATCGAACGCGAGAGCTACCCGATCCTCGGGGTGCCCTTTAGTAACTGCCAGTTCTACACGGCCGACCTGCGACGAGAGCTCGCGAAGGGACGCCGACGGGCCGGTCGCCGGTAACTCGGAACGAGCGGTCGCTTCGCGCACGATGAACGAGGTCGAGTGCAGGAGGGCATTTGGGTTACTGTCTCCTCTACGCGTCAGGCGGCGGAGGGGAGGGCGGATGAATCTGGGCGAAGCGAGGAATTTCTTCCGGGCCGTTCGACCCGTTCTGAAGAACGCCCTGACCTCGGGTCGGATCTTTCGTCCCCAATGCGTTTTGACCGAACCCGACCCGGATATCCTCTGCGAATTCGATGTCGAAATTCCCCTGGCCGACGGCACCTTTGTTACCGCCAACGTGTTTCGCTCCAGGCGGGCCCAGAAGGCCGGTGAGAAATGGCCGGTCGTGATGTGCGCCCATCCCTACGACAACCACCTGATCCCCGCCCTGGGCAAGACACCCCTGGGCGGGCCGCCGCTGCAGTACCGCATGATCCCTCAGGAGGGGAAGCCCGAATTTTCTAGCCTGACGAGTTGGGAATCGCCGGATCCGAATTTTTGGGTTCGCTCGGGCTACGCAGTGGTGAACATGAACCTGCCGGGCTTCGCCAATAGCGGCGGCCAGCCAGGTTTTTCTACTGCGAACCAGGCGGATGCCTTCGGCCAGGCCATCGACTGGATCGGCGCCCAGGAATGGTGCACGGGCAGCGTGGGGCTGAGTGGCGTCAGCTACCTGGCCATCAGCCAATACGGGGTGGCGGCGGGCCAGGGCGAGCATGGTGTTCCAAAATGTCTCAAGGCCATCAGCCCCTGGGAGGGCGTGCGTGATCTCTATCGCGAGATGTTCTTCGAGGGAGGGATTCAGGAGCTCGGATTTCCGGTATTTTGGTGGCACACCGAAGTCAAGCCGACCATCAACTGCAGTGAAGAAGAGTTCATCGAAATCGAGGGGCAGCTTCCCCAGGATATGGGATCCGTTCACCCCTTTTACGACGATTATTGGCGGAGCAAGGTGCCTCCGGTTGCCGACATCGAGCTCCCGATTTTGATCTGCGCGAGTTTTTCCGACCAGGGCCTGCACACCCGAGGCAGTTTTGGGATTTTCAGAGAAGTCCGTTCGCGTCAAAAGTGGGTCTACACCCATCGGCGGTTGAAATGGGATGCGTACTACTCGCCGGAAGTACAGGCGATCACTAAATCTTTCTTCGACCATTTCGTGAAGGGAGAGGAAGGCAACGATTTCCTCGAGCAGGCACCGGTGCGCCTGGAGGTGCGCGCCTCTCGGGACGAGATCTACGAGGTCAGGGGCGAAGAGGAATGGCCTTTGGCCCGAACGCGCTACGAGAAATGGTTCCTCGCCGAAGACCTTTCGCTCCAGTCCCGGGCGGGCGCGGACGCCGGCGAAGCAGTCTACGATGCATGCTCGGGAGAGCTGCGTTTTCGTCGAGTCTTCGAACGGGACACGGAATTAACGGGCTACATGAAGTTGCGCCTTTGGGTCGAGGCACGCCCGGGCTCAGCTTCAGCCCCCGCGCCCGATGACATGGCCCTCTTCATTGGGGTCGACAAGCGAGATGCGGAGGGCCAGCGAGTGCCTTTTTACGGCTCGGTGGGCAACCACGCCGATCTCGTAACCCGCGGCCTGATCGCGGCGTCGCGCAGGGCTCTCGAGCCGGCTGCCTCTACGGAATTCGAGCCGGTCCTGGCCCATCAACGCGACGAGAAACTCGCCCCCGGCGATATCGTCGCCCTCGAAATCGCTCTCAATCCCAGCAGTACCTTCTTTCGCGCGGGCGAGGCCCTCGAGTTGATCATTGCGCCCCGGGAGATCGTTCCTTCGCCTCCCTATCGCAAGTCGACGGAGCACAACCGGGGGCTTCATGTCATCCATTTCGGGGGCGAGTACGATTCGCATCTCCTGGTCCCGGAGATCCCTGGGCGGACCCATTAGCCGGCACCCTCAACTCCAGGGACGCGAGCAGCCCAAGTTTTACCGCGAACATCGCCCTATCCAGGGCATATCGACGCCGCCGAGTTGGGGCCCGATGTCCCATGTGGCGCATCCCCACTCGATTCGATGGGGCGATACGAGAGCCCTGGCCCGTCTTTCTGCCCCTGACAACTCGCCGGGAGACTGCGAATCTATGGGTTCCCCATTTCAGAAGGTGTCTCGCAATGTCCAACGTACTCATTATTAGCAGCGATTGTCACGCCGGCGCGCTGCCCTCGATCTACAACGAATACCTGCCCACCCAATACCACTCCGCCGCTAGGGACTGGTGGATCCAATACGTCAAGGAACTCGTCGCGCGCACGGGGACCTTCTTCGACCAGGAAGCGGTGGACGACATGGCGGAGAAAACCGGGGACGCAGGCCAGTTTCAGGCCTTCATGGACCAGACCCCGGGAGAAATTCAGGACGATGCGCTCTTCGCCATGTTGAGCGACGGTGAGAGTCCCTTTTCACCGCGCAGGGGCGAGTGGGACATGGACGTTCGCGTCAAGGAACTCGCCGAGGATGGCGTGGCGGGCGAGGTGATCTTTCCCCAGATGGCCCCTTTCGGAGCGGGGTTACTGCAATATCGAAACCCCATTGAGCCCGAGCACAACCTTGCGGGAATTCGGGCCTACAACCGCTGGCTCGCTGACTTTTGCAATCAGAACCCTGGGCGCCATGCTGGAGTTGCGCTCATCAACATCGACGACATCCAGGTGACTTGCGCCGAGATCCGCGCTGCCCGGGAGTCCGGCCTCTGGGGGGGCGTACTTTTGCCGACGAGCACCGGCGATCATCCCTTCTATCATCATCCGCGCTACGAGCCGCTCTGGGAGACCTGTGCGGAGCTTGATCTTCCCCTCCAGGCTCATTCGGGCTGGTCGCCCGATTATGGCGACGTGCCCAGCGCGACGGCGATGTATATCAGCGAAGTGGATATGTGGGCCCAGCGCGCTTTTGCGGCGCTGGTCTGGTCGGGCGCCTTCGAGCGGCATCCCTCTCTCAAGCTGATCCTGACGGAAACCGGCACCGCCTGGATTCTCGAGAGGCTGAGGGTTCTGGAGTTCAAGGCGAACCTGCCCTTCTTCCAGCACTTCACGACTGGGCTTACCCTGAGCCCGACGGAATATTTCCAGCGCCAGTGTTTTGTGGGCGCCTCCTTCATGCCTCGCCACGAGGGGGAGTTTCGTCACCAGATCGGCCTCGAAAAGATTCTTTGGGGTTCTGATTACCCCCACCTTGAGGGCACCTGGCCCAATACTCGCGCGTATATGCGAGAGACTTTCGAAGGCTACCCCGAGAGCGAGATTCGAGCGCTGCTTGGGGAGAGCGCGCTCGTCGCCTACGGGTTCGACCCAGGCGTCGTGCGTCCGGTGGCCGATAAAATCGGTTTTAGCCTGACCGAACTTTTGGGTCCCGAGGCGGAGGCTCCCTAGGCCGGAGTGGATTCGAGGGGGTGCCCTTGATGCGCCATTTTTTTTGGGCAGTGAGGGATTGGATATGACTGACGAGCAAGGGACAAGCCCCGAGGCCCGGCTCCAGAGGGGGATGAGGCGCACCTTTCCCATCTACGAGTACGTTGGGCTCGAGGTGCGATCCGTGCAGGACGGCCTCTATCGCTGCTTCGTTCCCTTTCAGCCCGGCAATATGAACCATATCGCCACCATTCACGCGGCCATCCAATGGGCGGCTTCGGAGGTGCTCGGGGGGTTGGTGATGATGTCGCTGCTCGAGGGTGCGCCCTTCTTTGCCGTGGTCAAGAAGGTCAGTATCGAATTCAAGCGACCCGCGCGTTCGGGGATTACAACCGAGGCGCTCTTCGGTGGCGAACGGGCCCAGCGCTTCCGGGCGGATTTCGAGGAAACGGGCGAAGCCGAGTTCAGGCTCGAAGTGGTCGTACGCGACGAGGACGGAGTCGAGGTGGCCTGCGCGGAAGCCGATTATTTGGCCCGAAAACCCCGCAAAACAGGGGGCTGATTCGCTTCGCGGGGGAGCTGGGCTCTCCCGGCTCAGATCACCTTCTTCTCGCGAAGCTCGCCCACCTTGTCCCAATCCCAGCCGAGAATTTCGGTGAGGATCTCCTCGGTGTGCTCGCCCAGTTCCGGGGCGACCCGGCGGATATTGCCGGGGGTCTCGGAGAGGGCAACGGGCACACCCACCATGTCGGTGGGGCCGTGTTGGGGATGCTCGACCTTGGCGATGTAATCGTTGGCGCGCACCTGGGGGTCTGTGGGCAGGTCGTCCACGCTGTTTACGATGGTGTAGATGAGATCGGCGCCGTCATCCTTGATCTGCTGGAGCCACTCGGCCCGGGGCTTCGAGGCGAAGGCCGCGTCGAGTAGCGCCACGCACTCCTGGGAGTTTGCCGAACGGGTGGCCATGGTGTCGAAACGCGGATCGTCGGCGAGCTCCGGGTGTTCGATGATGCGGCAAAAATCCGCCCAGTAGCGGTCGGGTTGGAGCATGGCCAGGGCCAGCCACTGATCGTCCGCGCAGCGATAGTGATTCCAGAGGGGGTTGTATGCCTGGCTGCGGTGAGTTCGCGGGATCGCGGCGCCGCCCATTAGTTTCATCGAGACCGAGAGCCCTTGGAGATAGGTCATGGAGCCCAGGTGCGAAGCGTTTACCTCCTGGCCCATGCCGTGGCGTTCCCGGGCGAGCAGTGCGGTCATCACGCCGTAGGCCAGCATGATGCCGCCCATCTGGTCGGCAATGCCCCCGGCGATGCCCATGGGGGGCATGCCCGGCTCGCCTACGGCGTTCATAATGCCCGAGCGCGCCAAGCCGAGGTGATCGAAGGAGGGCTCGCCACTTTCTTCGCCTTCCTTGCCATAGCCTGTGGCGCTCGCGTAGATGAGCTTGGGGTTCGCCTTGCGGAGCGATCCGTAATCGATGCCCAGACGATCGGCCACGCCCTTGCGGAAATTTTGGACGAAGACATCCGATTTGGCAGCCAAGGCGTGCACGATCTCGACAGCCTCGGGTTTTTTGAGGTCAAGCGTGATCGACCGCTTGTTGCGATTATTCGCCTCGAAATACCAGTTGATATTATTCTGCGCGGCGATTCCGCCGGCGGCGGCCAGGTAACGCCCGGGATCCCCCGTGCCCGCCTGCTCGATCTTGATCACCTCGGCACCCATATCGCCGAGCATGGCGCTGCAGATTGGGCCCTGCTGCCAGATCGTCCAATCGAGAACAAGAATTCCTTCGAGGGGCAGGGGCATGGATTCTTCCTTTTCTTCTGGCTGTTTCGACGGTTAGAAGCCGGGTACGGCTTGTCGTCTGCATGATTTACTGGAGATAG
>JAPKBZ010000235.1 GCA_028823175.1 Myxococcota bacterium
TCAGAAACTACATGCCCCATCTGTCTTACAACCAACCCAGTGTATTTTCCGACCTGAGCGCGATCAGGAACGAAATCACCCGTGCGGCAAAAGCTGATCTCGCCGTCCTCACCGCTCCACAGCGAGCCTATGCTGGGCCACGAAAACCTGTCGAGGAATTCTACGACTGCAGCGCCGATCCTGATAATATCGTCAATCTCCTCGCCGGCGAGCTTAACCCCGGCCAGCGCGTTGCCCTTGAACGTCTACGCGGGGCCTATGCCAAAACCCGCAGAGAGATTCTGGATGTCGGCGCTCTTCCGGAATCCGTAATGCGCGACTACGTTCGCGAAGAGGGAGCGCCCATCCGCGACATTCTCGAGGGTAAGACCAATCACACACCCGATCTCGAGGCCGCATGGGCAGCCGCCGATGTGGTGGGAAACAAAGACCGGGAAGCCCTTGTCAAACTACTCGGAAGCCCGAACCCAGCCGAACGCTACTGGGCGCTTGTCGGGATGAGGGTCGACTTTCCTGACGATTCCGCGCTCCACGATCTGGCCGCTGGCAACCTCACTGACAACGCAGCCGCTGTCCGAATTGAAGCCGCCTCCTTGTTGGCGCAAACTTCCGCTCAATATCGCGACCGCGCCCTGCAAATCCTCACTGGCGACACTGCACTCGACGACTGGTGGAGCGCGCTTCACGCCTGCCGCGCGATCGAGCTATTGGGGCCGAAAGCGAAATCACTTCTTCCGCAGATGAAGGAGCTCTACGCGAAGCACCGGAAGCAGTCGGGCGATCAAAGTTTCTTTTTGGCCTTCTCTTCCGGTGCCTTTCTCGAACAATTCGGTGCGGAGACGATTCCCTGGGACTTCGCGCCGGGTGCGGGCGGATTTTCCGCCGATCCCGATAAGAAGGAAGCTGCTGCCGATGAGGCGGGCTTCACCACTATTTTCAATGGAAAGACTCTCGATCAGTGGGACCACCGCAAGGGTGCATGGAAGATTGTGGATGGTGCCATCTCTTGTACGGGATTAGAAATGACGCGGAATTGGATTATCTGGCGCGGTGGCAAGCCTTCCGATTTCGTGCTTCGCCTCGACTTCAAATATGAAGCCGGCAACTCTGGCGTTCAGGTCCGTAGCGATGACCAAGGGAATCATCAGGTTTACGGGTACCAGGTTGAGGTAGCCGCACAGGAGATGATGGGTCTTTGGCACCATTCGCTCCTCGGAGCAACGAGCCCCGACCTCAAGGTGCGGCATCTTATGGCTACCGCAGGGCAGGAGGTCACGATTTCGGCCGCCGGGGAAAAGAAAGTGGTGCAAGTCGCCACCAAAGAAGAGATCGTTGCTCACTACCGGCAAAAAGGCTGGAACACCATGGAGATCATCGCCGAGGGCAACACTCTTACCCAGAAGATCAACGGGGTAGTGTTTTCCAAAGTCAGCGACGATGACAAGCGGATGTCGCGCAGGGAGGGTGTGATCGCTCTGCAGGATCACGGCAAAGGCTGCTTAGTCGCCTTTCGAAACATCCG
>JAPKBZ010000048.1 GCA_028823175.1 Myxococcota bacterium
GCGGCCTTCTGCCGGGGAGCGGCCTTCTTCGCCGTGGCCGACGAATGACCGGCTGCTCGTTTTCGAGCTGTCAAATCCCAGCCTCGATGCGTTCACGCACGTAGCTCACGACACCCTCGATCGAGATCCTTTCCTGACCCATGGTATCCCGCTCGCGTACGGTGACCTTCCCGTCGTCCTGAGAATCGAAGTCATAGGTCACGCAAAAGGGCGTACCGATCTCATCCTGTCGTCGATAGCGCCGGCCTATATTGCCGGCATCGTCATAGAACGCGTTCATGCGGCGGCTCAGATCCGCGTGCAGGGCTCGTGCCGGTTCGGACAATTTCTTCGAGAGGGGCAGCACGGCGACCTTCACCGGGGCAATCCCCGGGGAGAGCCGCATTACGTTGCGTGTTTCGCCTCCCTCGATTTTCTCCTCGGTATAGGCATTAACCAAGAGGGCCAGGCAGGTTCGATCCACCCCCATTGAGGTCTCAATGACCATCGGGGTATAGCGTTCCTTCGTTTCCTCATCGGTCACGATGAGGTCCTTGCCCGAAAATTCACTGTGCCGGGAGAGATCCCAGTCGCCGCGGTCGTGCACCCCCTCGATCTCCTGCCAGCCAAAGGGGAAGAGGAATTCGACATCCTCCGCCGCGTTTGCATAGTGGGCCAACTCATCCGGGGCGTGGGGGCGGAAACGCAAATTCCCCGAATCGAAGCCAATATCGTGATGAAAATGCATCCTCTCTTCTCGCCAGGATGCGAACCATTCCTCGCGCTGGGAGGGGTGACAGAAGAACTCCATCTCCGCCTGCTCGAACTCCCGGGAGCGGAAGGTGAAGTTGCGCGGCGTAATCTCATTGCGGAAGGCCTTGCCGATCTGGGCGATCCCAAAGGGCACCTTCTGGCGAGAGGACTCGCGAACCCGCTTGAAGTCGGTGAAAATCGGCTGGCACGTCTCGGGCCGCAGATAGGCCGTCACCTGAGCGTCCACCGAAGCTCCGATTTGGGTCTGGAGCATCAGGTTAAAATCTCGCGCCTCGGTCAGGTCGCAATCGTTCACTGCCCTCTTCCTGGGGGCTTCGGGGCAGCGTTCGCCCTCGAGTTGATCGGCCCTGAAACGACGCTTACAGGTCCGACAATCCACCATGGGGTCACTAAAATGCTCCACATGACCCGAGGCCTCCCAGGCGCGGGGGTGGCTGATGATCGCGGTGTCGATGCCCACCACGTCGGTCCGCTGGCGAACCATCCGCTGCCACCAGGCAGCCTTCAGGTTGTTCTTAAGTTCAACACCCAGGGGGCCATAATCCCAGAAGCCGTTGATCCCCCCGTAGACCTCGCTGGAGGGAAAGATGAAGCCCCGGCTGGCACAGAGGGCCACCAAGGTTTCCATAGCGAGGGGATGGCGCTCCTCCTCGGAGGACGGGGACTGGGTCTCGTTTTGATCTGACATGGCCTCTATCAAGCTCGCTTGGCCGCTCGGGATGCAGCCTCAGGCAGTGAATTGAAGTGATGAAGGGCGTTCTGCGGAGCGGGACATCGGACCCACTCCTAGCCGGCGAGCGGATGATAACCCGCCCAACCGCGCAGCCGGGGAGTATTCTGCCAGGAAGTGGCCGATGTCAAGCCGGTCCCCCAAGGCTCTCTTCGAGGAAACGCTCGCTCTTCAGCTCGAACCCCAGGTGAAACCGGTGAAATCGGAAGAGAATCTCCCGAGCCTCGGCCAGGGCCTGGCCCTCGAGCCGAAGTCGCGGCAGCTGGTCGATCCGGGAACCCAGACTCGCGTCCAATGCCCGGAGGGTTCCCAAGTGGACCCGGAGCACGCCCGAGAGTCCCTCGGCCCCGTGGGCGTCGCAGATGCCCCCGCCATCTGCGATGTGGAAGCCAACCAGGCCGGGAGCCAACTCGCTCCCGCAGCGAACGCAGCGCTCGAGCCCGGGGCGCAGGCCAAGGGCGTCGAAGGCGCGCAGTTCAAGGAAGAGTCGCATGCACAGGTCGGGATGCCCCTGGCACAGGCTCACCAGGGCCGAGTGCACAAAATCGAAGAGTCGACGCATATCGGGCTCGGGCCCTCCTTCGGGCGCCATCCGATCCATCAATTCCACCAGGTAGCTGGCCAGGGCAAAGCGCGCGGGCACCTCGCGCAGCGGGAGAAAGGGATCCAGGAGCAGAGCCTGCTCGAGAAAACCCAAACCGTCTGGGCGCTTGCGCGAAACTCGCACACGAATGTGGTTGAAGACGTCCAGGGAGCCGGGAAATCGTTTTCGGCTCTTTCGGGCATGCTTCGCGATCACCGTCAAGCGCCCGACTTCGGGCACGAGCAGGTGGGCAATCAGGTCCGATTCCCCGAAATCGACCGCCCGCAGTACGATCGCCTCATCCTCGATTCCGACCATGGCGCGAGTCTAGTCGCTCGGCCCCTGTTCAGCCCCTGCTTCCAACGAGCGGTGAGCGCCCGGGACGGACGGCAAGGCGGCGTTCTGGGCGGCGGCCAAGGCGCGCACCGGGTCGCGGCGAAAAACGATCTCGCGCTCGCTCTCCACCGGCGACAACTCCTCACGAACCGAAACTCGGTAGAGCACCACCGCGAGAACCAGCAACATCCCCAGGGCAATCACGCCCGCCCCGACCCTCGTGAGTCGCCGTCTGATGCTGACTCCCGGGTCCCGCTCCCACTCGGGCTCAGAGAGCATGCGGGAAAGCGTATCGTCGGAATCCATGCCCAAACCCTCGGCCACGGTGCGGACGAATCCCTTGACGAAGCCGTCGACCTGACCGTCGAAACAACCGGCCTCCAATCGTTCCAGGGAGCGCACGGGCACGCGAATCAACCCAGCCAGTTCCTCGATGCTAATCTGGCGAAGCGTGCGCTGGTGCTTCAGGTAGCTGCCAATCGCCTGGCTCTGGAGCCGGTCAGTTTGAGTCACACCGAAACCCTAGAGCAGATTTTCGAGTTTTGAGCGGGATTCCTCCGCCCACTTCCCGTCGGGAGCGATTTCGATGGCGAGCCCGAAGCTCCGGATGGCTTCGCTGCGGCGCCCCTGGATCATGTAAATCTCGGCCATGAGGAAATGGGCCTCGGAGCGGGCGGAGGGCGCCAAGCCCCTGCTCTCGGCGGCCAGCTGCAATTCGCTCAGGGCTTCCGGCCAGCGCCGCTGTCCATGATCGAGAATCCCGAGGTTGAAGTGGGCCACCGGGTAGTCCGAACGAAAGCTGAGGGCCTCGAGGTAGCTCTCACGCGCCTTCTCAACTTGGCCCGACTTGTACTGGGCCCAGCCTCGAACGTTGAGGGCCTCCCAGGGGCGGTCGTAGGTGGGGTCGACGATCAGAACGTCGCAGAGCGCCTCGGCCTCGCCGTAGCGCTCCTCCTGCAGATAGACAGCCGCCAGAGTCAGGACCGCGAGTTGATGGCTCGGCGCCTGGGAGTCGGGACTCACCTCGAGGGATTTGAGGAGATTCAGTTCCGCTTCATCGAGCAGCCCTTTGCGCCGGTAGGCCTCTCCGAGGCCGTAGTAGACCAGCGGATCGTTCGGGTTCTTCAGTTCCGCCTGCTGCAGCTTGCGGATTGCCATGGAGTAGTTTGCCTGGCGCAGCTGATCCAGCCCGACATCGCGCACCGCCGCCGCAAGGGCAATGGGGTCGACCTTGGGCTCGGAGCTCACTGTGGTCCAGCAGCCCGTCAATCCCAACATGAATAAGGCCGAAAGAGTCGCGAGAAGCCGCCTCGAGCGCCCCTCGAACTGCTTTCTCTCGAATATCCCGGACATCTCGACCCCCTTTTCGTCATCGCCACCCGTCGATCCCAACCGCCCCAAGCTAGCGATTCGTCGCCTGCCTGGCCCAGATCGTCGGGTGACCCACCCAAGCCCAGCGAGCGACACCCGAGAACCTGTCCTCTCGGCGCCCAAAGTGAAGTAAAAGAATCACCCCGGGGCTTTCGCGCCCCGGTGCGCAGGATACACTTCGCTAGTTCGGCAACGCCCATCCCTCCCAGGGATTTTTCGGGTTTGAGCGCATAAGTAATCGACCGTCCCGTTGGAGCCCCAGCGTCCAAAAGGAAAGCTCAGGAGACCTGTTCGAGGCATGACCACCAAATCGATCCTGAAAATTGATGACGTTGCGATCCGTTTCGCCGGAGACTCGGGCGACGGAATGCAATTAACGGGGACCAAGTTCACCGACGAGACCGCGTTGGCCGGCAACGACCTCTCGACCTACCCCGATTTCCCGGCCGAGATCCGAGCCCCGGCTGGGACCATGGCGGGGGTTTCCGGCTACCAGATCCACTTTTCGTCCAAGGACATCCATACTCCCGCCGACAAGGTCGACCTCCTCGTCGCCTTCAACCCGGCGGCCCTGCGGGCCAACGTCGCAGACGTCCGTTCCCAGGGAATGGTGATCATCAACGGTGAGGCCTTCACGAAGAAAGCGTTGGTCCGAGCGGGCTATGCCGAAGATCCCCTGCCGGATCTCGCCACACGTTTCAATCTCGTGGAAATCCCCCTGACCAGCTTGAACCGCGAGGCGCTCCAGGGCCTGGCGCTCTCCCAGCGCGAGGTCGACCGTTGCAAGAATTTCTTTGCCCTGGGCCTGCTCTGCTGGCTCTACCAGCGCCCCATGAAGGCCACCGAGCGCTGGCTGAATGGGAAATTCAAGGGCGATGTACGCGAGGGCAACCTGCGCACCCTCAGATCAGGACACGCCTTCGGCGAAACCACCGAACTTTTCCCCACCCACTACTCGATTCCGTCAGCAAAGATCGAGGCCGGTACCTACCGAAATATCACGGGCAACACTGCGCTGGCTTGGGGCATCGTCGCGGCGGGTGAGCAAATGAACAACCCCGTCTTCCTGGGGGCCTACCCGATCACGCCCGCCAGCGAAGTGCTTCACGAGGTCGCCCGCCATCGCAATTTCGGCGTCAAAACCTTCCAGGCAGAAGACGAGATCGCCGCAGCGAGCGCGACCATCGGTGCTGCTTTTGCAGGCCAGCTGGCCGTGACGATTTCCAGCGGGCCCGGCTTCATTCTGAAGCAGGAGGCCATCGGCCTAGCGGTTATGGTCGAACTTCCCCTTGTGGCCATCAATGTCCAGCGCGCGGGGCCGGCCACGGGTTCCCCCACGAAGACCGAGCAGGGTGACCTGCTCGCCGCCATCTTCGGCAGGCACTCCCAGAGCCCAGTCCCCGTTCTGGCTCCAGCCAGCCCTGGAGACTGTTTTCATACGGTCCTGGAAGCGTTCAAAATCGCGGTGGACTTTATGACGCCGGTGGTTGTCCTGTCCGACGGCTACCTCGCCAACAGCGCGGAACCCTGGCAGATCCCCGACATAAAGTCCCTCCCCCGCAAGCCCGTCAGCTTTGCCAAGGCCGACGATGCCGACAATTTTCAGCCCTATAGCCGAAACAGCGAAACCCTTGCCCGCCCCTGGGCAATCCCGGGGACCCCAGGGCTCGAACATCGGATAGGCGGCCTCACCAAGGAGGACATCTCGGGCAACATCGTCTACGGACCCGAGAACCATCAGCACATGGTCAACTTGCGCGCCGAGAAGATCGCCCGCATCGCCACCGTCATCCCCCCTATCGAGGTCGAGGGCCCGGACAGCGGCGCACTCCTCGTGATTGGCTGGGGCGGAACCCGGGGCGCCATCACTGCGGCCATCGAAGAGACCAGGGAGAAGGGGCGAGAAGTATCCCAGGCTCACCTGCGGCACCTGAACCCCTTCCCTTCGAATCTCGGCGATGTCTTGAAACGCTTCGACAATATCCTCTGCCCCGAACTCAACGAGGGGCAACTCTCGATGCTGTTGCGCTCGCGCTATCTCGTCGACGTACAACCTTTTTCCAAGATCGCCGGCCAACCTTTCAAGGTCAGCGAAATTTTCGAACGGATTGATACAATCCTGAACCAGAAGGACTGACCGATTTGGCCGCAGAAGCTGCTCCCAAGCTCACTCGCAAAGATTTCGTCGCCGACCAGGATGTACGTTGGTGCCCCGGCTGCGGCGACTACTCGATCCTCGCCAATGTCCAGCGGGTCATGCCAGAACTCGGCGTTCCTCGCGAGAACATTGTGTTCATCTCGGGCATCGGCTGTTCAAGCCGATTCCCCTACTACATGAACACGTACGGTTTTCACACGATCCACGGGCGGGCTCCGGCCTTCGCCACCGGCGCAAAAACCGCTAACCCTGACCTCTCTGTCTGGGTGGTGACAGGAGACGGCGACGGGCTCTCCATCGGCGGAAATCATCTGCTCCACACCATTCGCCGCAATCTCGATATTCAGATCCTGCTCTTCAATAATAGGGTCTACGGTCTGACCAAGGGGCAGTACTCCCCCACGTCGGAATTGGGCATGAAGACTAAATCCTCTCCTTTCGGTTCCATCGACCACCCGATTGACCCGATCTCATTCGCTCTCGGCTGTGGAGCCACCTTCGTCGCGCGAACCATCGACGTCGACGCCCCCCACCTCCAGCAGGTGCTCCGCCGCGCCCACCAGCACAAGGGAACCTCTTTTGTCGAGATTCTCCAGAACTGCCCGGTCTTCAACGACGGCGTCTTCAGCGAGGTCGAAGACCGCAAGACTCGCTCGGAGTCGGCGCTCGTGCTCGAGCAGGGTCAGCCCCTGACTTTCGGGTCCGCCGGCAGTCTCAAGGGAATCGTCATGCAGAACGGCCTGCCCCAGATCATCGAACTCGCCGACGACGACGATCCCGTCGAGCGCGGCGTCGTCGTGCACGACGAACGCCAAGAGATGCCCTCGTACGCCTCTGCCCTCGCAACGCTCAAACGGCCAGATTTCCCGGTGCCCGTCGGCGTGATTCGGGAGGTCGAGAAACCCTGCTACGAGGAAATGCTCGTCGACCAGGTCAACGCGGCCACCGAACAGAACGGCCGCGGAGACCTGAGAGACCTCCTCAACTCGGGCGATACCTGGGAAGTCAGCTAGGCCAGTTCTGGCGCGGCCTTCGCAAAGGTCTCGCCGATCATGGCCGGCGAAGGAGCCACAGCGACGCCATTGGCTTCGAGCGCCGCGATCTTGTCACTCGCCTTGCCCTTCCCGCCGGCGATGATCGCCCCGGCATGCCCCATTCGCTTGCCTGCGGGCGCATGCTGCCCCGCGATGAAGGCAGCGACGGGCTTCGTCATATTTGACTTCACGAACTCTGCCGCCTCTTCCTCCGCCGAGCCACCGATCTCGCCGATCATGACCACTCCCTTGGTCTCGGGATCGGCCTCGAAAAGCGAGAGGGCATCGATGAAATTGGTCCCGATGACGGGATCGCCGCCGATGCCCACACACGTCGACTGACCGATGCCGAGTCGGGAAAGCTGGTCCACGGCTTCGTAAGTCAGCGTTCCCGACCGGGAGACAACGCCCACCGGACCTGGGCGAGTAATCTGAGCCGGCATGATCCCGATGCGGCATTGTCCCGGAGTCACGACGCCGGGACAATTCGGGCCCACGAGCCGCATGCTCGAACCCGCCAGGGCGCTCTTGGCCCGAGCCATGTCGAGAACCGGAATGCCCTCGGTGATACAAACGGCCAGGCCAATACCCGCATCGGCCGCCTCGAGAATCGCATCTGCAGCACCCGGCGGGGGCACAAAAATCACCGAGGCATCGGCACCCGTTTCGCGTACGGCCTGGGCGACGGTATCGAAGACCGGAAGGCCCATGATTTCCTGTCCCCCCTTGCCGGGCGCAACGCCGCCCACCACCTGGGTTCCATATTCAACTGAAAGGTTTGCATGGAATTGGCCCATCCGGCCCATCCCCTGCACGATCAACTTCGTGTTCTTGTCGCAGAGAATCGCCATAGCTCAGCCCTTGCCTCCCTTGGCCGCAGCCACGGCCAACTCGCCGGCCTCCTGCAGCGTTTCTGCGGGCGTGATATCCAGCCCTGAATTCGCCAGGATCGCCCGGCCTTCTTCGGCCATGGTGCCCTGGAGCCGCACGACCAGCGGAACAGAAAGTTCCAGGTCCTGAGCAGCCGCCGTCACCCCCTCGGCAATCAGATCGCAGCGAACGATTCCGCCAAAAATATTCACCAGGATGGCTTGAACGTTTTCGTCGCGCAGGATCAGCTTAAAGGCCTCTTTGACCTTCTGCTTGTCGGCACCTCCTCCCGCATCCAAAAAATTTGCAGGGGAGCCACCGCAGTAATGGATCATGTCGAGGGTCGCCATCGCGAGCCCCGCACCGTTCACCATGCAGCCAATATTCCCATCGAGGCCCACATAAGCGAGATCGATTTCGTTGGCAGCCCTCTCCCGCGCATCCTCTTCTTCGGGGTCGCGCAAGCCCGCAATCTCGGGGTGGCGATAGAGGGCACTGTCATCGAAATTGATCTTGCCATCGAGGGCGATCAACTCGCCGCTCTCTGTCACCACCAGGGGATTGATCTCGACTTGACTGCAATCTTTCGCGAGAAAAAGCTCAAAGAGACCTGCCACAAAAGCTACAAATTTGGTGACCTGTTCGGGCGCCAGGCCCAACTCGTAGCCGAGAGCGCGGCTCTGATAATCCTTCAATCCCACGTTGGGTTCGACGTGGACGGTGTGAATTTTCTCGGGATTCGTCGAGGCCACCTCTTCGATTTCCATCCCGCCCTCTGTCGAGGCTACGAGGGCGAAACGTTCCACGGCCCGATCGAAGAGAATCGCCAGGTAGAGTTCATCGGCGATGGCTGACCCCGCCTCGACGTAAACTTTCCGGACCAGTTTGCCTTCAGGCCCCGTCTGCGGCGTATGAAGGGTCATGCCGAGGATATCGCTGGCAGCCTGCTCGGCCTCCTCCGGCGATTTCGCAAGCTTGACGCCCCCCGCCTTGCCGCGACCACCGGCGTGAATCTGAGCTTTCACCACCACCACCGGCGTCCCCAGCTTGCGGGCGCCGGCGCCGGCTTCGGCCGGGGTTGTCGCCAGGACACCCGCCGGTACCGGGACACCAAACTCTGCCAGCAGGGCCTTGGCCTGGTATTCATGAACGTTCATCGAAGAGTCCCCTCGAAGTGAAGATGTAGACGATCAGATTTCGATCTGGGTGACGAGTTCCTTGACATGATCGACTGAAGCCTCGAAGAGCTTACGCTCATCCGAATCGAGTTCGACCTCGAGGATCCGCTCGACGCCTCCCGCCCCCATCACGCAGGGCACGCCGACGTAGAGTCCGTCGACGCCGTATTCGCCCTCACAAAGGCACGCGCAGGCGAAGACCCTCTTCTTGTCTCGAAGGTAGGCTTCCGCCATTTCGAGAGCCGAAAGAGCCGGTGAAACGAAGGCGGAACCGGTCTTGAGGAGACCAACGACCTCTCCTCCAGCCCCTTTCGTGCGCTCGACCATCTCGTCGATCCGTTCGGGCGAAATCAGCTGGCTGATCGGAACCCCGGCCACGGTGCAGTAGCGCACCAGAGGGACCATGGTGTCGCCATGACCGCCCAAGACGAGGGCGGTGACATCCTTGACGGAAACACCGAGTTCCCAGGCGATAAAGGAGCGCAAACGAGTGGAATCCAGAATGCCCGCCATTCCCACTACGCGATGCTTGGGGAATCCGGAAACTTCCTTGAATGTGTAGACCATCGCATCCAGGGGATTTGAAATGACAATCACGAAGGCGTCAGGCGCATTGTCTCGGACGCCCTCAGCCACCTGCTTCATAATCGAAAGATTCGTCTTCAGCAGGTCATCCCGGGACATCCCGGGCTTTCGGGCGAGCCCCGCGGTAATGATCACCACGTCGGAACCCGCGATGTCTGCGTATTCATTCGCACCCGAGATCTTGGAATCGGTCCCGACCAAGGGGGCTCCTTCGGCCATGTCGAGGGCCTTGCCCTGGGGCAGTCCCTCGACCACGTCGAAGAGCACAACATCACCGAGTTCGCGGTAGGCCGCCTGCTCGGCCAGGACACCACCGATATTCCCACCACCGATCAGCGCGATCTTCTTTCGCATTGGGCACTCCTCTTCTTTTCTTGGACCGATACGAGCAGACCGCCGGGGTCTTCCCGTGGGCCAGGGTCGGATCTTGCGTCGCACGTATGTCGCAAATATGTATTAAAAGTTGAGACCCGAAGGGCCCCAGGATTCAGTCGGGCTTTACGGCACGAACTCGAATCGAGAGCTCTTCGAGTTGATCTGGGCTCACCGGGGAGGGAGCCTCCATGAGTAGATCCTGTCCCCGCTGGGTCTTGGGAAAGGCCACCACGTCGCGCAGGCTATCCGCCTTCGCCAGAACCATCACCATGCGATCGAAACCAAAAGCAAAGCCTCCATGAGGCGGTGCTCCTACTCCCAGAGCTTCGAGCATGAAACCGAAACTTTTCTCGCTTTCCTCTTCGGAGTATCCCATCAGTTCGAGGATCCGACGCTGGAGATCGGCGCGGTGGTTGCGCATGCTTCCTGATCCCAGCTCTACGCCGTTCATGATCACGTCGTAGTGAGTCCCTCTGACCTTCTCCGGGTCAGTTTCAAGCAGCGGGATATCTTCTTCGAGAGGGGCAACGAAGGGCTGGTGGACGTAACCGAGCTGCCCGTTCTCGTCCTTTTCAAAGAGAGGGAAATCGACGACGAAGAGAGCGTCCCATTCACGACCGTCTGTGCGCCCAAGCTTCTCGCCGAGATCGATTCGCAGCCGCGAGAGAATTGCATTGGCGCGATCGAAGACGTCGGCTTGAAAGAAGAGCAGAGAACCGGGCTTTGCGCCGCTCCGCTCGGTAATCGCATTCCGCTCGGCATCGGACAAAAATTTGGCGATGGGTGAGCGCCACTCGCCCTCGGCGTCTACACGCACCCATCCCAAGCCCTTCGCGCCCAATTCCTTGCGGACGAATTTCTCGAGGCGATCGATCTCGCTGCGAGAAATCTCCTCGGCATCGTGGACCGGGAGGCACTTCACGATTCCGCCCTGGTCGACCACGCCCCGAAACGACTTAAACTCGCTTCCCGAGAAGATATCCGTCATGTCGACAAGCTCGAGCAGGATACGCGTGTCCGGCCGATCGCAGCCGTAGCGATCCATCGCATCGGCGTAACTCATCCGGGGAAAGGGTCTCGGCAGGTCAACGCCTGCAGCTTCGCGACAGCTCTCCTCGGTCACCTCTTCAAGGATCTCGAGGACGTCATCGACGCCAACAAAGGACATCTCGAGATCGACCTGGGTGAATTCAAGCTGGCGATCGGCGCGCTGGTCTTCGTCCCGAAAACAGCGCGCAATTTGGAAGTAGCGCTCGAACCCGGCAACCATGAGCAATTGTTTCATGATCTGAGGTGACTGCGGAAGCGCGTAGAACGCCCCGGATTGAAGGCGACTGGGCACTAGAAAGTCGCGGGCACCCTCAGGCGTAGCGCGAGCCAACATCGGGGTTTCGATCTCGAGAAATCCCGAGCCCGAGAGAGACGAACGAATCGCCCGAGCCAACTCGTGACGAATGGTCAGCGCCCGCTGAAGCGGGGGGCGGCGCAGATCGTGCACCCGGTGGCGCAGTCGAACGGCTTCGTCGACGCCGGAATCCTCCTCGATAGCGAAGGGCGGAGGAGTTGCCGTGTTGAGGATGCGAATCTCGTGGACATTAATCTCCACTTCGCCGGTTTCCATTCTCGCATTAACCGTTTCGGCCGAGCGCGATTCCACCACGCCGCGCACCATCATTACCCATTCGCTGCGGAGTTCTCCGGCGCGCTCGTGAGCCTCGGGCGACGTCTCTGGCCGAAAGACAACCTGCACGATCCCATTGCGGTCCCGGAGGTCGACAAAAATGACGCCTCCATGGTCGCGACGGCGGTGAACCCAACCCGCAACGATCACCTCTTCGCCCACGCTGGAGGTACCGACCTCGCCGCAGACGTGGCTACGTCGCTGGGATCCCATCCCATCGAGTTGAGTGGTCTCGGTTGTCATCGCTTCATGGTCCCATCGCCTCGTCGCTCTGTTGGAAGCCCTTTCCCGTTCCGGAAGCGTACCCGTCCCGAAACGGTCTCCGCCTTCCCCGGCGCGCCCTAGAGCCTGAACTCGCTCCTCGGTCCCGGTCACCCCGGCCGCTCCGCTGAGCCGCGCTCGGGCCTGTACCTGTGCCCGAATCGGGAAAATTCCGTGCGAAATCGAAGGGTTGGGTAGCAACGCGCTGGTCGGATGTCAATCCTAGCCGATGGACTGTCGGGCCCAGATCAGCCGTAAAAAGCCCCTCGGGCTCAGCCCGCTCCAACCGCTCCCACCTCGTCGGCGGAGCAGATGCGGTTTCGCCCCTCGGATTTGGCCCGATACATCGCCTTGTCGGCCAGGCCGAGCAGTCGCTCCCGGGTCACTCCGTGCTTGGGGCAGGTCGCCACCCCGATACTCAGGGTGAGGGAGAAGCGAACGTCCCGCCCCACTTCGAAAATGTAGCTCTCGATCCGTGCCCGGATCCGCTCGGCCACCAGGAGCGCTGTCGTGTGGTCGGTGTCTACCAGCAGAATCGAGAACTCGTCCCCCCCATAGCGGGCAAGGGTATCCACCTGGCGCACGCACTGCTCGAGAACCCTACACAGGCGCCGCAGGGCCTCGGTCCCGGCCAGGTGGCCATAGTCATCATTCACGGACTTGAACTGGTCGAGATCCAGGAAAAGAATCGAAAGCGGAGTTCCATAGCGCTCAGATCGCTGAATTTCGTTGTCACATGTCCGCAGGAGGTAGCCCGCATTGTAGGCCTGGGTGACATCATCGACGAAAGCCTGCTCCTTTGCCAACGCATAGGTCTCGGAGTTTTCCAAGGCCGCAATCCCGTGCCGAGTCACGATATCCGCGCGTTCGACGTCCTGGGCGGTAAAGGGGCGGTCATCATCAAACAGGGCCACGATACCCGACTCATTCCCCTCTCCTCCCATGGAGACCACCAGCAACGTCCTCACTTCAACGTCCGCGGCGCGGAGAGCATCGTGGAGAGCGCCGCGTTTGAGCACGGCCAGCCCTTCGTAGTTGTCGAAGTCGATCGCCTTGTCCCCGAGCAGGGTTCGGCAGATCAGGGAAGTGTCCTCTTGGTCAAAGCCTCGAAGAGCAACAGCATCGCTCTGGGGAACATTTTCTCTTTTAAAGAGGGTAAAGCCTCGGCGGCGCGCGGTGGCGGCGAGGAGCAGTTCGACGGTCATGGGATAGAGCTGGCCCGGCTCGAGGCAGTAGGCCAAAGGCCGACAATCCTCCATGATGCGAATCGTCTCATGCAGGAAGAGGCTACGGATCGCCGTATTTCGATCGTCGCAGAGCCGCTTCAGCGAGCGGCGCAGGCTGGCCTCGCCAAAGGGAGCGACCAGACAATCATCGGCCCCGGCGACGAAAGTTTCGTCGACTTCCTGCGCGCTGCCCTCGTCCATGACCACGAGGAGGCGAATGCCGGAAGACGCCTGGCCAATCCACTCTGCCGCTCGACGAACGCCTTCCCCATCGGGATTCGCGAAGTCCAGGACCAAAACGTCGATCCCCTTCGGCCCATGATCGGGGGAAACGTCAGCCAAGTCCGGGCAAAGCGTCACGTGGCAAAGACTCTCGGACTCGAGCCGGACAAGCCTCTCCGCAAGTCCGTCTCGAACACCGATACCCACTACCCGAAAAATACCCTGATCTGAACCTGTCATCGGCTCAATCCAGGGCGGCTACGGACTCAGCCACCTTTTTTACTCTCCTGGGGAGGGGGAAGCACACTCACCCATTCCCGCCCCGAATCCTTGGAGCGCAGGATGCGCCCCGACTGCCCCACCACGAGACCGATTTTGCCGGTCGGGTCGAAGGTCATGTCCCTCATGAAGGTAAACAATGTCGGAAAAGTCTCTTCATCGGGAGGCTCCCACGTTCTGCCTCCATCAAGCGAGACCCGGACGAGTCCCTTCTCGCCCACCGCAAAAGCCCGGTCGGCCACGGATGCGACCGAGAAAACGGCCATCTTGCGATCCAGCTTTCCATAGGACCAATTCTTGCCCCCGTCCCGAGTCGAGAGAGTCACCCCACCGAGGCCAGAAATCATCCCGTGATTCTCGTCGCGAAAGCGAACGGTAAAAAGAATCGGATTCTGAATAACTCGAACCTTGACTCCGGGGTAACCGAAGAGCCGACTCTCGTAATAGCGTTCAAGAAAACGAGAGTCATCCTCGAGGTAGTCCTCGTAATCCCACGGGGGCTGCCCACGGAGCCGCACCCGCTCAGATTCGAGCCCGGCATCTTCCAAAACCGTGCGGACTTCCTGCATCCGCGCTTCGAGCGTCTCAAAAAAGTCGATGGGTTCACCCTCTCGACCAAATTCCTGAATTTCTTCCGCACTGGCGACCGCTTCTACCGCCACGTTGAGGTGCGCCTCATCAATCACGCTCCTCGCGAAGGAACTCAGTCCGTCGATGTAGGCGCTGTCGAATTCAACCTCGTTATAGCCGAAGCGGACCGGCTCGATTTCCCGAGAACCCTCGATATTCGACTTCTGCCAGCTCTTCCCACCGTCTTCGGAATAAAATATGTAGCCAAATTCACCGATCAGCCAGCAGCGAAGGCTGGGGGCACCAAGGCAATAGACATCATTGAGGCCGACGTCCTCAAAGACGGTTTCGCCTTTGCGCACTTTCTCCTGCTCAAAGGGCGAAAGCCACTGGAACATCGGATGCTCTTCGTTGACGGTGAACGAGTAGTCGTCCCAGGTCTTGCCGCCATCCTCGGTCCGAATCCGCGTTCCCCACTCCCCAATCGCGACTGCAGAATTGGCATCGATCGCCGCAACGCCGAAGAGATGCACGCCTTCCTTCTCTTTCGAGTTCGGTTGACGCACCCAGTGCGCACCCCCGTCTTCGGTTTTCAGGATGAGCCCTCTCTGCCCCACCGCCCAGCCGTGCTGCGCATCGGCCATGGATACCTTGTAGAGGGAGGTCAGGGTGTCCGTCACACCCTGGCTCCAGGTTTCACCCCCATCCGCCGTGAAGTAGGCGCTCCCGTAATAACCAACGGCTACTGCGTGGCTATCGTCAGGCATGGAAACCGAATAGAGATCGTCGTAAAGGACGATTTCTCCCGGGCTCTGGCTGTAATCGAGGTGAACCTCATGGCAGCCAAATACCAGCAACGCCAAGGGGAGAACAAGAGGAACTCTGTTAAAAATCGAATAGCCCAACTGCTCAGCGCCCCTTCGTCAAGCGACCGACATCGATGTAGCGGCGAATCTTCCCCTTGCTCTTGAAGGGGACGCCATTGCCATCCCAGAACTCGATCCGGTTGCCCGTCCCAGTCTGCACGTTTGTAATGATATCACTGACGATCTGCTGGGCGCGGGGCTCCGGGACACCCTCCCAACCGGGGTAATAGTCGTCCGTGAGTTCCTCTTCACTCCAGCGCTTGTTGTGCCAGATGATCTTCCAAAGTTCTTCCTTCTGATCGTATGCGAAGGAATAAAGTGCCCGCAGAGTCTGCTGGTCGATGAAGATATCTTTGTGGTGATAGGGGTGGTCGGCGTTCTTCGGAGTCATTCTAATCTTGAAGACTTTCCGAACCTCCCAACGATCGTCGGCGAAGGAGAGCCCATAGGGCCCGAAATTGTGATCTCGCTCGTAGGGAAAAGCGAGCACTTTCGTATTCGAGGGAGCGATGAGATCGATCTCACCGAGGCATTCCCATTCGTATTGGGGCACGATTCCCGCGAAGCTATTCAGATCATCGAAGGTGAAGTCGGTGCCCGAGATGGAATCCGTACGCTGAGCGGTCGATATGCGCCGGACGCGACGCAGAGTGGGCAGGTAGACCCATGTATCGTCGTTCTTGGCATCGTCTCGGGCATTGTCTGTGGTTTTGTACCTGTAGGACATGAGCATGATTCCGCGAGCGTCGAAGGGGGCAGTCACGTCGACCCCGAAAGCATTCTTCCGCTTCTCGTTCCGGAATACGTCCCCCTTGTTCTTGGCGTATTGCGGCTCGACTCTATGGGACAGGAACACGCTCTTTGACTCGCCCTCGTAATAGAGGGGCAACTCCTCGCCACGATCCCAGTACGAGTAGTAGAAGCTTCCGTCGCCGCCGGCCCCCGCCCACGCGTAATCAAAATCCCACATGATCTTGACCCCCGCCAGCGGGTCCGTCGCGCAGTCGATCTCATCCATGGGAAAGGGGCGGCCTGCTTCGTAATTCTCAAGGCTGTTATCCGGCCCAATGCGAGGCCCACCTCGTCCCTTCTCGGTGGCCGCCTTGTAGGCTTCCGGTCCTGAATAGTCCCGATGGAAAGGTCCGATCTCGAGTTGCATGCCCTCGTAGAAGAAGAAATCCCGGTTATCCCAGAACGGCTCGGGCAGATAGCTCTTCAGGACATTGAGATTCTCGTAGGTGATGACGTCACCTTCTTTGAAGCTCGGACCCGCTCCTTCGGCATCCTCCTGAGCGACCGCAATCTCAGCACCCCCCACGAAGCAGACAAGGGCGGCTGCCAATAGGCTGCCTCGGTTTCCAATTCCGGTCATTCATGAGCTCCTTCGAAGATCACCTGTTGTGCGTAAATCCAAACCCGGCGAGGCGGTCGCCGAATCCCGGGACAGGAGAATAGTCCCCGATCGCCCCAACTGCCCCGGTCTCAACGACTTCCCTCCACACGGGATGCCATTCGGGCTCACCTTTTCCTAGAGTACCCACGGGACAGACCCAGGCGATGCCCATCCGTCGCTCGGCTGTCAACGGAGAAACGTCCAGAATGACTCTGCGTCTCGAGGACAAATACGAGGGTCGGGACAACCACGCCACACGAACGACCCCCTCCGGGGAAGTACGCCTTCCCAACCCGCCGAAAGCCCGGGCGCTTCGAAGCGTCCGAGCCCGCCTGCGAACCAGCGGGGTGGAACCCGCGATTCGGATCGTCGGCTGCGCTCTCGCCAGCCTGCTGGAGCTTTTCTACACATCCCTGCGCGGGCGTCTGAGCCCCGGGCCGGCGTCGGCCGAGGATGAAAGCGCGGCCCTGAGACGCATCGCCGAGCGCTGGGCCAGGCTCCTCGGCTCCTTACGAGGGGCCTACGTGAAAGCCGGCCAATTCGCGGCCACCCGCCCGGATCTGATCCCCGAGGCGGCCACCGCACCCCTCGCCGCCCTTCGTGACCGGGTCCCGCCCCTGCCCCTGGCGCAGATTCGGGACGTCATCGAGTCCGAGCTGGGGCAACCCCTGCATCAGGCCTTCCCCGAGTTCGATCCCACGCCCCTGGGTGCCGCCTCCATCGCCCAGGTTCATCGCGCCACCCTGCCCGACGGCACCCCGGTGGTCGTCAAAGTCCAATACCCGTGGCTCCAGGCCTCGCTGGCGGCGGACCTCAAGCTGCTCCGGGGCCTCGGGCGGATACTGCTCTGGCTGGGTGCGCGGGGCCGCTGGCGCGCGGATTTCGAGCGCTTTTTCGCTGAATTTGCCGATGGCTTGGCCGACGAGCTCGATTTTACCCAGGAGGCCCGAGCCGCGGCGGAGATCGCCGAAAACCTCGCCGATGATCCTGCCATCCAGGTCCCCGAAATCGTCGCCGACCTCAGCCGTCGCCGAGTCCTCACCATGCTCTACTTTCCCTGCATCGGCCTTGCCGATCGACCCGGACTCGAAGCCTTGGGGGTTCAGCCGGCCCAGATCGTCGAAATCCTGGCCAGAGCCTACGCACGCCAGGTCTTCAAGGACGGCCTCTTTCACGCCGACCCCCATCCCGGCAACCTCTTCGTCATCGACGAGGCGGGTGCCCAGCAATCTCCTCGGGTCCTATTCGTCGACTTTGGTCTTCATCGAAGGCTTTCCCCAGAACTCCGCAATGAAATGCGCCAGGGCATCTTCGCCCTCATGCAGCGGGATGCGGATCGTTTCATCGAGCGCATGAAGGCCCTGGACATGATCGCCCCCGGCGCCGAGGCCGGTGTTCACCAGGCGGTCTCGAGCATGCTCGAGAGGATCGCAAGCGAAGGGGGCAGCGAAGGACTCATGCAAGGCCCCGGAAGCCAGGTCCTGGGGCTCAAGGACGAGGCCAAGCGATTGCTCCAAGAGACACCCGGGCTTCAGCTCCCGAATGACCTCCTGCTCTACGCCAAGACCCTCAGCTACCTCTTCGCCCTGGCCGAAGATCTCGCCCCCGAGGTAGACGTGATGAAGATCTCGGTGCCCTACCTGCTCGAATTCCTTGGCGGAAGGGACTGAAATCGTCGCTTAGGGCTAATCGTTCTGAGCGCCGAGTCGAAGCCCCTGGAGCCGAATAAAGCCACCGGCATCGCGTTGATCGTAGGCGCCCTGATCCTCCTCGAACGTCACCAGGTTTTCGGAGTAGAGCGAAACGGGGGAGCGTCGACCCTGGATCGTCACGTTGCCCTTATAGAGTTTGACCCGAACCTCGCCCGTGACATTTTTCTGGGATACATCGATAGCGGCCCGCATATAGTCCATCTCAGGCGCAAACCAGAAGCCGTTGTAGATCAACTCGGCGAAACGCGGGGCCATCCGATCGCGTTCGTGCATCACCTCGCGATCCATCGTGATGGATTCCATGGCTCGATGGGCGGCATGAAGAACGGTTCCACCGGGAGTCTCGTAGACGCCCCGAGATTTCAGACCAACAAAGCGATTCTCAACCAGATCGACTCGACCTACTCCATGACGCCCGGCGATCAGATTGAGCTTCACGATCAACTCGGCGGGTGAAAGGGCCTCTCCGTCCAGAGCTGTGGCGTTCCCCTTCTCGAAGGAGATCACCAATTCCTCCATCTCATCGGGAGCCAATTCCGGAGCCACCGTCGTGATGAACATTTCCTCCTCGGGCGCTGTCCAGGGATCTTCGAGAATCCCTCCCTCGTAGGAAACATGCATAAGGTTTCGGTCCATCGAATAGGGCTTGGCCACCGAGGCGGTGATGGGGATATCGTATTTCTCGGCGTATACGATGCAATCGGTCCGAGAGCGAAGGTCCCATTCCCGCCAGGGGGCAATCACCTCGAGCTCCGGCGCCAGCGCCCGGAATCCGAGCTCGAAGCGAATCTGATCATTCCCCTTGCCCGTCGCCCCATGAGCCACGGCGTCGCACCCCGTGGCCCGGGCGACCTCTACATGGTGCTTGGCGATGAGCGGGCGGGCGAGTGCGGTACCCAGCAGGTAAACGCCCTCGTAGACCGCAGCTCCCCGGATGGCCGGGTAGACGTAGTCCCGGGCAAACTCCTCCCGAAGATCCTTCACAACACAATCGACGGCGCCTGTGGCGGCGGCCTTCTCGTCGAGCCCAGAGAGCTCCTCTTCCTGTCCCACATCGGCACAGTAGGCAACGACTTCGCAGTCGTACTCCTCGATGAGCCAGCGCAGAATGACCGAGGTATCGAGCCCGCCGCTGTAGGCGAGACAAACCCGGTTCACGGAATCCTTTCGAGCCATGGGTAACCTCCTTGGGAGCCTCAGGCCCTGCCTGAAAGCTCGTGGAGGCGGGAGTCTACCCACTCATCCGAATTTTTCACCCGGGGTCTGGCCGGGAAAGGGCTCCTCTCAGCCCCTGAACGCCAGCTCCAATCGGGTGTTTTCCTCGATAATCAAGTCCACCTCCTCGCAGGAGAGTGAACTCTTGGAATTGACGGTGATCGACTGCTGGCGCCCCGTGGCCAGATCCCGGGCCGAGACGCTGACGATTCCGCTCGAATCGATATCGAAGCCCACCTCGATCTCGGGCTCCCCCTTGGGCGCGGGCGGGATTCCCGAAAGAACGAATTCGCCGAGCATGTCATTCTCCAGAGCCTGCTCGTTTTCTCCCTGGAACACACGAATCTTCACTGCGGCCTGATCGTCCCGAGTCGTCGTGAAGAGGTGAGACTTATTTACAGGGACGGTCGTATTGCGCTCGATCAGGCGCGAGAAATGACCGCCGTAGGTGCTGATGCCCAGGGAGAGCGGAGTGACATCGAGTAACAGAACATCCTGGGTGCCCTCAACGAGGGCACTGCCCTGGATCGCGGCTCCTAGGGCGACGACTTCGTCCGGGTTGACTCCCTTGTGGGGCCGCTGGCCGAAATAATTCGCCACCGCCTGCTGAACCATCGGCATGCGGGATTGCCCCCCAACGACCACAACGTGATCGATTTCATCGGCATTCAGACCTGCGTCCTTCACACAACGCTGAACGCTTTCCAGGGTGCCATCGACGATATCTTCCACCAAGGACTCGAGTTCGTCGCGCCGAATTTCGCAGGCGAGATGACAGGGGCCTTCTGCGCCGGAGCCAAGGAAGGGCAGGTTGATTTCCGCCACTTCCCTGAGAGAGAGCGTGCACTTCGCCTTCTCTGCCGCGTCCTTGAGGCGCTGCATGGCGACTGGATCGCCCTTCAGATCGATCCCCGTGTCCTTCTCAAAGACGTCCAGGAGGTGGTCAACGATTCGACGATCGAAATCCTCTCCTCCCAGGAAAGTATTTCCCGCGGTCGCCAGAACCTCAACGACCCCCGCGGACATTTCAAGGATAGACATGTCGAAAGTTCCGCCACCCAGATCATAGATCGCGATTTTTTCTTCTTCTTCACGTCCCATTCCGTAAGCGAGCGCTGCGGCGGCGGGCTCATTAATGATTCGAAGAACATCGAGCCCAGCGATCCGCCCTGCATCCTGGGTCGATTGCCTCTGGGCGTCGTTGAAATAGGCGGGTACGGTAATCACCGCCGCGTCCACGCTCTCGCCGAGGTAGGCCTCGGCGACCTTCTTCATCTCCTGAAGGATGGTCGCCGAGATCTCGGAGCACGTAAAAATTCTGTCGGCGACCCGAATCCTGGGGTCCGCGTTCGGCCCTTCCAGTATCGCATAGGGGTAAAGCCCTCTGGAACGCTGAACTTCTACCGAATCGAAGCGCCTGCCGATCAGCCTTTTGGCCGCGAATACCGTGTCTTTCGCATTGGTAATGGCTTGCCGTTTCGCGCGGTAGCCCACGAGATACTCGCACTCCGAGGCAATTGCGAAGACCGAGGGGGTCGTCTTGTACCCGCCCGCGTTGGGAATGACCACGGGCTGGCCGTCGTCCACCACCGCAACGCAGGAATTTGTCGTTCCGAGATCGATACCGATCACCCTACCCACGGCTCACTCCCTGGCTCATGCCGGCCGTGACTAGGCCATCCAGGCCTCGCCGTGCTTCGCGATCCTGGGGATCTCGCTCAAGAGCCAACTCGAACTCGCGGCGAGCCTGGTCCGTATGCCCCTGGGCTGCGTGAACCCGAGCCAGGGTGCTGTGATAGCGGGCAACCTGCGGGCTCCGTTCGACCGAAATCCGGGCGAAGGCCAGGGCTCGGCCGAGGTCGTTACGCGCGAGAGCCACCGAGGCGGCGCGTTCGTAGAGCGCTATATCTCCGGGTCGCTCAGAGATCATGTCCTCGATGCTCTTGAGCATCACGGTCAAGTCCTCAGCGCTTCTTCCCGTGATCACCTCGAAATCCTCGCGAGTAGGAGGCGCTGCCCCCTGCTCGATTCGGCCGAGCATCTCCCGAAGAGCGATTCGATAGGCAAGGTTACTCGGGTCGAAGACGACCGCGAGGCGCACATTCGCCGAGGCCTCGTCGGCGCGCCCCTCTCTCTCAGCGACCTGGGCCGCCTCGAAAAAGGACTGGGCTTTCTTACTCCGTTCCTTGAGAATCGGACGCGGCACGGTGTGCAGGGTGCGCTGTCCGAGACGCCTCAGCTTTTCGAAACCAGCACCTTGATGGGCAGCATGGATGGGCCGAGAGCTGGAGCTCCCGTCCGCCTCGATTTCCGGACATCTCGAATTACCTTTTCCCGGCCGTGAGAGCGCTTCGTACGCGCCAAGAATTGTCTTGAAGATCAGTGAGAGGCGGTCGCCCCAGGAGCCGAGTTGGGCGCGAAAGAAACGATCCGGATGAAATTCCCGGGAAAGTTTAAAATAGGCTTGCTTGATCGCACGCTGATCCGCCCCGGCCTCGACACCGAGAATCTGGTGGTAGGTCCCGCCCAAGCGCGATTCGAACTCGATCACCCGATTCTGGGTTTTGGCGTCGACCCCCAAATCGGTCGTGGGGGAGTCCGCGTCCCAGGGTCCAGCCACCGGTTCCACGGCGCCCGCGTCGAGCCATCGCAACAAACAGGCCTCGGCCCATTCCGGGGCGAACCCCGACGATTCGACGAGCAGCGCCCAGGGCGTGGAACCGTCCAGCCGGGAGAGTAGGAAGGCCTCCTCCGGACTCAGTTCCATCTGGGTGGGGTCAAATTCCGGCACCGGGCGCAACACACCCCTCGTCGCTGGCTCGCCATCGTTTCGTCGGGACATCCGATCTCCGGGGGGGCTAAAGAAGAGAGTCCCCCTACCCCATTCCATCGGACGTTCGGCCCGAAAACTGAGGCTCCGCTCGCTTCAAGCCGGGCCTCGACCTCCCAGGCCCCTTCAGGCGCCCGCGACCGGGTGCTCGCCAACCTCGGGCTGGGGGCTGGGGCGGCGCCGACCCTCGGTTTCCAGGGCGTCTCCGGAAAAGGAGCGCCCCCCTGGGGAGATCGACCTATTCCACGCCTTCGGGCCGCATGACCCGCTCGAGGATTGCCTTCTGGGCGTGGAGGCGGTTCTCTGCCTGCTCGTAGATCAGGCTTCGGTCCCCATCCAGCATCTCCCCCGTGATCTCCTCCTCCCGATGGGCCGGCAGACAGTGCATCAGCCAGGCCTTGGGGGCGCGCGCGACGAGTCGCCGGTTCACCTGGTAAGGGGCAAAGACCTTTCGCCGCTCCTCGGCCTCCTCCTCCTGGCCCATGCTGGTCCAGGTATCGGTGTAGATGAAGTCGGCCCCCTCGACCGCGGACTCGGGATCTTCGAACCAGCTGATTTCGGCCCCGCTCACGGCCCCGAGCTCCGCCGCCTTCTTGTCGACCCAGGATGGAGGTCGGTGGCTGCTCGGCGTCGCGACCCGACACCGCATGCCAAGTACCGCAGCCAGAAGGATCAATGAACTCACCACGTTGTTGCCGTCGCCCACGTAGCAGATCGTGGCGTCCCGGGGATTCATGAGGTTCGCGATCGTCTGCAAGTCGGCCATCGCCTGGCACGGGTGCAGGCGATCCGTCAGCCCGTTGATCACGGGAATCGCCGCATGCTCGGCCAACTGTTCCACCAGTTCGTGACTAAACGTTCGCGCCATCAAGCCATCGATCCAGAGCGAAAGGTTCAGGGCCACATCCAGAGCGCTCTCCCGGGTGCCGATCCCCACCTGGTCTGGGCGCAAAACGATCGCGTGCCCACCGAGTTGAGCGATCCCGGCTTCGAAAGTCACGTGGGTGCGCAAAGATGGCTTCTCGAAGTACATGGCGAGGGTTCGCCCCTGCAGAGTCTGAGGCCGTTGGCCAGCCCGGTGGAGGCTGCGCAATTCCTGAGCGCGAGCGAGCAGACCCAACAACTCCTCGGCGGACCAGTCGGCGACAGTCAGAAAATCTTTCGGCATTTCGAGTGGCCTCTCAGGTTGCAAAGACTTCGGGTCAGGGGGTCAACAGGGTACCCACTCCCGCATCGTCAGTAAAAATTTCGAGCAGGACGGCGTGGAGAACTCGTCCATCGACGATATGAGCCCGGGAAACCCCGTGCTCGAGGGCGTCGACGCAGCACCGTACCTTCGGAATCATCCCGCCTGTGATCGTGCCATCCAAGAAATACTTCTCCACCTCGCCCGCCTTGATCTGACTGATCAAGGTACCCTCGGAATCCAGCACACCTTCGACATCGGTCAGCAGCATCAATTTCTCCGACTCGAGAGCGCTGGCCAATCCCCCCGCGGCTTCATCTGCGTTGACGTTATACGTGAGCCCATCGCGATCGACCCCGATGGGGGCAATCACCGGGATAAAACCCGACTCTGAAACAGAGTCCAGGACCCTGGGGTCGATCTCAACGATCTCGCCCACCCGGCCAATATCTTTTCCGTTCACCTGTTTTCGGCAAACCTGCAAAAGCGCGCCATCGCTCCCGGTGAGCCCAACCGAGCGCCCGCCCGCCCGTTGAATCGAATCGACGACCTCCCGGTTGACCTTACCCCCGAGCACCATCTCGACGACGTCCATCGTCTCGTCGTCCGTGACCCGAAGGCCTTCGACGAAAGTCGACTCCATGCCGAGTCGATCCAGGGTCGCCGCGATCTGCGGCCCTCCGCCGTGAACGATCACCGGCTTGAGACCGATGAACTTAAGAAGAACGACATCCACCGCAAACGAGGCCCTGAGCGAGTCATCCGTCATCGCGTGGCCACCGTATTTGATGATGATGGTCTTGCCGACAAAGCGCCGCATATAGGGCAACGCCTCGACCAGCACATCAGCCTTCTCGATCAAGCTCTGCATTCTGGAATCTCATCTCCAAGGGGTTTCTTAACAGCGACTCGCCAAGGTCCCAGCTCCAGAGCCACCCGAATTTGGGACTCGGACGCGGGTTTCAGCTGCGTCCGAGGCGCCGAGCCTCGGCAATCTCTTCGATACTCGAGACCAAGCTACGGTACAGAAGGCCGTTCCGCACCGCAGCAGAGAGCACCGCGGCGGCCACCTCACCCGTCCGGGAAGATACAGGGGCGCCCTGCTGAAGGAAGGCCCGCACCAGCCCGATAACCCTCCCACGAATGGAAATCGGCATAAATAGTAGGGGGAGTGGAATTCCATCCTCGGGCGTATCGATGTCGAAATCGAACTCGGGCTCCCGGAGAGGCTTCATGCAAAGAACGACGGCCCCCTTTTCGAGAACTCGCGCGGTCAACCCCGGGGATAGTGGCAGATTCCGTCGATCCCGGGCGCCTCCCCCGCCGGCCGAGGCTTCGAGATTGAGCACGCCTGCATTGGGGTCCGCGAGATAGAGCGAAACCAAATCCGCTGAAATCCCCTTCGCAAGGGTGGCCAGGGCAGAAGCCAATGTGGCCTCTGGACCCAGTTCGAGGTTGGCGGCCTGGCAGATTTCCCGGGCGAGTTCGGCGTCCCCATCACTTTCCAGGAAGACCGCCTGCTCGGAAAGGAGTTCGAGGCGATCGGACCCACCCGTCGAATACTCCGCCGACGCCACCGTATCGTCAAATTCGCCCAGACCGGCTGCCCGGGGCTGGCGCCGGCCTGAAACGCCACCCGCCCAACCCCACCCCGTCATGAACTTTTGACCGAGCAGGCGCAGAAGCAGGAGCGCATCGTCGTCCAGCGGCCGGCCATCCTGACGCTGCGAGCCGCATAAAACACCCACTCCTCGCCCCTCCGAGAGGAGGGGAACCACGGCAAAGGATCGATCCGCGTAGCGCTCGGGAACAACGAGGCTTCGGTAGCGAGGATCGCTCTTCGCATCGATAACCAACTGGGGAAGCCCTTGACCCAGAGCGAATCCCGCCACCCCTTCGCCCGGGAGCATCACGTCCATCTGATTCGGAGCCACTCGATGCCCCGCACTGGCCACGACTCTGAGCCAATTGCCTGGCGCATCGAGCATCATCAATGAAACCTTGCCGAGACCCAGGGCGGCCGCAGCCGCGTCCACGGTGGATTGGGCGAGAGCCGCGAGGGGATCATCCATGCGCATAACCGAGGCGGGCCCGGGGTCGGCCTCACGGTTTTCGAGAACCCCCGCAACGAGTTCCCTAAAGCGTGCTTCCTCCTTGCGGCGATGCCAGCTGGCAATCGCTCGCTGAACCGCGAGGCGAGCCTCCCGAGCATGCAGGGGCCGGGCGAGGTAATCCGACGCGCCGTCCTCCAAGGCATCGAGCAGCCGTTCGTGCTCTTGTCCATCGGAGAGTAGGATAATCCGGGTATCGGGATCGTTTTGGCCAAGCTGAGCCAACCCGCGACGAACGTTCTCTCCCTCCAGAGCTCTACCCAGAACGATGACCGCTGGCGACGAAGCCCTCGCGATTTCAAGGACGCGCGCCATGCTCCGCGCGGATTGAAAACCAAGGCCCAGCGCGGCAGCGATTTCGGCAAGGGCATCCAAGACGCCCTGCTCGTCGTCTGCCACCAGGATATGAGCGCTACCTGCCGTCAAGATGCCCCCAAGCCCAAGTGGACCGAACTGCTCCGGCGTCTCAGAGAATATACTGGGAGAGATCCTGGTCTTCGACCAACTCTCCAAGACGTTCCTCGACCATTTTTCCATCGACGACCACGGTCCGAGCCGAAAGGTCTGGCGACTCGAAACTCAGCTCGTCGAGCAACCTCTCCATCACAGTATGGAGCCGACGGGCCCCGATATCCGCCGCGTTTTCGTTGACCCGTGCGGCCACATCGGCGATGGCATCAACCCCCTCTTTGGTGAATTCGAGGTCGATCCCCTCGGTGGCCATCAGTGCCGTGTACTGTCGAACCAGTGAGTTCGCCGGCTCACTCAGAATCCGGACGAGGTCATCCCGGCTAAGACTCGCCAACTCGACGCGAATGGGAAAGCGCCCCTGGAGTTCCGGAATTAGATCCGAAGGCTTGGCGACGTGGAATGCACCTGCGGCGACGAAAAGAATATGATCCGTCGCAACCGGCCCATGCTTGGTCTGGACGGTCGACCCCTCGACGATGGGAAGCAAATCCCTCTGAACGCCCTCCCGGGAGACGTCGGGCCCCTGTTTTCCCGCCACCCCCACGGCGATCTTGTCGATTTCATCCAGGAAGACGATTCCCGTCTGCTCGACTCGTCGAACGGCAAGCTCTCTGACTTCGTCCTGATCCAGGAGTTGAGTGGCTTCCTCGTTGGCATAGGCGACCCGGGCTTCGCTGACTTTCATGCGGCGGCGCTTCGTCTTGTTCGGAAACATGCCCCCCAAAAGATCCTTGAATTGAACGCCCATCTCTTCGACGCCCTGGGGGGTCATGATCGACATGGAGGGGCCACTTCCCTCATCCGACAACTCCACCTCAATTTCACGATCATCGAGTTCGCCGAGTAGAAGTAATTTTCGAAGTTTCTCCCGGGTTTCGTTGGGCACATTTTGAATGGTCGAATCGGGAGAGGTCGCCACTGGGGGAACGGGGAGAAGCGTATCCAGAATTCGCTCCTCGGCCTGGTCTTCCGCCTTGGCCGCGACGGCTTTCTTCGACTCTTCGGTCACCAGGGAGATGGCCAACTCGGTGAGGTCGCGAATGATCGACTCGACATCCCGCCCGACATAACCGACCTCGGTAAATTTTGATGCCTCGACCTTGATGAACGGAGCCTGGGCGAGTTTGGCCAGGCGGCGGGCAATTTCGGTTTTCCCTACCCCCGTCGCCCCGATCATAATGATGTTCTTCGGAGCAATTTCGTCCCGGAGATCACTCGAAACCTGCTGACGCCGCCAGCGATTTCGCAACGCAATGGCGACCGCGCGCTTGGCCTCGCGCTGGCCGATGATATAGCGATCAAGTTCGGAAACGATCTCTCGGGGAGTAAAGGTGGGAATTGAACTCATGGAAGACTTTCTACGCTGATTGAATCGTTGGTGTAGATGCAAATCTTCGCGGCCACAAGAAGGGCCTCGCTCGCAATATCTTCCGCTCCCATTTCCGTGTGCTGGGCGAGGGCGCGTGCTGCCGCCAGCGCGTACGGGCCGCCGGAGCCGATCGCCGCGATACCGTCATCGGGCTCGATCACGTCGCCGTTCCCGGAAACCACGAGTAGCGAATCGGCATCTCCGAGAAGAAGCATGGCCTCGAGTCGCCGGAGCATGCGGTCGGTTCGCCAATCCCGGGCGAGTTCGACAGCGGCCCGACGGATATTTCCCGGTGAGGCCTCGAGCTTGACCTCCAATCGTTCGAGCAGGGTCAAAGCATCGGCCACGCCGCCGGCGAAACCCACCACGGCCTTGCCCCCCGCCACTTTCCGAACCTTTTCGGCCTTTTGTTTCATCACCATTTCGCCCACGGTGACTTGGCCATCGGCGGCCATGGCCACCCGGCCCTCGCGCAGGATGGCGACCACGGTCGTGCTCCGCGTCCTCTCACCATTCATTCTTCTCTCTCCTTGCCGCGTTGCTGTCCGCGCCGCTTGTCCGGCTTACCACCCTTGCCCCGCCCCGCGGAGGAACCGGACCTCCCGGAAGGCGCCTGGGAACCCGAGGAGACTTCGCCTCCGTGGGCCCGAGGGTGGGCACTGTCGTACACCTGGCGCAGATGTTCCACTGATACGGCCGTGTACTTCTGGGTCGTGGACAGGCTAGCGTGGCCCAGAAGTTCCTGGATTTCCCGCAGATCGGCACCCATATCGAGCAGATGGGTCGCATAGCTATGGCGCAAACGGTGGGGATGCACCCGATCGTTCAGCCCCAGGGCCCGGGCCCGCCGAGCAAGCCCCCGGCGAACGTCTCGGGCCGAGAGCCGGCGGGGCTCCTGCTCGTGGTTGCGCCGCAGCACGATGAAAAGCGGCTCGCCGAGAACCCCGGGACGGCGACGCTCATCGAGCCAGATCGCGACTGCCTCGCGAGCTTTCTCGGGAATCGGCAACACGCGCTCCTTGTTGCCCTTGCCCAGGACCCTGACTTCGCCCACGTGGAGATCGACATCACGCACATCCAGCGCCGCGAGCTCTCCGACCCGCATCCCCGTGCCGTAGAGCAGCTCGACGATGGCCGTATCCCGGAGCTTGGCCAGCCGCTGGCGCGGCTGCTCGGCTCCCCGAGAAGGCATCTCGCTCGCGTTTTCCGCCAGGGAGAAGCAGTCGTCAACGGACAGAGGGCGGGGCACCCGCTTGGGCAATTTGGGCGCCGGGATTCCCGCCGTGGGGTCCAGAACAACCACTTCCTCGCGCTGAAGGAATCGAAAGAAGGCCCGCACCCCCGCCAGACGCCGGCCCAAGGTCGCCGCACTGCGTTCAGCGTGGAGCCCGGCGAGCCAGTAGCGGACCTGGTCCGGATCGACCTGCTCCGGGCGGCATTCCGACCCCAGCGATTCCGCCAGCATCCGAATATCGGCGAGATAAGCGCGGCAGGTATTGGAGGAAAGCCCTCGCTCGACCCGCAGGTGCCGGTCGAAATCCCCGATGGCGCGCTCCCAGTTCATTCGTCCCCCGGGCTTGCCGCCTGCCGATACGCCTCCAGGGCGTCAAGGGCGCGGGAAGCCAGGGCCTCGTGCTTTTCTCGCTTGGGCCGTTTTCGTGGCCGACTCGATCCCGGGATCGGCTCCAGGGGCGGAAAAAGGCCGAAGTTGACGTTCATCGGCTGAAAATCTTTCACACCCGTATTTCCGAGGTGGGCGAGCAAGGCCCCGTGCGCTGTCAGAGCGGGAGCCCGCAGTTCGGGCTCGCCTCGAATCGCCCGCGAAGCGTTGATGCCCGCAATTCCGCCGAGGGCCGCCGACTCCACGTAGCCCTCCACTCCGGCTATCTGGCCCGCTAGGTAGAGTCCCTTGCGCGCCTTCAGTTCGAGGGTCGGCGCGAGCCGCACCGGCGCGTTGACGTAGGTGTTGCGGTGGACCGACCCAAAACGCGCGAACACGGCTTTTTCAAGACCCGGTAGGGTCTTGAGAATCCGCTTCTGCTCGCCGATCCGAAGTTTTGTTTGGAAGCCGACGAGATTAAAGAGAACGCCTGCGTCATCCTCCTGGCGGAGTTGAACGACCGCGTGAGAACGCTTTCCGGTCCGTGGGTCGGTGAGCCCTACCGGCTTCATCGGGCCGTAGGCCAGGGTTTGCGGCCCCCTTCGCGCCATCTCCTCGATGGGCAGGCACCCCTCGAAGTAGAGCGCCTTCTCGAACTTGTGCAGGGGAACCGTTTCCGCCTCGAGCAAGGCATCGACGAAGGCCCTGTACTGGCCTTGGTCCATCGGAATATTCAGGTAATCGCCCTCGCCATCCTCGTACCGGGAGGCCCGAAAGACGACGCTGTGATCGATGGAATCCGCGTAGAGGGTCGGTGCGATCGCATCGTAGAAGTAGAGGTACTCCTCCCCGAGCAGTCGCTGAAGATCGCGCGCCAACTCGGGGGCCGTCAGGGGGCCGGTGGCCAAAACTACGAAGGGGTCGTCCGGAATTTCGGCAACGAGTTCGCGACGAATCTCGATGCGGGAATTTTTCTCTACGGCCCGGGTGACGTATTGGGCGAATCTCTGTCGGTCCACCGCAAGCGCTCGACCCGCCGGAACCGCGGTGGCGGCCGCCGCCTCGAGGATCAGCGAGCCCATTCGGCGCATCTCCTCCTTGAGCAGGCCGACCGCATTGTGGATCGGACTCGCCCGCAGTGAATTGCTACAGACCATCTCGGCGAAGTCCTCGGAAATATGGGCGGGGGACATGCGCTCGGGCTTCATGTCGTACAGCGTGACTTCGATCCCCCTGCGGGCGGCTTGCCATGCCGCTTCGCAGCCCGCGAGCCCGCCGCCGACCACCACGAGCCGGGGGTTCTCCCCTGTCTTAAAAACCATCTCACCCTTCCTTCGCAGAAACGCCCGCCCCCCTCGGCGACCGGTCTCCCGCGAGCTTCCGCGAAGCTCGCGGGAAATCCGCCCCGACGGGGTCCGAAGCCACGGTAGCCCATCGCGTGGATGGCTCGGAAGCGCTTCAAGCCCCGTTTGGGGGCGCCCTTCGCCGAGCGGGAACCGCGGAGAGGCGTCCATCGCGATCGTCCTCCACCCACCCCGCCATTTCGAGTTCCATCAGAGCCAGGGCGAAGCGACCGGAGGGCCACTGCATGCGACGCTGGAGATCGTCCCTGTTCCGGGGCTCGTCGACCAAGGCCGCATAGAGTGCGGCGGGGTCTTGCCCAGAGGGGACTCCCTCGACCCCAAGCGGATCCGGGCGAACCGGCTCGGGCAACGCTCGGAAGGGGCCGGTCAGGGCCTCAAGGACATCCCTGGCCTCGAGCACCGGGCGCGCGCCTTCGCGCAGAAGGGCATTGGAGCCCTGGGCCTGAACCGAGTCGATCCGGCCCGGAACCACGAGAACTTCTCGGCCCTGTTGGAGGGCGTGCCGAGCCGTGATCAGCGAGCCACTGCGGGGCCGCGCCTCGACCACCACCACCGCCTCGACCAACCCACTAATCAGCCGGTTGCGCAGGGGGAAATGGGCGGCGGCGGGAGGACGTCCCGGGGGAAGCTCGCTCAACACGGCCCCGGAATCGGCCACCTGGCCGGCCAGTTCGGCGTGCTCCGGCGGGTAGATGCGATCGGGCCCGCACCCCATCACCGCCAGAGTTCGACCGCCGCCCGCCAGGGCGCCCCGATGGGCGGCGGCGTCCACGCCTCGCGCGAGCCCGGAGACGACCACCAACCCCGCCTGGGCGAGGGCGGCGGCGAGTTCCGTCGCCATCCGGCGGCCGTAGCCGCTGGCCGCCCGGGCCCCGACCAGAGCCACCCCAGAGGCGACGAGGGCGCCGACCTGCCCGCGAACCAGGAGCAGGGGCGGCGGGTCGGTGAGTGCCCGAAGCCGCGCGGGATAGGCCGCTGCCGTGCACGGAAGTGCACGCACCCCCCTGCGAGCCAACTCGCTGATCCAGTCCTCAATTTCCCGTGGACTCGCCCCCGGCCGGCGACCGGACCGGCCCAAGGCCGCCTCGGGATCACCGTCGCTGGCCTCGAGGCATTTCCGGGCGAGCACAGGCGATAGGCAAAGACTGGCCTGGAGACCCAACCAATGGCCCAGAAGTGCCCGAGCGGCCTGGGATGAATCGGCGGGATCAAGAATGCCCGAGACCGATGCGGACTCGGGCAATGAGATTGCAGGCATGAAAAAAACTCCCCGGGACCGGGGAGCGAATACTTAGCAAAACCGGCGACGCCGGAAAGGACCGCCGGGCTCAGAGCGGGCTCAG